>JAICYR010000117.1 GCA_025934135.1 Acidobacteriaceae bacterium | reverse complement strand
TTCGGGATGTTAATTTGTACGCAATATTGTATTCTTCAGTGACCGCGATGAGTTCGGCGCGCTGAGAAGAGAGATGAGGGTTGCGAGTCATGAATCAAAAGGTAAGTCGTAGAGGATTTCTTGGTGGGGCCGCAATGCTGGGAACAGCGGCCCTGATGCCGTCGAAAGCGGCAGCCCAGGAGACGAAGCCGGGCAAGAGCACAGGCAAGGACACAGCCGTCCAGTACCTGACGGACGCCAAAGTGGCGGAAAAGGTGCCGTGGAAGGCCGAGCCGTTCTCCATGCAGGACGTTCGCCTGCTGCCGGGGCATTTCAACGATATGAGAGAGCTGAACCGGAGCTGGCTCTATTCGCTCCCCAATGATCGGCTGGCGCACATGTTTCGCGTCACCGCCGGCATTCCCTCAACCGCTGATCCTCTGGGCGGATGGGAAGAGCCCACGGGCGAGCTGCGCGGACACTTCATCGGGCACTATCTTTCCGGCGCGGCACTGATGTATGCCTCCACCGGAGATGATTACCTGAGGACCAAGGCCGATGAGCTGGTGGCGATGCTGGCCGAGTGCCAGGCGCCAAGCGGTTATCTGGGCGCGTATCCCACGGAGTTTTACGACCGCCTGCGCAACCACAAGCGGGTGTGGGCGCCCTTCTACACCTACCACAAGATCATGGCCGGCCATATCGACATGTACCAGCACTGCGGCAACAAGCAGGCGCTGAAGACTGCCGAAGGCATGGCCCGCTGGGCGCATGATTATGTAACGCCCATCAGCGATGCGGACTTCCAGAGAATTCTGAACGTGGAATACGGCGGGATGCAGGAGTCGCTGTTCAACCTGTACGGCATCACCGGCAAGAAGGAATACGCGGACTTGGCGCAGCGCTTTAGCCATCACGACTTCTTCGATCCGCTGGCCGAAAACAAGGATGATCTGCCGCGGCTCCACGCCAACACACATATTCCACAGGTGATTGGCGCGGCGCGCGGATACGAACTGACGGGCGACCAGAAGTTCCGGTCCATCAGCGAAAATTTCTACCGCATCGTAACGGAGCACCACGCCTACTCCACCGGCGGGACCAGCAACGGCGAAGGTTGGCACGAACCGGACGGGATTGCCAGCCAACTGGGGCCAGCTGCGGAAGAGTGCTGCTGCTCCTACAACATGATGAAACTGGCGCGGCACCTCTATGGGCAGAATCCCGACGCCAAGCTGTTCGACTACTACGAGCGGGTGCTTTACAACGTTCGCTCCGGCACACAAGATCCCCACGGAATGCTGATGTACTATGTTTCGCTGGAACCCGGCATGTACAAGACCTTCGGCACGCCGTTTGATTCCTTCTGGTGCTGCACCGGGACCGGAACGGAAGAGTACTCCAAGCTGAACAACTCCATTTATTTTCACGACAACGATTCCGTGTTCGTGAACCTGTTCATTCCATCGGTTCTTGACTGGAAAGAGCGCGGCCTGAAGCTCAGCCAGACCACGAAGTTCCCCAATGAAGAGCAGATCACGCTGAAGATTGAGAGCGCGCCCTCGCGCAGCACCGCTCTCAAGCTGCGGGTGCCCTACTGGGCCACAGCCGGCTATAACGTGGCCATCAACGGCCAGCAGCAAAGCGTTTCGGCCACGCCGTCCAGCTATGTGACGCTGAACCACGACTGGAAAGCCGGCGATGTGGTCACCATCGACGTGCCGCTGACGCTGCACTTTGATCCGGCCCCGGATGACAAGCAGGTGCAGACCGCGATGTATGGTCCGCTGACCCTTGCCGCTCTGATGGGGACCGACGACCTCACCACGTCCATGATCTACGGCCCCAGCGGTCCGCGCGGCCGGGGAGACGGATACGACATGCCCGTGGTGGACATGCGGCCTTTCATGCGCCGCCGCCGCGGTGAGGCCGCCGAAGCTCCGCCGCCGGTTGATCCGAATACGATCTGGTTCGAGCGGACCGAAGGAACGCGCCGCAATCCGTTGGTGTTCAAGACCAAGGGGCGCGGACTGCACCATACGCTGGTTCCGCTTTATGGGATCATGGACGAGCGCTACTCGGTGTATCTGCGCAACGTGACCAGCCAACCGCCGGCGACCAAAACCACTTAACCACAACCCAATGAAAAGAGCCGGGCCTTCTTGCGAAGGTCCGGCCTTTTTTAGCTCAAAGCGATTTCAGAGCCGCACGTCTCGAAGAGACGTGGGAGAAGCGCTACCAGCTTCCGCGCTCGCCGAAGATGTCAATCACCTTGCCCAGCCGCTCGCGGCCTTTTTCCCAGTTGACTTGAAGGCTGCGCTCCATATGGTTCGCGTCGCCCGTGACGAGAGCATCGATGATATCGTTGTGCTCGTCGATGGAGTATTGCAGGTTCCCGATGATGGAGCTTGCGTAGAGGCGCCAGTAGCGCTCAACCTGAGGCTCAATCATCTTGTGCAGATTGTGCAGGCGCGGCCCGGCGCCGGACTCGATCACGAGACGATGGAAGTCACGGTCGATATCGAAAATTTCGCCCTGCTCGGCGGGGTTGTTCTTGATTTCGGCCAGCCGCCGGTTTAGTTCCTTCAACTTCTCGGCAATGGCCATCCGCTCGGCCTTGGGAAGCGAGGCAGTAATGCGTCCGGCGAGTCCCTCAATGCGTCCAATGACGGCATACAACTCGTTCGCGTCCTCTTTGGTCAACGGGCTTACGATCATCCGCGATTTGTTCGCCGTGCGCTGGACCCGAATGTAGCCTTCCTGCTGGAGCCACTGCAGAGCGGCCCGCGCGGGCGTGCGGCTCAGGTGCAGCCGCTTGGCCAGCTCGCCTTCCACAATCCACGTGCCCGGCGAAAGCTTGCCCTGAACGATCAATTCCCGGACCTGATGCAATGCGGTGAGCACGCTGGTGCCGTGCTCGCGTTTGACCCCTCCAACTCTTGATGATCTCTTTGTTTTCGCGACTGCCATTCTTCCCCCGTGGAACCGAATTGCGGCGGCCGTCCCGCCCTGAAAATCGTGCCTCATCGGCGACAAAATTTTCGCCATCCTGATTGTATTCAAAATTGTTGCCAATGCGAGATTAAATCTTATAGACGCACTCGGAACCTTACCGCTCGCCGTTCGGGCGGTGTTTTATCATGATTCCATGGGCAGTGGCTGCTTCAACATAGTTCCCGCGGAGACGAAAGGATGCTGCTCACCCGCCGCATCCCATGAGGCCCCCGCCCCGGCGTCACAAGCGCCTACGACCACCCGCACCGCCTCCACCGAAGGCATGGTTTCGTTGCCCGGCGGCAAGTTCCTGATGGGCACGGATTATCCCGACGGATTTGCCGCCGACGGCGAAGGCCCGGTCCGAGAAGTCACTCTAAATCCATTCTGGATTGACCGCTACCCCGTCACGAATGAGCGGTTCCGGGAATTTATTGAGGAGACCGGATATCGTACCGAGGCCGAGGTTTTTGGCTGGTCGTTCGTCTTCTGGGCGCATGTTCCTAAGGAGCGCTTTCGCGAACTGGTTGAGGACACGGTTGCACAAACTCCTTGGTGGTGCAAGGTCCCCGGAGCGCGATGGGACAGGCCCGAAGGTCCGGGCTCGGACGTTAAAGATCGTGCGAATTATCCCGTGGTCCACGTCTCATGGAACGACTGCGCCGCTTACGCTCGCTGGGCCGGCAAGCGCCTGCCCACCGAAGCCGAATGGGAGTACGCCGCGCGTGGCGGCCTGGAGCAAAAGCTTTACCCCTGGGGCGACAAGCTGCGGCCCGGCGGCGAGCACCTGTGCAACATTTGGCAGGGGAATTTTCCTGAAGTTGATACCGCAGAGGATGGCTACGCGGGCATCTGCCCGATTGACGCCTTTCCGCCCAACGGCTACGGGATTTATTCAATCACCGGCAATACCTGGGAGTGGTGCGCCGACTGGTTCGACGCGGAGCATCATCGCACTGCCGACCGCAAAAATCCGCAGGGGCCGCCTACAGGAACAGGCCGCTTGCTCAAAGGCGGGTCGTTCCTGTGCCACAAATCGTATTGCAACCGCTACCGGGTGGCCGCGCGGACGTCGAACACGCCGGACAGCTCGCTCGCGCACACCAGCTTTCGCTGCGTGCTTTAATCAGCCCACCAAAACCGGCTCCGGATCGAGCCGGATTCCGAAACGCGACTCAACCTCGGCGGTAATCCTATCGCGCAATGCGAATATGTCGGCGGCCTTCGCGGCCCCTCGGTTCACAAGCGCAAGCGTGTGACGGGTGGAGATGCCCGCCTCTCCGAGCGCGTATCCCTTATGAAAACCAGCGCGCTCCAGCAGCCACGCGGCGGGAATCTTTACCGCGCCGTCGGCCGCCATATAATGCGGAACTTCGATCTCCTCCTGCGCGGCGATACGCACGTATTGCTCGGCGGAAACAATTGGATTCTTGAAAAAGCTGCCCGCGCTGCGGCAGTCCGGATCGCCTGCGACAATGTACATGCCCTTGCTGCGGCGGATCGTCCGAACGGCGTCGCTCACCTCGCGCAGCGACGGCGTGGCGGAATTTTGGAAATGGCGCTTCAGGTCCGCGTAGGCGATCTTCGGCTGGCCGCTTTCCCGGAGAGCATAGGTGACGCGGGTCACGATGTACTTGCCGCGCTCGGTCGAATTGAAGATGCTGCGGCGATACGAAAATCCGCAGGCGGCGTTCGCGAATTCCTCAAATTCCAGCGTGGCCAGATTGAGCGCGCGGACGCTCACCACTGTTTCCGAAACCTCCTGCCCATATGCGCCCACGTTCTGAATCGGCGTGCCGCCCACGGTGCCGGGAATCCCGGCGAGACATTCGATTCCGGCAAAGTCTCGCTCGACCGCGTGCGAGACAAAGCAGTCCCAGTTCTCTCCGGCGGAGACGGTGAATATTTCTTTCTCCTGCTCGATCCCCTTCAAGGCAATGTGCAGAACCAGGCCCGGAAATCCCGCATCCGCGACCAGCAGATTACTGCCTCCGCCCAGCGGAAAAAGAGGCAGGTTGCGCGAGCGCGCAAACTCAACTGCTTTTAGAATGTCGGCCTCGGTCGCCGCCTCCGCAAACCAGCGCGCCGGGCCTCCAATTTTGAAGGTGGTGTACGGCGCGAGCGGAACGTGTTCGAGGAATTGCATTACTTAGATACCTGCTCCAAAGCACGATTCAGGTCTCGTCCTCCATACAGCACGCGCACAATCGTGACCTGGTCCTTCGTCACTCGAAAAGCGATTGACACGCGCCGCTCAAAGCCCGCTACGCGCAGACCGCTCGCGACCTGCTGCCACGACTCTCCCCGTTCAGGAAATGTGTCCAGTGATAAGCAAAATGTCCGGATTCTGGCGGTATATGCCTGCGCCCGTTCGTAGCCGCTCTTCATAGCGATATATCGGAAGATGGAAACGAAGTCGGCCTCGGCCCGCCTGGAGTAAACGACCGAGCGCTTCACGCGCTCTTCCGCAAATGCCTGTTGTGCTCAGCACGCAAAGTTTCAGCCAACTGCTCATCCGTAATCACCTGGGTTGGATCAGCGTCGAGTTCATCCAGCACCGGCACCACCTCGTCCCGCAGCCACTGCTCCATGGCCGCGTCGCGCTCCTTGAGCGCGCGCAGGCCAGCCCGCACCACCTCGCTGCCGGAGGCGTATCCGCCGGACTTCACAAGCTTGTCAATATATTTGGCCTGAGAAGCCGGAAGACTGAAGGTTCGCTTCTGAGTTGTTGTCATGTTCTTCCCCGGAACCACGGTATGAAAGTATCATACCGCCGTTCAGCCGGTCACGATTTCAGAAAAATCAGCGATGGAGGAGAAGCTGCTAAGCACCATCGCGATCAGCGCCAGCCGGTTCCGGCGCACGGCTTCATCCTCTACCATCACCATCACCTTGTCGAAGAACAGATCAACATGCGGGCGAAGGGTGGCGATTTGTTCCAGCGCAGCTCGATATTGGCGGTGCGTGCTTAGTTTTTCTACGGCAATCTTCACGACATTTGCCCGTTCGTCTAGCTCAATCTCCGCTTTCTCTGCGAAGCGGTCGGGCACCACGCTATCGGGCACGACATCTCCCTTTTCCATAGCCTGGTTGAGAATGTTTTTAATTCTCTTAAAGGATGCGCAGACAGAAAGAAAATCTGGCGAAGTACGCATCGCTTCCGAATCCTTAGCTCGTGCAATTACGTCGCGCACATCATCAAATCCAGCAGCCAGGACCGCGTTCACTACGTCATAAGCGAAACCCTTCACATCGCGCAGATAAAACTCCACGCGCTCGCGGAAAAATGCCATGAGCTTAGACTGTAGCCCAATATCTTTCTCCGACAGCGTCTCGCGCAAATCAGCAAGAGTGAGCGGCAGTTTCGATTCCCCCAGAATCTTCACAATGCCATTGGCTGCGCGGCGCAGCCCAAAGGGGTCCTTCGATCCGGTCGGCTCAAGCCCAATGCCGAACATGGCTGAAATGGTCTGGAAGCGGTCGGCGATTCCAAGAATCTGCCCTTCTACAGTTGGCGGAATCGGATCATCCATTCCCGCCGGGGAATACTGCCAATAGATCGCCTGGGCCACGCCCTCGCCGAGTCCCTGCGCGCGTGCGTAAAGACCGCCCACAACGCCCTGAAGCTCGGTGAACTCTTTCACTAGTTCTGTGGTGAGATCGGTCTTCGCCAGTCGAACCGCATTCAGCAGTGCGGATTTGTCCAACGTCGCACCCCGCTCGATCACCGCGTCAGCCAGCGCATCCGCAATCCGCAGATTCGCTTCTGTCTTGTCCCAGTAGCTTCCTAACTGCTTCTGGAACGTCACCGACTTCAGCATCTCCACGCGGCTTTCAAGTGGAATCCGCTGGTCAAAATTCCAGAAGAAGCGGGCGTCGTTGAAGCGGGCGCGCAGCACGCGCTCATTGCCATGGCGGATAATTTCGTCCGCGCGCTCGGCGGGTTGTGTGTTCAGCACGGCCAGAAAATACGGAGCCAGCTTCCTCTGCGCATCCTCCACGGCAAAATACTTCTGGTGATCGCGCATCACCGTCACCAGCACTTCTTCCGGCAGCGTCAGGTATTCCGCTTCAAAGCCGCCCAGCAGCACCGTGGGCCACTCCGTCAGGTGAGTCACGGTGTCGACCAGCGCCTCATCTTCGCGCCAGCGCGCGCCGGGGACCGACCGCGTCGCGGTGTCCAGACCCTTGCGAATGCGATGCCGCCGCAACTCCACATCAGCCGTAACGTGCGCCGTCTCCAGCGTGCCAAGATAATTCTCCGCGTGCTCCACCGTGAGCGCGGCGTCGCCATGCAGAATGCGATGTCCGTAGGTCAGGTTCGCAGCGTGAACACCGGCAAACTCCAGAGGAACAATCGCGTGATCAAGCAGCGCCAGCAGCCACTTTACCGGGCGAACAAATCGCTCCGGCTTGCCCGCGCGCCAGTACATATTTTTCGGCCAGTAAAGTGAGGCCAACTCCTTGGGCAACTGCTCGGTCAGAATCTCCGCCGCCGCGCGGCCCTTGCGATGCACCGCGGCAGTCACATACTCGCCCTTCGCGGTCGTGATCTTCGCCAGAGCGCCGATCTCCACGCCAGCTTTTTTCGCAAACGCGAGCGCCGCAGGCGTCGCCTGGCCGTCCCTGAAAGCGACCTTCCATGAAGGCCCGGTGAGCTGCTCTTCCAGGTCGGCCTGCGCCGCAGTCACGCCCTTCACCAGCACGGCCAGCCTGCGCGGTGTTGAGTAGCTATGGACCTCATGTCCCACGCCCAGCAGCCGCTCGCGTTGCAGAAGTTCTTCCACGCGGCGCGCAAGCTCGGCCTGCGCCGGAGCAATCATGCGCGCGGGAATTTCTTCCAGTCCTATTTCAAGCAAAAAATCTGGCATAAAAATCTTTCAGCAAAAATTGGCCCAATCTATTCTTAAGTGTTTCGCTGCGCGCTGTAAGCCTTGGCTACTCCCACCGCGAGCGCGCGAATGCGAGCGATGACGCCGACCCGCTCGGTTACGGAAATCGCACCACGCGCATCGAGCAAGTTGAAAAGATGCGAGCACTTGAGGCAGAGGTCATAAGCGCCCAGCACGGGAAACCGCCGCTGCTGCGCGCGAACGTCTTCCGCCGCCGGAGTCGCGTCGCCTTCATGCACCAGCCGGTCGTGAATCTTCTCGTGTCGGTCGGCCTGCTTCTCCGACTCGGGGGAAAAGCTATCCCCGTAGCTCGCCAGCAGCGCCTGGCACTCGGCCTCATACAGCCGCAGATGCTCCCACAGCTTCTCGACTTCGGCGGCCTCAAAGTTGTAGACGGAAAACTGAAGCTCCTCTTCGAGCCGAATCTCGCCGTAAGTCACAGTGCGGCCGGTCTTCGGATCGCGCGCCCACACAATGTCGTAGATCGAATCAACGTCCTGTAGGAACGCCGCAATGCGCTCCAGCCCGTAGGTAATCTCTCCGCTGATCGGGTCCAGATCGATGCCGCCGCACTGCTGAAAATACGTGAACTGGGTTATTTCCAAGCTATCGAGCATCACCTGCCAGCCGATGCCCCAGGCGCCCAGCGTCGGAGATTCCCAGTTGTCTTCCTCGAACTTGATGTCGTGCTCGGCCAGGTCGATCCCGATGGCTTCCAGCGACGCAAGATAGACCTCCTGAATGTCCGCCGGCGGCGGCTTCAGGATCACCTGAAACTGTGTGTGCTTGTAGAGGCGGTTGGGGTTCTCGCCGTAGCGCCCGTCCGCCGGACGCCGCGAAGGTTGCGCGTAGGCGATGCTGACCGGCTTGGGCCCCAGCACGCGCAAAAAGGTGTCGGGAGACATGGTTCCGGCGCCCACTTCCACATCGTAGGGCTGTTGCAGCACGCATCCGCGCTCGGCCCAAAAGGTCTGCAGGCGGAACAGCAGTTCCTGAAACGTGAGCGGCGCGGTCTTGGCGATAGGACTTGAGGAGGTAATGGTAGCGGGCACTGTCGGCTTTCCGTTGAATTGAGCGCTGCTCAAATTCTAGAGCAAAACCAGAGTTACCGTGCCGTGTTTGCAATTGAGCAGGGTCACCGCTCGCTGAGACCCGCGTCGACTTGAATGCCGCGGCTTCCGTAAAAAACTCTACTCTGGTTTCGCTTAAACGAGTTCTTTCGCGGCCCTTTTCGGAAGCGCCTTCAGCCCAAGGTCGGTCAGCGCGGGCAGCCCCATGCTCATGCGCACCGCATCCGCCACGTGCCCAAGCTCCTTTGGGTCTAGAGTTTCGTCAATCTGAACCGCGTATTCATAAAACGGAGTGATGGGGATTCCGTTCATCAGCATGCGTTCCGAAACGACTCGGGAGGTGCTCTTCCAGATGATTCCCCTGCGAGAGGTGCTCTCCAGCCGCTCAAAGCTGAATCCACGCATGGCGTCATCTTTTCCTTGCTGGAAGGCTTCGGCTTTCTCTGCCCGCAGCCGCTCCTCAATCGCATTCAGCCGTTTGTGGTGCACGGTCCATAAATACGTCAGCGGAACAGCCGCTCCGAACCCGACCACAAACCAAACCACGTACCAAACCTGGTCCATAAAACACCCCTGCTGCTCTTCTGCCGATTTTACGACTGTGACAGCGTGCGACCCGCCCTTCGCCTATTGTACCCACTTTGGGAACATGATACTTTTGGGTGTGCGCATCATAGCCCGCAGCACTTTAGTCCATTTCGTACAAGGCTTGGAGGGGAGCAAAGACCAGCGTTCCGTAAAGGCGGCACTCGAGTCGTGGTTTCATGAAGTTCGGCGAGCGAAATGGAACAATTCAGCGGACATAAAGGCGGTATACGCCAGCGCAAGCATCATCGGAGCGGAGCGTGTGGTGTTCAACATTAAAGGGAACGCTTATCGCCTCGTTACGGCAGTGGACTACCAGCGGGCCATCATATTTATCAAATGGCTCGGGACACATCGTGAATACGACAACATAAACGCAAGGACCATTTCCTATGAAGCCAATAAAAACTGAATCCGACCACAGTGCCGCGCTGCGCGAGATTGAACGCTTGTGGGGCGCGAAAGAAGGCACGGCTGAGGGAGATCGCCTCGATGTTCTGGCGACACTCGTTGAGGCTTATGAGGAAACCCATTTTCCTATTGATTTTCCAGATCCTGTCGAGGCAATCAAGTTCCGGCTGGAGCAACAAGGTGAAGACAAGAAGGCCCTCGTTGGAGTGATCGGCAATCGGACCCGCGTCTACGAAATTCTCCGTCGCGACCGCCCGTTGTCTCTAGCGATGATTCGGCGGCTGAACGCCAAATTTCATATCCCGGCGGAAGTCCTTATTCGTCCGGTGAAGGTCAAAAAGAAACGGCAAGCCGCCTAACCCATCCCCCGCAGCGCCTGCGCGCTCCGCAGCCGCTTTTCCAGGTGTCGCTCCAGCCCCTGCACCGCGAACCGCCGCAAGTCGGCGGCCCGGTTACGCGGCCAGTCTTCCGCAGCCAGAGCCGCAATCGGCTCGCGAAAGATGCGCGCCGCCAGCATCAGCGATTCCGGCGAGACGGCCCGCGCCGCCGGATGCCGGTGTTCCGCGCAGACCAACCCATCGCGCTGGCTTTCAAAATACGCCGGCCCTCCGGCGAAGCCTCGCCCGCAATCGGTGCAGCGGCCAAGCTCCGGCATCCAGCCCATCAGCCGCACCATCCACAGGCTGAAGTACGTTACCGGCAGCCAGATTCGTCCCATCCGCGTCTGCTCCAGCACGGCAAGCGCCAGGCGGAAGACCGAGTCCTGCGGGTCACGGTCCTGTAGCGTCTCCTCCAAAACCTCGGCCATAAATGCCAGCGCGGCGGCGCGCGCATAATCCACCGGGTCCAACAGCGGAGAGGCCAGAATTTCGCACGCATCCAGCCTCACCAGTTCCTGCTTTGGTTTTTCCGCGTAGCTGGCCAGCACGTACGTCATGGGCTCCAGCGCGCCGCCGAAGCGACGGCGGGACTTGGCCGCGGACTTGGCGATTCCCTTCAGCTTGCCCAGATCGCGCGTGAAAAACGACACAATCTGGTCAGCTTCATGGACCGGCCACGTGCGAAGAATGAGCGCCTCAACCACGCCCTTAGGGTACAACCCGGCTGAAAGCTGCCGCCCATAAGCAACCGCAATTCCAGCAATCACTTTTTTTAATAGCGCGAGCGTCGCCTCCCACACAGGATTAATCTGGAATTGCCGCCAGACAATTTCCTGATTTTCCAAGTGGACCGGCATTCTGGCCGCCGGAGCACAATTTCATCCTGAGGAGATCCATGTCACCTGAGCTTCGTAATTTTCTGTCGTTGACCTATGAGGAGCTGGAAGAGCTGAACCTGAAGGCCAAGGAACAGCGCCAGAAGCGCGTTGA
>JAICYR010000021.1 GCA_025934135.1 Acidobacteriaceae bacterium | reverse complement strand
TCCGTTCACCATACAGGCGATGTTGCCGTCGAGGCGGATGTAGTTCAGCGCGTATTTCGAGGCCTCCACCTCGAGCGGGTCCTCTTCGGCTACATCGCGCAACTCTTTCAGATCCTTGTGGCGGAAGATGGCGTTGTCGTCGAAGTTGATCTTGCAGTCCAGCGCGAACAGCTTGTCGTCCTTCGTCGTGATGAACGGATTGATCTCCAGCAGCGAAGCGTCGGTTTCAACAAAAGCCTTGTAAAGCCCCATCATGAACTTCACCGCTTCGTTGATCTGCGTGGGCTTCAGCCCCAGCGCGAAGGCAAGCTGCCGCGCCTGGTACGCCTGGAACCCAACCGCCGGGTCGATGTACGCCTTGTGGATGGCCTTCGGATCCTTTGCCGCAACCTCTTCAATCTCCATACCGCCGGCCTGCGACGCCATGAAAACCAGCTTCGCCGCCGCGCGGTCCAGCACGATTCCCAGATACAGCTCGCGGTCAATGGCCGCCGTCTCTTCAATCAGCAGCCGCTGCACCTTCTGGCCATGCGGACCAGTCTGGTGTGTCACAAGCTGCATACCCAGAATCTGCTTGGCGTACTGCTCGGCTTCCTCGATATTTTTGGCCACCTTCACGCCGCCGCCCTTGCCGCGGCCTCCGGCATGAATCTGCGCCTTGACGACCACGCCCTTCGCACCATTGGCGAACAGCTTCTTGGCCACATCCAACGCCTCGTCGAGCGTATTGGCCACTTCACCCCGCGGCACGGCGACGCCGTATCTCGCGAGGATGTCCTTTGCCTGATATTCGTGAATTTTCATAGGTAAGCTTCAGAAAACTTGACTGACCGCGAGGCCCGCTCGCGCGCAGCAAAGCCGCGCTTGAAGGATCGATTGCAGCAGACCTTTCAGTTTATCGTGCAAATACATCGCTTGTCAGGTGCTGGCCGCACGTCATCCGCACTTGGCGCAAATTCCGATGTACTCTTCGCGCACCCAATGAACGAGGGTGGCCCACTCAAGGCCGCTTTTGCCTTGAGTGGGGGACAAGCTTTGTAAGCAGGTACACTAAGTTACCTATGGCGGCGTTCAAAAAGTTATTGAAGCTGGTGGTGGAGGACGGCGCCAAGCTGAGCCGCGCCGAGGCGCGCTCGCTCATCACGCAGATCCTCGCGCCTCCCGCCGGAGAAGACTCTCCGACCGATCTGGAAATTGCCGCCCTGCTCACCGCGCTCGCCACGCGCGGAGAAACCGCCGACGAGTTGACCGGAGTCGCCGAAGCCATGCGCTCCCTCGCCGTCCCCATTCCTCTGACTGCCTCCGAGCGCGCCTGCCTGGTCGATACCTGCGGAACCGGAGGCGACGGGCTCGGCACCTTCAACATCTCGACCGGAGCTGCGCTGGTCGCAGTGGCCGCCGGAGCGCACATCGCCAAGCACGGCAACCGCGCCATTACTTCGCGTTGCGGCTCGGCGGACGTGCTGGAGGCGCTCGGCGTTCCCGTCACATTGACCCCCGATGACGCCGCCGCCTGCCTGCGCGCCACCGGATTCATGTTTCTTTACGCGCCCGCGTTGCACCCCGCATTGAAGCGCGTGCAGCCGGTGCGCCGCGCGCTTGGCTTCCGCACCATCTTTAATCTGGCAGGACCGCTGACCAATCCGGCGGGTGCGCCCGCGCAAATCATGGGCGTCTATTCCGAGTCGAAGCTTATGATCGCTGCGGAAGCCATGGCCCGTCTCGGCGTCGTCTTCGGAATGGTGGCGCACGGACGCAACGGCATGGACGAAATTGCGCTCTCGCCAACCGACGCGGCGCTGGTCTTCGGCGGACGGCGCGCGAGCGTGCAGCAGGTGCATTATGTCCCGGAAGTTTTCGGCATGAAGAAGGCGGCGCTGCGTGAACTCGTGGGCTGCGAAAGTCCGGAGGAAAGCGCTGCGATTCTGGAAAAGATTTTCGCGGGCGAGCGCGGGGCCAAGCGCGACATCGTGGTCGTGAACGCCGCTGCGGCGCTCCTCGTGGGCCGTGTAGCCGACACGCTCGAAGAAGGTGTGCGGCTCGCGTCCGAAGCCATCGACTCCGGCGCGGTGCGCGACAAGCTCCAGCAGTTACGGGAATTCGGAAAATTGTAAAGGAGTTCAGCATGTGGAAGAATGTCCTTCGCAGTTCCTTTGTTGCGGCGGTGGTTGCGGGCTTTGCGGTTGCGGGCTTCGCGCAAACCATTCAGGTCAACCACACCAACCGCACCATCGCAGTCACCGTGACGGATAAGGCTACAGCCCCGGCGGAGGTTGCAACCGTCCACATCGGCTTTCAGGCCTATGCGCCTGATTCCGACTCCGCCTACGCCGCCGGATCGAAGACCTCGAACGCCATCATCGAGGCACTGCACAAGGCCGGCATTGACGACAAGGCGATTGAAAGCGATTCTCAGAACCTCCAGCGGAACGAACAGTTCGACGAAAAAGAATCCGAAGCCGAGCGCGCCAAGCGCCGCTTCGTTCTCACCCAATCCTGGACCGTAAAAACCTCCGCCGCCGATGCCGCGAAGGTCCTCCACATCGCCGTCGGAGCCGGCGCGAACAACAGCGG
Source organism: Acidobacteriaceae bacterium (assembly GCA_025934135.1). Lineage (GTDB taxonomy): Bacteria > Acidobacteriota > Terriglobia > Terriglobales > Acidobacteriaceae > Silvibacterium. The sequence goes on along the minus strand of JAICYR010000021.1, from coordinate 28,014 downwards.
CCAGATCGACTGGGACGTGAAAGACCGCGCCGCACTCGAAGCGCAGGCCGCGGCCAAAGCCCTTCAGCACGCGCACGCAGTGGCGGAGCAGATGGCCAAAGGTTTAAACGCCCATCTGGGAGCGTTGCTGTATGCAAGCAATCAGGTGCCTCTCGGAACTGGCCCACGGCCCTTGTTCGGAAATGTAGGGGGAGGCGCATTTAGCGCGATGAAGCGCATCGTCCCCCTCGCCATCCGTCCCCAGCAGATTGAGCAATCCGCCACCGTCTATGCCGTCTTTGCCATCGAATAGCCCCGAGGACACCAATGCCCCGCTATGCCTATCGCGACCTTCAGCCCACGCGCGAAGCCGAAGAGGTTTACACGCGCTGGATCGAATATCTGGACGAGGAGATCACCCACCACAGCAGCCCCGCGCTGCGCGGCGAGCTGGTGCGTGACAACCTGCATCAGCTTGCTCTGGGACGCCCGCACGGGGGCCGCGTCGCCTTCACCCTCACCACCGAGCTTCCCACGCAGGTGCTGCAACTCTCTGTCGACCCGGCGAACGTCACGCTTGAGCCCGAATACTACGGCGACATCGACCCGGATCGATACGCGCCCATCAAGCCGCTCATCTGGTTCTGGCAGATGTTCGACCGCCTGCCCATCGGGCTGAACCACTGGCTCGGCTTCCGGCTCCGCGCCATGCTCGGCAGGCACATCTTTAAGAGCATCGGCAGCAACGTGAAGATCTTCCACGGAGTCGAATTCAGCTTTGGCTACAACCTCACCATCGAGGACGACTGCGTCATCCATAAATACGTCATGCTCGACGACCGCGGCGAGCTCATCATTAAAAAAGGCACTTCCATCTCCGACTACGCCTCGGTCTACTCTCACGCGCACGACCCCATCGACGGCGCGATAGTGGAGAACCGGCCAACCGTCATCGGCCCCCGCGCGCGGCTCACTTATCACTCCTCCGTCATGGCGGGGGTCCACGTCGGTGAAGATGCCATGCTCGGCGCCATGGGCGTGGCCACACGTGAGCTTGGCCCGCACACCATCTCCGGAGGCGTCCCCGCCCGCCAGCTCAAGACAACGCGCGAAGCCAAGCGATTTGAGTGAGGTAAGGCTGTTAGCATCGTCTAAAGCAATATTAGAGTGCTGAAGCGAGAGATTTGGACGAGCAGCCGGGCTGCGACCTGGACCTCACCCGCGGCGCTCTGTTTGCGAAATTGGCTATAGCCCATGAACCAAGCTGTTGTCCTGAAGATTTTCGAGTTCGTCATTCTGGTTTTCGCCTTGAGTCTTCACGAGGCAGCCCACGCCTGGATGGCGTCGCGCCTCGGCGACCCCACGGCACGAATGCTGGGACGCCTCACGCTCAACCCGGCCAAGCACGTCGATCCCTTCGGAACCATCCTGGTCCCTCTGGCCATGCTCTTCCTCTTTCCGGCGGGGTTCCTCATCGGATGGGCCAAACCCACGCCCGTCACGGCCCAGAACTTCAAAAACTTAAAGCGGGATGACATTCTGACCACGCTGGCCGGCCCGGTCAGCAATCTGCTGGGCGCAGTGGTCTCCACTCTGCTGCTGATTTTGCTGGCACGCTTCAGCGTCGCCGGAGCGGAAATGGTCCGCGAACTTGCCGGAGGCATCCCCGGCCCGGGCCTGAACACGGGCAGCGCCGCCGTCCCAGTCGCAATCTTCCTTTACTTATCGGTCTGGCTCAATGTGATCCTGGCGGTCTTCAACCTCATTCCGCTGCCGCCGCTGGACGGCTCCCACGTGCTCCGCCATTTCCTGCCCTACAGCGCGCTCCGCATGTATGACCGCATCGGCCTCATCGGGCTGCTGCTGTTTTTGTTCCTGGGAGGCCCGCTGATTGCCATATTCGTGAATCCGCTGCTCGGCTTCGTGAACGCGGTGCTGCTGAACTTCGCAATTTAGCGCGGCAAGAACCCATCACCACTGTACCCGTCATCTCATCCGCAGGAGGGCCTCAACCCGTGACCGCTATTCCCGTTCATCCCTGGTCTACCGCCGAAAACCTCACTTCCGATGCCCTCACGGCTTGGGTCAAGGCCCGGCTGGATCGCCACCAGCAGGCGCTCGACCGCCTGCTCGCCGAGCCCGGCCCGCGCACCTTGGAAAACACCCTCCGCCTCTACGACGACGCCGTTTTTGAGCTTGCCTCCACCGGGTCGCAGATCGGACTCCTCAACAGCGTCCATCCCGACAAAGCCATTCGCGACACCGCCCAAGATCAGGCGCAACTCATCGCCCAGGCCGGAGTCGATCTGGCCCTGAACCAGAAGGTCTACCAAGCCCTCAATGAAATGGTGGCCGAATCAGCCGACCCCGCCACGCGCCATTATCTCGACCGCACCCTGCTTGAATACCGCCTCGCCGGAGTCGATAAAGACGACGCCACTCGCGCCCGTATCAAAGAGCTTCAGGACAAGGCCACGCTCCTCGCCCTCAGCTTCAGCCGCAACGTGCAGGAGGGCGGCAACACCGTCACCACCTCCGCAGCCGAACTCGACGGCCTCCCACCCGATTTTCTCGCCGCGCACCAGCCCGGGCCGGACGGCAGCATCACGCTCACCACCGACTTTCCCGACTACCTCCCGGTCATGACGTTTGCGAAATCGCATGACCTGCGCCGACGCATGTTCCTCGCCTATAACACCCGCGCCTACCCGCAAAACAAGCAGGTGCTGCTCGACCTGCTCGGCATCCGCAAGGAAGTCGCCGAGATCCTCGGCTTCTCTAACTGGGCCGATCTCGCCACCGCCGACCAGATGATGGAGTCCGCTGCCAACATGCGCGCGTTTCTCGACGAGCTCGACGAGGCTTCTCGCGCCGGGGCCGAAAAGGAATACGCCCTGCTGCTAGAATTCTCCGGCCAACCGCAAATTGACGCGGCCAGCCGCGGCTATTGGCTCGAACAGTACCGCCGCTCCGCCTTCAGCTTCGACTCGCAGTCCGTTCGCCCCTACTTCCCCTACGACCGCGTCCAGCAGGGAATCCTCTCCACCGCCGCCCGTCTTTTTCAGGTCGAGTTTCGCCCCGCCCCGCACGCCGAAATCTGGCACACCGACGTTGCCGCCTACGATGTCTACGACCGCGACACACAAATCGGCCGCTTCTATCTGGACATGCACCCGCGCGACGGCAAGGACAAGTGGTTCTCCGCGCACCCGCTCATTCCCGGTGTCCTCGACCACCCCGAAGGCCGCCGCATTCCCGAAGCCGCGCTTATATGTAACTTTCCCGGTGGCAAATCCGGAGACCCCGGCCTCATGCAGCACTCTGACGTCGTGACCTTCTTCCACGAGTTCGGCCAGCTCATGCACGCGCTGCTCGGAGGTCACCAGAACTGGGCCGGAATCAGCGGCATCGCCACCGAAGGCGACTTCGTCGAAGTCCCGTCACAAATGTTGGAGGAGTTCTTCCGAGACCCACGCCTGCTCGCCACCTTTGCGCATCATTACCAGACCGGCGAGCCAATCCCTGCCGAGCTTGTTCTCAAAATGAACCGTGCCGCCGCCTTTGGACGCGCCGACGGAGTCCGCACTCAGCTCTACTACACCACCTGCTCGCTCCGCACCCACACCGACGACCCCGCCACGCTCGACCTTGACCAGCTCTTCCGCGACCTCTACACGCGCTTCCTGCCCTACCAGTGGATCGACGGAAACCGCATGTACGCGGCCTTCACGCACCTCGTCGGATACTCGTCCAACTACTACACCTATATGTATGACAAGGTCATCGCGCTGGACTTCTTCTCACAGTTCTCGAAGACGAACCTGCTCGACGACCCCGTTGCCATGAAGTACCGCCGCACTGTCCTCGACCCCGGAGGCTCCCAACCCGGCAAGGAAATCGTGCAGAAATTCCTTGGCCGCTCGCAGTCCACCGAACCCTTCACCAACTGGATCAGCGAAGAATTCCAACCCACCCCGGCTGTCTACGACTGAAGCCCCCCGCCGAGCTTCCCGAGTATCGTGATGAGTGTGAAATGCCGTGGTGGGGAACCGAGACATCGGTTCCCCACAAGTTCAAACTCCCCAATCCGCCTGTCTCTCGGACTTAGCTAAACAGAAACTCCTTCGTCCTAAGCTCCTTGATCCGGTCCCTCAGTTTCGCGGCCTTCTCAAACTCGAACTTCTTCGCGGCTTCACGCATGTCCGATTCAAGGTTCCCGATATAAACATCTATCTCCTGCTGCGACTTGAACTCCGGCATCGAGTCCGTCTCTTCCGTCAAATCGGCGTAGTCGGCCTTCAGTATCCGTGCCAGTGACATATCCGCCGCGCGAATCACCGACGTCGGCGTGATCCCATTTTCCTCGTTATAAGCGTGCTGCACTTCGCGCCGACGCGTGGTTTCCCCAATCGCCTGCTTCATCGAGTCCGTCATCTTATCGGCATACAGAATCGCCCGCCCGTTCACATGCCGTGCCGCGCGCCCCATCGTCTGAATCAGCGACCCCGACGACCGCAGAAACCCTTCCTTGTCCGCGTCCAGAATCGCCACCAGCGAAACCTCCGGCAAATCCAGCCCCTCGCGCAACAGGTTGATCCCAATCAGCACGTCGTACTCGCCCTTGCGCAAATCGCGCAGCAGCTTCACACGCTCCAGCGTCTCAATCTCCGAGTGCATGTACCGGCACCGCACGCCCACCTCCGAGTAGTACCCGGACAAGTCCTCCGCCATGCGCTTGGTCAGCGTCGTCACCAGCACGCGCTCGTTCTTCGCCGCCCGGTCCCGAATCTCCGCCAGCAGATCATCAATCTGCCCGCGCACCGGCCGAATCTCGACCTCGGGATCAATCAGCCCCGTGGGACGGATAATCTGTTCCACCACAACCCCGCCCGACTTTGTCAGCTCATACGGCCCCGGCGTTGCGGAAACATAAATCGTCTGGTTCACCCGCGCCTCAAATTCCTCGAACTTCAGCGGACGATTGTCCCGCGCCGACGGCAGCCGAAAACCGTAATCCACCAGGTTCTGTTTCCTCGAGCGGTCGCCGTGCCACATGCCATGCAGTTGCGGAACCGTCGCGTGCGACTCATCAATAAACACCAGGTAGTCCCGCGGAAAATAATCCAGCAGCGTTGGCGGAGGCTCCCCCGGAAGCCGCCCGGAAAAATGCCGCGAGTAGTTCTCGATCCCGTGGCAATACCCGACCGACTTAATCATCTCCAGGTCGAACCGCGTGCGCTGATGGATGCGCTGCGACTCCACCATGCGGCCCTGCTGCTCCAGGTCCTTTTCCCACCACTCCAGCTCTTCCAGAATCGAGTCCATAGCCGTGCGCTTGCGCTCCGGCTGCACCACATAGTGGCTCTTCGGATAAATGGGAAGCCGCGCGTACTTCTCCTTCACCGTCCCAAACAGCGGATCGATTTGCGAGAGCGAATCAATCTCATCCCCGAAAAGCTCAATCCGGTACGCGCTCTCGTCATACGTCGGAAAGACCTCAATCACATCGCCGCGCACGCGAAACGTCCCGCGCCGAAAGTCCCCATCGTTCCGCTCATACAGAATCTCCACCAGCCGCTTCGTGATGTCCTCGCGCCGAATCCGCTGTCCCTTCTCCAGCAGCAGCAGCATTCCGTAATACGCTTCCGGCGAACCCAGACCATAGATGCATGACACTGACGACACAATAATCGCGTCCCGCCGTTCAAAAAGCGACCGCGTCGCCGAAAGCCGCAGCTTATCCAGCTCCTCGTTAATCGTGGCTTCTTTTTCAATGTAAAGATCGCCCGCTGGAATGTATGCCTCGGGCTGGTAGTAGTCGTAATACGAGACGAAATACTCGACCGCGTTTCCCGGAAAAAACTGCTTGAACTCGTGGTAGAGCTGCGCGGCCAGCGTCTTGTTGTGCGCCAGAATCAACGCCGGCCGGTTCAGCTCCTCGATGATTTTGGCCATCGTGTAAGTCTTGCCCGACCCCGTAACTCCCAACAGCACCTGATGCTTCTCACCCGCGTGAATGCCCCGCACAAGCTCCGGAATCGCCGTAGCCTGGTCGCCCCGTGGCTTGTAATCGCTGACTAATTGAAAGTCCACACCCTTATCGTAGCGGATTGAACCGGCGGATCGAGGGAGTACGCTGCGAAGGCCGTGGTATGATTCAAGGAGCCACAGCGACCCTCATTAGAGGCGGCCCGGTTGAATTGCCATATCTGCCCCAGACCGACTTCCCCACTCGCATTAAGGGACTGCTATCTGCGAATGGACCAAAGAAAAAACAATGATAGAAAAGCCGATAATTAAAAGTAGGGCATAGCGTTTACGCTTAGGGAGCATCGAAATATACCTAGCGATTCGCTTTGTCAGTTTGGATGGCAGTTTAGCAAGCTCAATCAATAGCCAAGCGACCATTTTTATGATGTGGGCAATCCATGGAAGAAATGCTAGGACAAGAATTGCTAAAAGGATTCCACCCGCAACTCCCAATGCAATTGTGACCATATTTTTAACCTATCTGCCCACGCATAATGCCGGAAGCCGCGTGCAGTCCGAAATAGTCACATGCATATTGTAATTTTGCGGCTGGCTCCTATTTTGCAGCATCATCCAAGCAGCAAGCATCCGCTGACGCCGCGCCTCTTTCTGGGCAGCTTCAATCTCGGCAGGTGAGGGCAGGTGAGTTTGCGGCGGAGGTTGCTGAACGACTATGGTTGGCGGTGGCTGGCTCGGATTGTTTTTTATGGCCACTTTCCAGAGTTTTTCGTTCTCCGCTTTCAGGGCTGCAACCTGGGCCTGAAGCTGATTGATGGTCTGCGTAGCATCGCCTAACGCAGATAGCACGTCACCCAAAAGGATGGGCTTGCCACCTTTCTGCATAGAGATCTTGATCTGGGATGCTGGCACAAACTCAAGATGCTGTTGCCCATTCGTGGTGAATTCCATGGGCATAACTGCCGCAACGTTCTTTTCGCCGCTTAGCAAAAGAACTGCGCGCGGTGCATATTGAAGCGCTCGGCACTCTGGCCGAAGCCCACGGAACTTAAGCAAAGCAGACAAAAACACAGAAATAAGGCTTTCATCCCTAACCCTCACTCGTAGCCCTGTAAGTTTTTCACTCCGCAAAGGGAACCGCAAGATGCTTATTAAATGGTTACTAGCTATACACCCGTTATGTGTGTCCGGCATGGGCGCAGGTGACGGCCGCGCGCCTCTGCTCCCACTACAGCTTTTCTGGACGACTCAGAGACCTCACGCCCGGGCTGCGAGCTTTCGTATGTCGCGGGCACGAACACCCACTTGCGACTTATACCGACGCCTCGGAAACTGTATAAATATCAACTGACGGAGGTGAGAAGATGTCAATCTGGCAAATCGACAAAGCAAAAACGCATTTGAGCGAAGTCATTGATTTGGCCAATAGCAACGGCCCTCAGATCATTACCCGCCACGGCTCAGAACGCGCCGTCATCCTTTCAGTTGCCGATTACCGCGCCCTCACCGCGTACAAGCCCGATCTGCGCGAATATCTGCTCGGCGGCCCCAAAGTGGAAAGATTTGACGTGCGTCGCGAGCGCGATATCGGCAGAAGGATCCGATTGTGATCCGACGCCATCATCTCCGCGACATCAAACTGAAGTTGCTCAATCTTCGGAAGCAGTAAACCCGCCTGCACGGCCAGTTTTGCTATCCTTGTCCCCGATGAAAATCTTCGGACGAATCCCCCGCCTTTTCGCCCCGCTTCTCGCCTTTTTTCTTCTCTACCCGCTGTCGTCGCACGCTGCCGCTGCCGTCGCAACTTCACCGGAAGCAAGCTACAATCCCATAGCCAATCCAGCTGCGGTTATAGTCGCCGGCCACGCGCGCTTCACCGTCTTAACTCCGCAGCTCATCCGCATGGAGTGGTCTGCCAACGGCAAATTTGAGGACCACCCCTCTTTCGTCTTTCTCAATCGCCGCCTGCCCGTGCCAAAGTTCCAGCAGAAACACGACGGCCCGCGGCTCACTCTTACGACATCCGCATTGAAGCTGACCTACAACGCGGCGACCGCCGATAACGGGAAATTTTCGCCGACCAACCTCTCCATCTCCTTCACACTCGATGGCAAGCAAGTCACCTGGCATCCCGGAATGCCCGACACAGGAAACCTACAGGGCACCGCCCGCACGCTCGACGGCGCGCGTGGCGACAAGCTGAAAGCGCCCATGGACCCCGGCCTCATCTCGCGCAACGGATGGGTCCTCGTCGACGACTCCACGCGCCCGCTCTTTGATTCCGACAACTTCGCCTTCGCCAAAGGCGAAAACAGCCCCTGGCCATGGGTCATGGAGCGGCCCTCCGGCGACCGGCAGGACTGGTACTTCTTCGGCTACGGGCACGACTACAAGCAGGCGCTCCACGACTTCACCCGCGTCGCCGGACGCATCCCCCTCCCGCCGCGCTTCGCCTTCGGCATCTGGTGGTCGCGTTATTGGTCTTACAGCGACCAGGGTCTGGATGATCTTGTCCGCGGCTTCCGCGAAAACTCCACGCCGCTCAACGTCCTCGTCATCGACATGGGCTGGCACATCAGCCGCGAGCAGCTTGAGGCCATGCACCAGACCGACCAGTCCGGCGAGTCTCTCGGCTGGACCGGCTACACATGGAACCATCTGCTCTTCCCCGACCCGAAAGACTTCCTCACCGGACTCCATCAGCAGGGGTTGAAGGCCACGCTCAATCTGCATCCCGCATCCGGCATCCAGCCATGGGAGCAGCAGTACCCGGCCATGGCCCGCGCCATGGGCATCGATCCGGCGACAAAGAAGTACGTCCCCTTCGATCCCACCAACAAAAAATGGGCTGAGAACTACTTCAAGCTGGTTCTTCACCCGCTCGAACAGCAGGGCATCAACTTCTGGTGGCTCGACTGGCAGCAGGAGCCCAACACCAAACTGCCCGGAGTGAACAATACCTGGTGGATCAACTACCTTCACTTCACCGATCAGGAGCGCGAAGGTAAGCGGCCGTTGCTGTTCCATCGCTGGGGCGGACTCGGCAACCACCGCTATCAGATCGGCTTCTCCGGAGACACCGTTTCTGTCTGGCCTTCACTCGCCTTCCAGCCGTGGTTTACCGCCGCCGCCGCCAACGTGGGCTACGCCTATTGGAGCCACGACATCGGCGGCCACATGCCCGGAGTCGTCACCCCCGAGCTTTACACCCGCTGGATTCAATTCGGCGCCTTCAGCCCCATCCTCCGCACCCACACTACTCAGAATCCCGACTCCGAGCGCCGCGTCTGGGCCTACCCTGAGCCTTACTCGAACATCATGCGCAGCACCCTCCAGTTGCGCATGGCCCTGCAACCTTACCTCTACACGGAGGCGCGCCGCACCTACGATACCGGCGTCGCCTTCCTCCATCCGCTCTACTATGACTGGCCCGAGGCCAACGCCGCCTACACCAGCAAGGGCGAATACGTCTTCGGCAGCCAGATGATCGTCGATCCCGTCACCAAGCCCGTCGACAACGCTACGCAACTCTCGCAGCAGTCTGTCTGGATTCCCTCCGGCGAATGGATTGAGCGCGCCACCGGCAAGCACTTCACCGGTCCACTCGAAACTACGCGCAGCTTCTCCATCAGCCAGATTCCGGTTTACCTCCGCGCCGGAGCCATCGTCCCCATGCAGCCCCCCATGCTGTACACCGGCCAGAAGCCCGTCGATCCGCTCATCCTCAACGTGTATCCGCTCGCCGATCACCAGACCAGCACCTACAAGGTCTATGCCGATGCCAGCGACTCACGGGCTTACGAGCGCGGCATCTGCACCTGGACCCCAATCACCGCGTCCCAAAATGGCGACCGGCTCACCGTAAAAATCGCGCTGGTTGAAGGCCACTATCCCGGAATGATTACCGAGCGCGCCTACGAACTCCGCCTGCCCGCCGGCTGGCCGCCCGACTCCGTCACCGTGAATGGAAAGGCCCTCTCGTTCACCGGGACCGACTCCGCCAAATCCGGCTGGCGCTACAAAGGCAATACCCTCACCACCATCATCACCACGCCGCGCTACTCGGTGCATACGCCGGTCAACATTGAGGTGCGCCGCGCTTCAGGCTCGCTCGCCGCGCGCGCGCAACTCGACGGATTCGCCGGCTCCATCGAGCGTCTCCGCGAGGCATACAACATCCTGAACTCGCTCCTTCCTTACACCTGGTCGCCCGATCCACTCATCAAGGCCCGGCAAACTGGAGACCGCATTTCTTATCACCCCGAAAATGCGCGCGCGGAGCTTGCGGCCTTTTCGCAGAATTACGCTCAAGCCCTCGCCACCGTGCAGTCCCTGGCGGACGCGGCGAACATTCCCGACGACGAACTCAACAAGCGGCTCGAACACCACACCGGTTTCGGCAGCACCGCCAACCCCGCCGCGAATTACCAACTTTTGGTGGACCGCGCACTCGCCATGCTCAAGGACGGCCAGCCTGACCATTAACGCCAATAAACTGTTGCATCCTGAGCGGAGTGAGCGTAGCGAACGAAGTCGAAGGACCTACGTTTCTTTCGTCGGCACACCAGCATCGGCTCTTTTTGAAAGCCATCCTCTGCCTATCTCATCGCCATCGTCCAATCCGACGGCGCATCGGCCATGACGTCGGCGGTCACGGTCTCCAGCGTGTGCGACGACAACCCATAACGGCAGCCGATGACAAAGGTCCCCGCGTTGCGCGCAGTCAAAACGTCAACCACCGAGTCGCCCACCATCACCGTCTCGTCGGGACTCGCGCCCGCCTCCCGCATCAGCGCGCGCAGCCCCTCGGGATCAGGCTTCTTCGTCCCAAAACTATTGCCGCCATAGATCTGGAAAAAATACTTGCTCAGGCCGAGCGCGTCGCAAATCCTTCGCGCGGGATTCACCGGCTTGTTCGTCAGCACCGCGAATTTCCGCTCGCCGCCACCCGGATGGAAGCGCAGATTCTCCAGCGCCTCAAACACTCCGTCATACACAAAGGTGTGGTCCAGCATGTGCCTGCGATAACACGCCAGAAACCGCTCCACGCCGTCCTCCACCAACTTCTCATCCGCCGGATCGCCCAGCGCGCGCCGAACCAGCATCCCGGCCCCATCGCCCACATATTCGGCAACCACCTTGTCCGGCAGCGCGGGACGCCCCATCTCCCCCAGCATCGCATTCACCGCCGTCGCCAGGTCCCGACGCGAATCAATCAGCGTCCCATCCAAATCAAACGCAACCAGCCTGATCCGCTCCGTGGGTATCGGGTTCGCAATTGTCAGCATGCTTCAATTTTATCGAGGACGCCCGCCGGCCTAATTTACCAACAGCGCAAATAACCATTGACCCATATCAGGTCTAGTATGTTTCTTACAACGGAAAGAAGCTCTTCATGTCACCGCTGATCGATCCATGCATCAATCCCGCCCACGAGACCATTGGCATAGGGCCGCTCCAAATCCGCTTCCTCGTTACCGGCGAGAACTCGTCCGGCACCGTCGCCCTCTTTGAGGTTGTGGTCCCCGCCGCACAGCGCCTGATGGGCCCGGCGCACAGCCACGACCACTACGAGGAGACGATCTACGGCATCGAAGGCGTATTGACGTGGACCGTTGACGGCAATCCCATCGACGTGGGGCCGGGGCAGGCGCTCTGCATTCCCCGTGGCGCCGTTCACCGCTTCGACAACAACGGGGCCCATGACTCGAAGGTGCTGTGCGCGGCCACGCCCGCTGCAATCGGCCCTCAGTATTTCCGCGAAGTGGCGGAGGCGCTCAACTCGGCGGCCGGAGGCCCTCCAGACCGCGCGAAAATGATGGAAATCATGCGCCGCCACGGCCTCACACCAGCGCCTCCTCCGCCTCAGGCGTAGGCTGCTGCCCTCTCCCAGCGGGTGCTGGTGGCCTTCAGTCTGGTAGCGCTTGGGGCGGCTCGGCATGGCTCCATCGTAACGCGGAGGCGAGCCCGTCCCCACTCATGCGCAAAGAACGCGCATGAATGGGGCACCCCGATGTGTGGGCCACCCGCCGATCACCACGATTGTTTCGGCGGGCGATTTAGCGCCGTAACAAACCCAATCCGCCAGCGATCGAATGAGGTGAACGCAAACATGGAATATGACTTAAGGTACTCAGGAGCGCCGATTCTGTCATCCGATCTTACCGGAAAGCGTCCAAGGAAGATGCGTATGACCGGCAATGGTATGCAGATGGCGGCTGGAGCCATAATATTCTTTGCTTTTGCGGCTGTTTGCGCAATTTATGGATGGTCCGGTGTATTAAAACAGGCAAAGTATAGATCAGAGCTACGCAACAATTACAAAGAAACGGTAGGAGAGATTCAATGGTTGGGGAGCGTGGGGCGTTCACCGCGAAATAAGCTCCGCTACACATTCAATGTCAACGGGACAACCTATAAAGGGGAAGCTGCGGTGCCAAACACCCAACTCCATGATCTCGCTCAATCGACCTTCCTTTCGATTCGCTATGTCCCGTTCAATCCGACTGTCAACCACCCCGCAGAATGGGAATGGTCTGCAAGTTTCGCCCCGGATTCGCTCTTCGCTACTATTTTAGGAGTTATTATCGGGCTGGTATCTTACATACCATTACGCAGAGAACGGCGGTTGATTGTTGAAGGTGAACCAACCTCCGGCGTGATCACAAAATGTTCGCGCTTCAGAAGTAATTTTGAAGTTAAATATGACTTTCAGGCCAAAGATGGGAGTGTAACATGCGGAAGCGGTTGGTCTAATTGCGCAAAGCAAATCGGCGAAAGAGTCCATGTTCTCTATATGCCGCAGAATCCTCGGCGAAATCGGCCATACCCATCACCGTATTACCGCATAATTGGGTGATCCGGCGGGTGGCCCACTCAAGCTGCTTTTGCTTGAGTGGGGGACATAGCTTTAACCCAGGGTGCCCCATCCTTCGCGCGGTTTTGTTGCGCGAAGGGTGGGAACACAGCCGATGTCATTCTGAAGATAGCGGATTCACGATCGTGAGCACTCGGCGAAATGAAAACAGTTATTGCCGAAACCCGTTGATCCATGCTCTTCTGAATCGCGGGAAAAACTCATGTCAGCAACACACCGAAGCTTAATAGTCGGCTTCGTCATTACGCTTGCGCTCACAATCTACGCACCGCCCGCTCTTCACGGGCAGAGCGCCACCACCTCCTCCCCGGCCAGGAAGACCATCACAGTCCCTTTCGTCGGATGCGAATCCGACGGCCAGGCAGGACCCGTAAAAGCACCAACAGGCCGTCACAAAGTTGTTCAGATTTCCGCCGAAGCGGCCCAGCAGCTTGCCTATTACAAGTCAGAGTATGGCTCCGGTGTTCTCGCGCCGCGCGACTGGTATTGCTTTAGCACGTATGGCTCAAACGGCAGCAACTTGTTTGTCAGCCCAAAGCCGATCACTAGCGCTGAACTGTTCTCAGATTCGTGGAAGGGCTTCGCGGGTCCGGCAATTCAAGTCTCCATAAGCCTTGGTGATACCTCCGGACGGTTTCGAGTAGCCCAAGTGATCGCAAGGATTTTTCCCGCTTACAAGAAATTCGCAGAGCAGGTAGCAGAAGAAAAGATAGAACCCGCCAGCTCATTTCCTTTTGGCTCTTACCCGAAAGATAAGCTGAACTATCGGAGCAAAAACATCGCCGAGTACATCACTCCGGGAAACGTTGAGGGGTTAGGAACGAATTCAAGGCTAGAAAGGAATGCCAACCCGATCAGCGGAGTTGCTATCTTGATCGGCCAAACGCCCGACCTGCTGCAACTCTCAATGCGCCTTCCAAAAGAGCAGAGAGACCTCTGCGCGATCATCATTCAGCAAGCTGAACGGGATGCGGCGCATTTCACCTCGGAGTGATCGCTGGGTGCCCCATTCATCGCGGTGGTATCGGCGGGTGGCCCACACATCGGGGTGCCCATCCTTCGCGCGGTTTTGTTGCGCGAAGGGTGGGAACACAAAGTTGTTGATATAGCGGCGACTCAACGGTTTAGCGGCTGTGATCGACCACTTCCTGCAGCATCTTTATAAACTCATTCCGAACAACGCGCTCTCCCGCTAACCCGAGGATGTTGTAAATGCAGAGCGACCAATCAAGCATTGTCGCCGTCGTGATCCCTCGGTTTCTTCGTCCAGGCGTCGGCTCTACAAACTCAAGCATCCGCCCATTTCTTTGCGTCACATCTAAAAAACAAAAACTGTTCGGATGTGCATGTTCGCTTAGGTATCCATAGTCGTCCTCGACATTCTCCTTGTTATGATTTTCCAGCTGGTGCGCTTTGTACGCCTTCACCAAATGCTTGATCCGTAGGCTATCGGGTATGTCCTCCTCAAGAGGAGGTTTCCAATATTTATCGCCGTGCTTCATTACCCAGCCATTGCCGGCCTGAATGCGATCCATGATCATTCGGCATTTAACGAAATCTCCTGACTTGATCGGGATTCGATTCTGCTGATCAACGTAGCTCGCCTGCATTGTCCATTCGTAGAGTCCACGAACAACTAGATCCACCGCGGCAACGTTTCGTGCTGCTACAAGCACGAGAAGCCCATTCATCAGATCGCGGACGTAGGCAATCGAGGAATAGGCGTATGCCGTGAGATCGAACTGAACCAGTTCCAGAGTTGGCGGATCGTTTGGGCCTATCTCTGGCCGCGTGAGCGATGGAAGCTGTATCCGCAAAAGCGTCCGTGCCAACTCTTCTACCGGTCCTGTCATGCCGCTTCCCTCCGTTGTGCCCTATAAGCCAGCTAGTTCGTTCATTGACCACTGAGCTTCTGGCGAGGCTCCCAACCGTAAACCCAGAGCCCCTGGACCAATTGAGTATCATCAAATACTCAATACCACGTTAAAGCTTGTCGTAGATGCCGAGTGGCGGGTGGCGCGCCCGCTTTTGGGATCTGGTTCGGCAGCGAAAACTTTCCCGAACCATGCATTTAATTTTGGCCAACTTGATACAATAGAAGTAGAGCAACAGAACCCAAAAGGGACCGCCACATCGCGGTCCCTTTTCATTTGTGAGGAGCGCCAACTTTGCCAGACCCGTCCGAACTCCAATCAATTTTCCTGAAAAGTCTTTGAAATGAATGAACTACAATGCTGATTTCCTGAAAACTCAATAGAATGTATGACCTACAGAATTAAAGGAAGAAAATTTGGAAGAAAATGGGTGGTCCGCCCAGGCTAGCTTGAGATTGGCCTGCCTGTGCCGTGACCCTGTAGCTAAGTCCTTTATTTGCAGGATCGAATTTTATAAGTCCTTTGTTTTCAGGATCAGCATGATATTTTTGAAGATCGACTAAAAACGACGGAAATGCACGACCTGTTCCCTTTAACTTATTGATATAGGCTGACTTAGCCGCAAGTCATTGACAAAGGCTGACTTGCGGTTCAAGCTAGCCTCTAAGTAGCAGAAAACAAAGGAGGATGGGAGAAGTTTTTGCAGGGCCTACGCCGGTTGGACGACCCGCGAACCCTTCCATCCGTAATAGATGATGAAGATGTAGCACAGCACCGGCAGGATGAAGGCGTGGTGCAGTCCGATGTGGTCGGCCAGAATCCCCTGCAGCTCAGGAATGATGGCCCCGCCCACAATCGCCGTCACCAGCAGCCCGGAGGCTTCGCCCGTCAGCGGCCCCATCTCCGCCACGCCCAGCGTGAAGATGCTGGGGAACATGATGGAGTTGAACAGGCCCACCAGCAGGATGCTCCACATGGCGACGTGGCCGAACGACAGCATGGAGATGATGACCAGCACCATGGCCACCGTCGCATTGATGGCCAGCAGCTTGTCGGTCTTCATTTTCTGCAGAACCGCCGAGCCGATGAATCGGCCGATCATCGCGCCTCCCCAGTAGACGGGGAGATAGAGCGCGGCGGTCTCGGCGCTCAGCCCGCCAATGTCTTTTCCGCCGAAGTAATTGATAAAAAAGCTACCTATGGCGACTTCCGCGCCCACGTAGACGAAGATCCCGACCGCGCCCAGCATCACGTGGCGATAGCGCCAGATGCTTGGGTGTGGCTCGCCTTCCGCCCCGTTCTCCTTGGTTGCCCCCACGATGTGAGGAAACCGGTACAGCCCGATGGCCAGCGCCATCAGAATCAGGATCGCCGTAAAGATCAGGTACGGGGTCTTGACCGTCGCCGCCTGCTGGAGCCGGTACGCGTGCAGCGCAGCGGGCGAGAGCGTGTGGACATTCGCCACCAGCTTCTCCGCACCCGCGAGGATAAGCAGCCCGCCCAGCGGAGGCCCGATGGTGGTCCCGAGCGAGTTGAAGGCCTGGGAAAGATTCAGGCGGCTGGAGGCGGTTTCCGCCGGGCCCAGCACCGTGACGTAAGGATTGGCCGCGACCTGAAGCGAGGCCATTCCCGCTCCCAGGAAGATGAGCGCCAGCAGGAACAGCGGGAACGACGGCAGATTAGCGGCGGGGATGAACAGGATTGCCCCTACGGCCATGATGAGCAGCCCAGCCACCATCATGCGCTTGTAGCCGATGCGCTCCACGATTCTGCCCGACGGGTATCCGAAGACCGCGTAGGCGACGAAGAAGACGAACTGGACCAGCATGACCTCGGCGTAGTTGAGGTCGAAGATCGCCTTGAGGTGGGGAATGAGGATGTCGTTCAGCGAGGTCAGGAATCCCCAGATGAAGAACAGCGTTGTGACCATCGCGAACGCGCCGCGATAGCTGCTGTGGCCGCCGCCTGGGGCGGCGCTCACCTGAGTGGAGTTCCCTGCTGAACCGAGTGCCATTCTGGCTCCTGGGAGATTTTCGCGGCTCGAAAACGCCGCCTCTCCGAAGCATCATATCCTGCTTAAGCGATTCAGTTGCGCTGGAACCGCTTTCAAGCGTCATTCCAGGCGAATCGCCGCCGTTTACCACCGGCGCACCCACGGAACCATCTCCCGCCCAATAAGTTGAAACTTTGAAATTATTTTCGCGTCTTTCCTGTAACGGACGTTTTCAGGATCCGGACGGGCTTTGCCCACGATTCGCAGCACATAGAATCGAAAGATCCAACGGTATCGGGCGGTGTATCTGAAGCCGCGGAAAGAACGCATGAGATTCGGCAACAAACACCTCTTCCTTTTTCTGATCGGCGCGCTGGCGATTGCGCCCGCGCAGGCCACGCTTGCGGCGCAGAATACCGCGAGCGCCTCGGCTCCGGCGCGCGTGGTCGGCTCCGTAACGGCCATCAACGGCAACACCGTAACGGTGAAGCCGGACACTGGCGCTCCCGTCACCTTCACGGTAAGCGACACAGCGAAGATTCTGGAAACGCAGCCCGGAGCCAAGACGCTCGCCGGGGCCACTCCGGTCCAACTGAGCGGCATCACCGTCGGCGACCGGGTACTGGCTGCGCTGCATTCCGAGAACGGCTCGGTGACAGCGACCACTTTAATCGCGATGAAGAGGGCGGCGGTGACCCAGCATCAGGCCGCGGAAGCAGCCGACTGGCAGCGGCGTGGAGTAGGCGGGCTGGTCAAGAGCGTGGATTCCGCTGCCGGGACTGTTACCATTGCCTCCGGTGCGCACACCATTACGGTCCGCACCACGCCAAATACTGTCGTCCGGCGCTACAGCCCGGATTCGATTGAATTCGCGGACGCGCAGCCCTCGTCACTGGCCCAGATCCAGCCCGGAGACCAGCTTCGCGCGCGGGGAGAGCACAGCGCGGACGGCTCCGAAGTGACGGCGGTTGCGATTGTCGCAGGAAGCTTCCGCAATATCGCGGGCACAGTGGAGTCAACGGATCCCGCCGCAAATACGGTTACGGTGAAGGACCTTGAGACAAAGAAGCCAGTGGTGATCCACGTTACGGCGGAGTCTCGGATGCACAAGCTGCCGGAGGAGATGGCGTCTTCGCTGGCCAGGCAACTGAAGCGCGGCGGCAAAGGCGCACCGGAGGAAGCGACGGTTTCGGCAAACCATGAACGCGCCGGGGAGCACGCAGGGACGCCGCATCGCGGAGGCGATCTTTCCCAGATGCTGCAACATACACCGCAGGTCCAGATAGCAGACCTGCATAAGGGCGACGCGGTCATGATTGTCGCCACCGAGGGAACGCCGGATTCGGCGACCGCCGTGACGCTGTTGGCGGGAGTGGAACCGCTTCTCACAGCTTCACCGTCCGCGAGCAAGAGCATGTTCTCGGCCTCGTGGGACCTTGGCGGAGGCGGAGGCGGCGGGGACGACAGCGGCGGCGGCGAAGGCTCACAGCAATAATTTCTGCCGGCCCGCCGGCCGGCAGCAAGCGCAATGAAAACTAGCCCGCTGAAAATCTTCAGGAGAACGGCTGGGCTGCAATGAGTATGTATTTAATTTTAAATACCAAACTGTATTCTTTCTATATCAGCTGATTCGGGAGTCGCGTGAATTTCGTGAATTTTCTTCGCCGTAGTTTTCTCTTGAGCATCATTCTCCTCACCGGGGCCTTCGCGGCCGCGCAAACCGCCACCTTGCATGGCACCGTGACGGATCCGAGCGGGGCCGTGATTCCCAATGCCACCGTGAGCCTCACCAATCTGGACGGCCACACAGTAGGCACAGCGACTTCGGATGCTTCGGGAAGCTACCAGATCAACAATGTCGCTCCGGGCACTTACATTGTGATCGCCACGTCCCAGGGCTTCGCTCCCTCGCAGTCGAAGGCGGTGACGCTTTCCGCTGGGCAGAACCTGATCTTCAATGTGGCGCTGACTATCGCGATGGAAAAGCAGCAGGTGGTGGTCAATGAGTCAACGCCGACGGTGAGCGTATCTCCGACCGAGAACGCGAATAGCCTGACGCTCAAAGGCAAAGACCTGGATGCGCTTTCCGATGATCCGGACGAGCTTGCGAATGAGCTCCAGGCGCTAGCCGGGCCGGCTGCGGGGCCAAATGGCGGTCAGATATATATCGACGGATTTTCGGGAGGGCAGCTTCCGCCAAAATCGGCGATCCTAGAGATCCGCGTGAACCGGAACCCGTTTTCGGCGCAGTACGACAAGCTGGGATATGGGCGGATTGAAATTATCACGAAGCCCGGCTCAAACCAGCTCCACGGCAGCGTTTCCGTGATGGGCAATCCGTCGCAGTTCAACACCGGAAACCCGTTCAACAAGGACATTCCTGATTACTACAGCTACATGCTGAGCGGCTCGCTGAGTGGCCCGATCGGCAAGCACGCGTCCTATTTCCTGAGCGTCTACCGGCGCACAACGCAGGAGGCGTCGATTGTCACGGCCTTCCGGCTGGCGGGCGAGGTGAACGGCGACTTCGCAAACGGGATTTACAACAATGATGCCGATTACGCCACGGTGCAGTTCGGCGACTCGATCATTGCGCCTCACGCGCGCCTGAGCGTCAGCCCTCGAGTGGACTTTTCGCTTGGGCAGAACAACATGATGACCGTCCGCTATCAGCGGTGGCAGAGCACCGAAAAGAATGACGGCGTAGGGCAGTTCAGCCTTCGCGATCAGGCATCCAACAGCGACAATCATGAGGATGAAATTCAGATCGCCGACACGCAGATATTCAGTCCGCGGGCGATCAACGAGACTTGGTTTCAGTTCCGGCGGGACTACTCCAGTTCAAATCCGTTCGCCACGACGCCTCAGATCCAGGTCTCCGGTTTGGAGACATTTGGCGGCAGCGCGGGCGGCACCAGCTCCGGACATTCCCTGCAATATGAATTGCGGGACCTGATGACGCTGGCGCTGGGCAAGCACTCGATCAGCGTGGGTGGGCGGCTGCGGTCGACCCGGAGCTCCAGCTCGTCCAACGCGAACTTTAACGGGACTTTTACGTTTGGCGGGCAGCGCTGCTCGCCCGGCCAGGCGAACTGCACGGCGGTGACCGCCGCGCAGAACTATGCGGCGACCATTCAGGGTCTGGGCACCGGCCAGAGCTGGTCACAGATACAGGCCAACGGAGGTGGCCCGAGCCAACTGACCCTGGCATATGGAAAGCCTGGCGTTGTGGGCACCATGTCGGATGCGAGTCTTTATTACCAGGATGACTGGAGCGTGCGGCCCAACTTCACCTTCAGCTATGGCCTCCGCTGGGAGACGCAAACCGGCGTTCCCGATAACAACGACTGGGCCCCGCGGTTCAGCTTCGCCTATGCGCTGGGCGACTCCACCAAGCAGGCCAAAACGGTGATCCGCGGCGGATATGGGTTCTTCTTTGACCGCTTTGACTTGGACAATATCCTTCAAGTGAAGAGCCAGGGCGGCGCGGATTCTCCGCTGCACGAAGTGGTGATCCAGAATCCGACCTGCTATTTCCCAAACAACTTTACCGAGGCCGATCTGCAATCGTGCGGCACCATCACCAACAGCGAGACGGCAGTGTACCAGCTTGGTCCGAACCTGCGCGTTCCTATCACCAAGCAAGCGGCTGTGGGGCTCGAGCGGCAGTTGACCAAAGATGCCACAGTGTCTTTCACTTATGTGAATTCGGTGGGGCAGCACGAGTCGGTGACGCGCAACGCGAACGCGCCGCAATTGGCGGGCTATGATCCCAGTAACCCTAACATCTACCAGTATTATTCCGAGGGAGTTTTCAAGCAGAACGAGCTTATCGCCAACTTCAACACGCGAATTGGGCAGAGGCTATCGCTGGCAGGCTTCTACACTTATAGCGATGCGAACACCGACGGCGGCGGAAACCCATCGAATTCCGCCAACCTCAAGCTGGATTACGGCCCGGCCCGCTGGAACGCTCACCACCGCGTCTTTTTGATGGGCAACTGGTCGGCCCCCTGGAACATGAACTTCGGTCCGTTTGCGGTGTTTCAGTCCGGTCAGCCGTTTAATATCACGCTGGGACAGGACGTGAACGGCGATTCGTTCTTCAACGACCGGCCCTCGTTCGGGCAGCCCGGAGATCCAAACACCGTCACAAACAAATACGGGACGTTCAACCTGAACCCAGGCACTGACTACACGCCGATTCCCATCAACATGGGGAACGGGCCGAACCTGTTCACCTTTAACCTGCGCGCGAGCAAGTCCTTTGCGTTTGGGCCGGAAGTGGCGCATGGCGGCTTCAGCGGTGGGGGTGACGGAGGTCATTACCACCGGGGTGGTGGTCTCGGCCCCGGGGGACTGAGCGGCGGCGGCGGCTTCCGCGGAGGCCCGGCCAGACAGGCCGTCAACCGTAGGTTCAACATGACGCTCGACGTGCAGGCGCAGAACCTCTTTAACATCATCAATGTCGCTCCGCCGACCGGAGTGCTGGGCTCGCCGAACTTCGGCAAATCGAATGCGCTCGCCGGGCGAATGTTCTCATCCGGTTCAGCCAGCCGCCGCGTCTACGCGCAGTTGCGGTTCAGCTTCTAGGGAACTCGGCAATATAAATACAAAGAGGGGCGGGTCTTCCGCCCCCTCTTTTTTGCCCACGGGTCAGTAGATGAGTTTGAGGGAAAACTGTATCTGCCTTGAGGTGCCGGCGGTTTTGCTGATGATGCCGAACCCGGAGCCTTTGATGGTGTTGGCGGGCAATCCCATATTGACAGTGTTGAAGAGGTTGAAGAACTCTCCGCGAAACTGAAGGTCGGCGCGCTCGATGCCGCTCTGCCGACGCCCTATGGGTGTCGTCTTGATCAAGGCGTAGTCAAAGTCGTAGTATGCAGGCCCGCGGAAGGCATTTCGTCCGAGCGTTCCGAACCGTCCGGAATTGGGACCGGTGCCTCCTGGAATTCCGATGGGGATGGAAAAGAAGCCAGCGTTGTTGGCGCCACGGCCGAAATAGTCTTCCCTGCGGCGGGCTGCGCTATGCGCGGTGGAAAGATTTGGCTTACCAGTTTGATCGGGGCGGTCGGCACCGACGCTTCCGAAGCCGGTCTGCTGGACGCCTGAATACACAGTGAACGGCGACCCGCTGCTGATGGAGGAAATACTGAGCAGTTCCCAACCTTTCGTCAGCACGCGGGTACTCGTTGGGAAAAATGCCACATCCTGAAGGTGTAAATTTTGCGCCACGCTCAACGTGAAGGAGTGGGTCACGTCGAAATTCGACGGCCCTTTCTCCGGGTGAGTGTCGAACGGGTCCTGCGGGCTGAAAACGACGACCGCTCCCGCGGAGCCGGTGCCACCCTGGAGCCCGCTGACGTCGTCCAGCGACTTACCCCATGTATAGCCAGCCTGCACGCCGGGACCGCCGTGTCCAACCTGCCCTGCAAGCGACGTTTGTAATGCGTGATAAGACGAGTGGGCGGTGTTGGTCACCACGGACTCAAAGCCAAAACCTCCCGTTACAGCACCGCCGTTATCGAATGTGGTAAACGGCGCAAAACCGGCATCGGCTCCAGGATACGCATTTGGATAAGCAATGCGCGGCAGCCGAAACGCCGCGGTCCCCACGTATGCCGCATCCGCAGTCAACCCGCCGAATGCCCGCTCAATTCCGAGGGTCCAGGTCTGCAGGTGTCCGTTGCCGAAGTGCGGATCGACTGCGCTCAGATTCAGAAGCGAAAGCTGATGGCCGGGTGCCAGTGCGGCAAGGTCCTGCTGGTAACGGTTGACATCCATCACCGTGTTTGCGGGCACCTTTTTGGGATCACCAGAGGTGAAGATGTCTGTGCCTTCGGGAGTATAGGTTCGGGGGAGTTCATCCGGCGTAATCTGAAATCCGTAGGCGACTTCCCCGCTCCTCGAAGCGTTGACGCGGGGATACACGACAAACGGCGTTGATCCGGTCAGAAAATTGTCCTGCCATAAGTTGGGCGGGATGACTGTAATGGCGCCGCCCGCATGAACGCGAATCCGGGCCGGGGCGCTCCAGTCGATTTGCACCCGCGGCTCCCAGCCATTCCATCCTGTTTGAAAAGTAGGCCGAGGATTGATGACGTAAACCTGGCCCGCGCCCGCTTGCGGAAATGGGTCCTTGAAGCTCGAAGTCCGATCCGCGCGTTCGGTGATGGGCGTGTACATCTCATACCGCAACCCGTAGTCCAGGGTCCAGTGATCATTGATTTTCCAGGTGTCCTGTATGTAAGCATTCACATTATTGCGGTTGATTGCTGCCGCGCCGATGTGCGCTCCATTTGAGAAGTAAGGCGGCGCTACTGCGACGGTGTAGGCGTAGGGATGGCCGAGCAGGAGACTGCTCAGAGTGTCCGGCAGAGGATCGCCTGGTTGCACATCATGCTGCCCGCTGGCCGAAGAAATGAATGCTGGCGAATACACCGTTCCGCCTCCGAAATCGTATTCTCCGTTCGGGCTGATACCGAAGTAGGTTGTGTCCCGGTTCAGACGCGCTTCCACGCCCCATTTCACAGCGTGGCCTCCCGAGGTCAAGGCAAAGTTCAGTTGCCCCTGGAACAGATTTCCAAAGGCTGACATAACCGAGCCGGCAGCCGCATTGAAGGGCTCGAATAATCCATCGGTGAATTTCAGCGCGGGGTCGGTGCGGTTCGGCGTGGGGAAGGACGGTGTTGTCCTTGTGATGCTGAGCGATGCCGACCAGAGATACCGAGGCGAGATGGTGCGCGTATAAGTAAAAACTACGTTGCGCTGGCGGTCCAGATATTGCACGCCGAAGCTGGGGTCAAGCAGCGTTTGGTCCGGGTTAGTCGTCGGTCCTGTCATGTTATCCAGGGTGAACCGGCCAAGAAACCAAGCCTTCCGGCCCATTTTCTGGTCGATGCGAATCGAAAGCTGGTCGGCATCGGTGTCTACCTTGGAAGGTGCGGCGTAAGTACGCTCTCCGTAGGCTCCTGTTGGGGCATTCGGCAAGGGGTAACGCGCGAGCACCGCGGCGATCTTTGGATTGACGGGGACTTGAAGCGTGTCGGTGGTTCCGTTAGGATAGGTGACCGTGTCCTCGCCAGCGCGTTCGGCTGCGGTGGGGACCGCAAGGACCTGGGTTGTTCCCAGCACCTGCCGGAATCCCTGATACCCGCCGAAGTAGAAGGTCCGGCCGCTCCCGTCATAGACATGCGGCAGAAGGACGGGACCCCCGTTGGTGAAACCAAACTCGTTTCTGCGGAAGGGCGGAATGCGGCCCGGCTCGGCTATCGAAGGGTGGTCGAAATAGTTTCGCGCGTCGAGGGCCGAGTTGCGCAGGAACTCGAAGAAGGAACCGTGAAAGCCACTCCTGCCCGAGCGGGTGATGATGTTGGTGAATCCAGCGGCTCCGCGTCCGATTTCGGCGGGCATCCATCCGGAACTCGATTGCAGCTCCTGAATCGCATCGACGTTGAAGTTGGTGAATGTGCTTCCGCCCATCTCCGGGTCGCTGATGTCGGCGCCGTCCATGGCGAATACGGCCTCAACGCCGCGCTGGCCGTTGATGGCGAATTGCTGCGTGAAGTTGGTGGCGCCGTTGACGTCGGTCATGGTTCCGGCGGCGAGAAGCAGCAGCGTGCTGAAGTCGCGACCGTTGAGCGGCAATTCACTTACGGATTGGCTCGACAGCTTTTCGCCACCGGTGGCTTCTGTTCCGTTGGTTTGGGTGGGGGCCTGTGATTGGCTGGCCACTGTGAGCGAGTTTTGATCAGAGATGGTGAGGACGATGAACGATCCTGTCAGGTTGGCGGCATAAGGGTGAGTCGGCGGCCGACTGGGAAGTTGCACCGTTATGCTGTATCCGCCTGGCACAATTGCGGGAATCGTGAAGCGGCCGTTGGGCTGCGTCGTCGCGGTGTGCCGCTGCCAAGGAGCATCGGCGGCGATGATGGACACGCTCGCGCCGGAGATCGGTCTTCCGGATTTGGCTTGCACCACGCCCGCCAAAACCAGCCCTTGACGCGAGGATTGCTGTGCGCAGAGCGGCATGGCAACGATGAATGCCACCAAAAATAGAGGAGCACAGAACGTAGCGAGGGCCCGCCGCCACGTACTAAGCGGCCCGCGGCTCAATTTTCACTTCGGGGGAAAGTTTCGAGCAAAGCATGGCCGTATGCTTTCCGATTTACTCTCCGGTGTCAATCTGCGCGCGCTGCAACTTGTCTGAGTAGTCCACATACACCGACTTCCACGTGGTGTAGAAATCCAGCGCACCGGTGCCGCCTTCGCGATGGCCGTTGCCGGTCTGCTTGACGCCGCCGAAGGGCAAATGGACTTCCGCGCCAATCGTCGGAGCATTGACGTAGGTAATACCGGCCTCGAGGTCGCGGATCGCCCGGAAGGCCTTGTTCACGTCGCGCGAGTAGAGCGCGGTGGAAAGCCCATACTGGATGCTGTTGGCCGCCTCAATCGCCTCGTCGAAATCGGTGCACTCGATCAGTGCCACTACCGGCCCGAAGACCTCTTCGCGGGCGATTCGCATCCCTGGCTTGACGCCAGCGAAGACGGTAGGCGCAAAGAAATGGCCCTTGTCGAAGGTCCCGTCTTCGAGCGGGCTGCCGCCGGTGAGCAGCTTCGCGCCCTCTTTCTGGGCGATGCCGCAGTAGCGGATAGAAGTTTCGATCTGCTGCTGGTTGATCTGAGGCCCCATCTGGACCGCTTCGTCGAGTCCATTACCAACTTTGAGAGCGTCGGCCCGCGCGACGAGCTTTTCCGTGAACTCCGCCGCGATTTTCTTGTGAAGCAGAATACGGCTGGTCGCGGTGCAGCGCTGGCCCGTGGTGCCGAAAGCTCCCCAGAGCGCGCCGTCGAGGGCCAGGTCGATATTCGCATCTTCCAGCACGATCATGGCGTTTTTGCCGCCCATTTCGAGCGAGCAGGGTTTGAAGTTCCCTGCCGCGGTCTGACCGACCATGCGGCCCACCTCACTCGATCCGGTAAAGGAAATGGCCCGCACGCCGGGATGCGACACGATGGGCGCGCCCGCGTCTGGACCGAAGCCGGTCACGATGTTGACGACGCCGGGCGGGAGGCCGGCGTCCATGAGCGACTGGACCAAATTGAAGGTGGAGAGCGGCGTGTCCTCCGCCGGTTTGATGACGCAGGTGTTGCCGCAAACCAGCGCCGGGAAAAGCTTCCATGAAGGAATAGCCATGGGAAAATTCCACGGCGCAATCATGCCGACCACGCCGACGGGCATACGCACGGACATTGCGAATTTGCTCCGCAGTTCAGACGGCGTGGTCTGGCCAAAGAGCCGCCGTCCCTCGCCCGCCATGTAGTAGGCGGTGTCGATGGCCTCCTGCACGTCGCCGCGAGTCTCGCTCAGTACCTTGCCCATTTCGCGGGTCATTTCGCGGGCATACTGCTCTTTGCGCTGGGTAAGAATTTCGCCCGTCCGATAGAGAATTTCCGCCCTTTTGGGGGCCGGAACCAGCCTCCACGTCTGCCAGGCTATCGCCGCAGCAGTGACTGCGGCGTCCACATCCTCCGCACCCGAGGACGGGAACTCGCCGACAATATCGTCTGAATCAGCCGGGTTCACATTCAGAAAGGTCTTGCCGGTACGGGCGGGCACCCACTCACCGCCAATGAGGTTCTTGTAGAGATGGTTCGACATGCCTTGAAACTCCTTGAGGACACAACAGGATAGACCATTCTCTCGCGCCGTGCGCAAAACGAGGAACAAACCGCCCGAGTCGCGGGGCATCCAAGCAGGCATGCGCTCGGTGATGCGGTCCCCCAGCATTGGATTCGCGAGTGCGGTATTTGGTATTGCGCTTTGCTTTGGGCAGAGCGCACAGCACAATCCAACCGAACCCGCGAATTTCTATCAGGTCTACCAGTACGGAACGCCGGCAATGGGTCGGCTATATCCCACCTTCTGGACGACGTATGTCACCAAAGGCGACGGCGCTCACGAGCACTTCCACAACGGCCAGAGTCCCGCTGCTCTCGCTGCCTGGTCGACGGAGCTTGACTATGGAGTTACGGACCGCCTGAGCCTCGGAACCTACTTCGACGTGCAGGCCCGCCATGGGTCCGAACCACAATTTACGGGAGGCCAGATTGAAAGCCAGTATCGTTTCCGCGATGCCGATGACCTGCCGGTGAACCTCGCAGTTTCTGGGAAATACTATATTCCTCTGAAAAACTACAACCGCTCGCAGGAACTGGAGCTGCGGCTGATCGTGGAAAAGGAGCGCCAGAACTTCCGGTTCGACCTGAATCCGAAACTGAATATTTCGACGACCGGCCCTCGGGCCGGCAGCGGACCCCGCCTGGGACTCGATGCGGCGGTGGCCTGGCGCCGCTTCTTCCACGCGCAACCGGCGCTGGAGTACTACTCCAATTACGGAGCAATCTCGCATTCCACCGGCGGCAAAGACATAGAGCAGTTGCTCTTCCCTACGATCGATTTCCGTTTGGGCCACAATCTGGACTGGAAGGTCGGGGCGGGAATCGGGTTGAACGCGGACGCCAGTGACTTGATTCTGGTCAAGAGTTCCCTGACCTACCAATTCCAGGGGATTAGTTCGCGGCGGTTAATGGGTCGCCAGAACCAGTAACGCCAGCCTGTACCATCTCAGATCAGGAAATTTCCCCGCAACTTTTTCAAAAGATGCTGGAACTGGATGCCGATGGCCTTACAATAAAGCCGAGTCCTCTCAGGAATAGTTCAGCATTTTCATGTCATCGAACGGTTTTCAATCGCGGTCGTCGCGGACGCACGGGGTGCGCTCGCTGTTCAGTGTTTTTTCCAGTGATCTTGCCATCGATCTGGGAACAGCCAACACGCTCGTCTACGCCGCGGGCAAGGGCATCGTCGTCAACGAGCCGTCCATCGTGGCCTTGAATAAAAACACCGGCGAGGTTGAGGCCGTGGGCAAGGAGGCCAAGGAGATGCTCGGGCGCACGCCCGGCAACATCGTGGCCATCAAGCCCATGAAGGACGGCGTCATCGCGGACTTCAAAGTCACCGAAAAGATGCTGAACTACTTTATCCAGAAGGCGCACAACCGCAAAATGATGGTGCATCCGCGTATCGTCATCGGCGTGCCTTCGGAAATTACGCAGGTGGAAAAGCGCGCCGTCGAGGACTCCGCTTACCGGGCCAAAGCCAGTGAGGTTTTCCTGGTCGAGCAGGCGATGGTGGCGGCCATTGGCGCGGGGCTTCCGATCACTGAGCCGAGCGGCAACATGGTGGTGGACATCGGCGGCGGGACGACCGATATTGCGGTTATTTCGCTCTCCGGAATCGT
>JAICYR010000136.1 GCA_025934135.1 Acidobacteriaceae bacterium | reverse complement strand
TTATCGCGGAAGGATTGAGTAAAACGCATGGCTCTCGTACCCATGGTCATCGAGCAGACGAGTCGCGGCGAACGCGCCTACGACATTTACTCCCGCCTGCTGCGCGACAACATTATCTTTCTAGGTACTCCCATTGATGACCAGATCGCCAATCTGATCATCGCTCAGATGCTGTTTCTCTCCGGCGAAGACCCGGAAAAAGATCTTCAGCTTTACATCAATTCTCCCGGAGGATCGATAACCGCCGGGCTGGCCATCTATGACACGATGCAGTTCATCAAAAACGACGTGGTGACATACTGCATTGGCCAGGCGGCCAGCATGGGCGCGTTTTTATTGATGTCTGGCACCACCGGCAAGCGTTTCGCGCTTCCCAATTCACGCATTCTTATCCACCAGCCGTCCATGGGCGGCCTCTCCGGACAGGCGACGGACATCGACATTCACGCCCGCGAAATCCTCCGCATCCGGGAAATCACCAACAGGCTTATGTCAAAACACACCGGGCAGTCGCTGGAACGAATTGAACGCGACGTGGAACGCGATTTCATAATGAATGCTCCACAAGCGAAAGAATATGGCATTATTGATGAAATCATAGACCGGCCCCGCACGTAGGCACGCGAAGGAGCAGCAGTACATGAAAACTCGCACGGGATCGGACGATACGCTACGGTGCTCGTTCTGCCATAAATCGCAGGACGCCGTCGCCAAACTCATTTCTTCACCCAGCGATTACCCT
The DNA here is from genome assembly GCA_025934135.1 of Acidobacteriaceae bacterium. GTDB lineage: Bacteria > Acidobacteriota > Terriglobia > Terriglobales > Acidobacteriaceae > Silvibacterium. The sequence goes on along the minus strand of JAICYR010000136.1, from coordinate 9,386 downwards.
CGCGCCTACATCTGCGATGAATGCGTGGCCGTCTGCAACTCCATTCTGGAAGACGACCGCAGCGAGACCCCGGCTGGAGCGGCGCCGGCGCATTTGCCCAAGCCACAGGAAGTGAAGGCATTTCTCGACGAGTACGTCATCGGGCAGGACCAGACCAAAAAGAAGTTGGCCGTCGCCGTCTACAACCATTACAAGCGCATCCAGATGAACCGGACGCGCGGCAATGACGTTGAGCTGACCAAATCGAACATTCTGCTGGTAGGCCCCACCGGCAGCGGCAAAACTCTGCTGGCCCACACGCTGGCCAAGATGCTCGATGTGCCCTTCGCGATTGTCGATGCCACCACCCTCACGGAAGCTGGATACGTTGGCGAGGACGTGGAAAACATCATCCTCAAGCTGCTGCAGGCCGCAGACGGCGATGTGGCCCGCGCACAGAGCGGCATCATCTACATTGACGAAATCGACAAGATTGGTCGCAAGGACGAGAACCCCTCTATTACCCGCGACGTTTCGGGCGAGGGCGTGCAGCAGGCCCTGCTCAAGATTCTTGAGGGCACGGTCGCGAATGTTCCGCCGCAGGGCGGGCGCAAGCATCCGCACCAGGAATTCACCGCCGTCGATACCACGAATATCCTCTTCATTTGCGGCGGCGCGTTCGTTGGACTGGAGCGCGTCATCGGGCGGCGCGTCGGCAAGAAGGCGCTCGGCTTCAAGGCCCTTACCGAATCAGACAAGCTTGAGACACCCATTCGCGCGCAGCGCGACTCCGAACTGCTGCGCCAGGCTGAGCCACAGGACTTGATCAAGTACGGCCTCATTCCCGAATTCGTGGGCCGCTTGCCAGTCCTCGGAATTCTCGACGAGTTGGACGAGGCGGCACTGGTCGAAATTCTTACCAAGCCGCGCAACGCCATCCTCAAGCAATACCAGCGGCTCTTTGAATATGAAGGCGTAAAGGTCACGTTCACTGAAGCCGCCACGCACGCCATCGCGCTCGAGGCGCTCTCACGCAAGGTCGGCGCGCGCGGACTGCGCATGATTCTGGAAGAACTGATGCTCGACCTCATGTACCATCTGCCCAGCAACAAGAAGATCAAGGAACTCGAAATCACCGACGAGATGGTGAAGAACCGCGATCTTTCGATATCGCTGCTCGAAAAAGCAGGTTAGGGCAGACCAGCATTTATAATTCTTAAAGCAGGAGCAAAAAGCGAGCGAAACGGCTCGCTTTTTGTTTTTGGGAGAATTGCGAAACCAATTCGGTACTCCCGGTGAACAACAATTCCCTCCTTGAGACGAATTGCGTTACAGTTCATCTAATAGACATCTACGAGAGGGATGAAGTGACCCAGACCAAAGAGATCCGTGAACGGGACGATCTTCGGAAGCTCCCCATGATGCCCATTCGGGACATGGTGATTTTTCCGCACATGATGACCCCGTTTGTCGTCGGCCGCGAATCCAGCGTGCGCGCGCTCGAAGAGGCGCTGAACGGCGACCGCAAGATTTTTCTGGCCACGCAGCATGACGCGCGCGTGGACGAGCCCGGCGCCGACGAAATCTACAAAGTCGGCACCATCGGCAGCATTGTGCAGAGCGTCAAGATGCCCGACGGCAACATCAAGGTGCTGGTCGAAGGGCTGGAGCGCGCCGCCGCCGAGGAAATGAGCGACATGGACGGCTTCTTTGTCGCCACCATTCGCACGCAGCCAGCTCTGCTTGAATCCACGCCGCAGACCGACCAATTGATCCAGCGCGTGATGTCGCTCTTCGAGCAGTACGTGAAGCTGCAGCAGTCGCTGAACTACGAGACGCTTGTCGCCGCCGTCCGCACGGACGAGCCAGGTAAGCTCGCCGACACAATCGCCGCCAACCTTCAGCTTGAAATTCCCGACAAGCAAAAGATCCTCGACGTCTTCGATCCATCGCAGCGGCTCACCCTTATTGCCGATGTGCTGAATGTCGAAATCGAAAAGCTCAACATGGACCGCAGCATCCAGTCGCGCGTAAAGCGCCAGATGGAGCGCGCGCAAAAAGAGTACTACCTCAACGAAAAAATCAAGGCCATTCAAAAGGAGCTTGGCAAAGGCGAGAAGAGCGAATTTGACGACCTGAAGAAGAAGCTCGAGACCGCCGGAATGCCCAAGCCGGTCTTTGAAAAAGCCATTCAGGAACTGAAGAAGCTTGAGGCCATGCCGCCCATGTCGGCCGAGTCCACCGTGTCGCGCAATTATCTGGACTGGCTGCTTGCCGTGCCCTGGAAAAAGCGTTCGCGCGAAACCCGCAACATTGACCACGCGGAAAAGGTCCTCAACGCCGACCACTACGGCCTGGAGAAAATCAAGGAGCGCATCCTCGAGTTCCTCGCCGTGCGCCAGCTTGTCAAGAATCCAAAAGGCTCTATCCTCTGCTTCGTCGGACCTCCGGGAGTGGGTAAGACTTCGCTAGGCATGTCCATCGCAAAGGCCACCGGACGCAAGTTCGTTCGCCTCTCGCTGGGCGGCGTGCGCGACGAGGCCGAAATTCGCGGACATCGCCGCACCTATATTGGCGCGCTGCCCGGACAGATCATCCAGTCGATGAAGAAGGCGGGCACCAAGAATCCCGTCTTCATGCTCGACGAAGTAGACAAGATGGCCAGCGACTTCCGCGGCGACCCAGCCTCGGCGCTGCTTGAAGTCCTCGATCCCGAGCAGAACACCAGCTTTCAGGACCACTATCTTGATGTGGAATACGATCTCTCTCAGGTCCTGTTTGTTGCAACAGCAAACGTGCTCCACACCATTCCAAGCGCGTTGCAGGACCGCATGGAAGTTCTTCGCCTGCACGGCTATACCGAAGCGGAAAAGCTGGAAATTGCCAAGCAGTATCTGCTGAAGAAGCAGCGCAAGAACACCGGCCTCATCGACAAAAATGTTCCCTTCTCCGACGACGCCCTGACCTCAATCATCCGCAATTACACGCGCGAGGCGGGTGTTCGCAACCTTGAGCGCGAGATCGGAAACGTATGCCGCAAGGTCGCGCGCCGCGTGGTCAGGAACGGAGCCAAGCACAAGGAAAGCATCACCGGAGAAAACATCTCTGAGTTTCTCGGCGTTGAAAAATTCCGCGACTCTGCTGTGCACGAGAAGAACGAAGTTGGCCTGGTGAACGGCCTTGCCTGGACGGAAGCGGGCGGCAGCATTTTGCAAACCGAAGTCCAGATTCTCGACGGCAAGGGCAAGCTCACCACTACCGGCCAACTTGGCGAAGTCATGACGGAATCCGCGCAGGCCGCGCTTTCCTACATCCGCAGCCGCGCGCTGCATCTGGGCTTGCCGCGCGACTTCTATCGCAGCCTGGACATCCACATCCATGTGCCCGAAGGCGCCATTCCCAAGGACGGCCCCTCCGCCGGCATCACCCTGGCCACCGCGCTCGCCAGCGCGCTCACCAAAATTCCCGTGCGCCGCGACATTGCCATGACCGGCGAAATCACGCTGCGCGGAAAAGTGCTGCCCATCGGCGGTCTGAAGGAGAAGTTGCTGGCCGCTCACCGCGCCGGAATCTTCGAGGCCATTCTGCCGCTCGACAATCAAAAGGACATGGCCGAGCTTCCGGAAAACCTGAAGTCCGCCATGAAGATGAACTTTGTCGATTCCATGGACGAGGTACTCAAGCTCGCCCTCGAAGCGCCACTGCCTGAACTGAAAGAAGAATCGCCCGCCGTGCTCTCCACTATCCCCGAACCGCCTCAGGCCGAACAGCGCCCGCACCAATAAAAAATCGGACATTGCAGAAAAGGTATAATAGGGGTGACCTGGGTTGTAGTCTTCTTCAACGAGCAGGTGCAGGCGTCGCTTGATGAGTTCCCGCTGGATATTCGAGCGAGCTTCCAGCGCATTGTGGAACTGATCCAGTCACACGGTCTGGAGCGCGTTCGGGAACCATATGTAAAGCATCTGGAGGGTCCCCTCTGGGAAATGCGCATGAAGGGCAAGGGCGGAATTGCTCGTGCGATCTACGTTACGGCAGTTGGCAAGCGCGTCGTGGTTGTTCACGTTTTTGAGAAGAAGACACAGAAAACACCACGACGGGAGATCATAACGGCCTTGAAGCGGGCAAAGGAGGTCCAATGAAATCCAAGTTCATTTCAACTGAAGAGTCCTTCGCGCGGTGGAGAAAGGACCCTAAATACATTGCCGCGTATGAGTCGCTGGAAGAGGAATTTGCGCTGGCATCCGCCTTGATCCAGGCCAGAGGCAACGCGGAAATGACCCAGGAACAGGTCGCGAAAGCTATGGGTACAACTCAGGCGGTAATAGCGCGCCTTGAAAGTGGCAAGGTCTTGCCCTCGACGCGAACGCTGGAGCGGTTTGCCAAAGCAACTCGCACACGGCTACGCATCAGCTTTGAGCCGCGCCAAGAAACTGCTCACTGAGTAATTGCAGGATGTCCGTAAGCGCTGCGCGTGCCTAAATCGCGCCCAGCGCCTGGTCCAGGTCTTCCAGCAAGTCGCCGATATCCTCGATCCCCACTGAAATTCGCACCAGCCCATCGGTAATGCCGAGCCTCGCGCGCTCTTCCGCGCTCAGGAACGCATGGGTCATGCTGGCCGGATGCGAGATCAGCGTTTCCACTCCGCCCAGCGACTCGCCCAACGTGCAGAGCTTTACCCGCTTCAGCAACGCGTTCGCGTTTGTCTGCGAGCCTGTTTCAAACGAGAGCATCGATCCGAAACCCGACATCTGCCGCTTTGCCAACTCATGCTGCGGATGCGACGCCAGCCCCGGATAATGCACCTTGCTGATCTTGCTGTGTCCGTCGAGAAACTCCGCCACCCGGCGCCCGTTCGCGTCGTGCCGCTCCATGCGCAGGGCCAGCGTCTTCACGCCGCGCAGCACCAGCCAGCACTCAAACGGGGACAGAATCCCGCCCGTGCTCTTCTGCACAAACGCGAAAGTCTCTTTATGCTCGGGTTTCGTGCCCACCACCACGCCGCCCAGCCCGTCGCTGTGGCCGTTCAGGAACTTCGTCGTGGAGTGCATCACGAGGTCCGCGCCAAGTTCAATTGGCCGCTGAAAATACGGCGACATAAAGGTGTTGTCCACGGCCATCTCAACACCGCGCTCATGGCACACATCGGCCACCGCGCGAATGTCCGTCAGCATCATCAGCGGATTCGTCGGCGTCTCAATATGCACCAGCCGGGTCGTGGGCCGAATCGCGCGCCGCACCTTCTCCGGGTCCGCCGTATCCACATAGCTGAACTCGATCCCATAGCGCGAAACAATCTCGTTGAACAGGCGCGGCGTGCCGCCGTAAACATTCGCGCCGCAGATCACGTGATCGCCCGTGCGCAGCATCGTAACCATCGCCATGATGGCCGCCATGCCGCTGCCAAATACGTGCGCGCTCGTGCCGCCTTCCAGCGAGGCCAGGTTCGCCTCCAGCGCGTCGCGTGTCGGGTTCTCGGCGCGCGAATAATCGTAGCCCTTGTTCTTCCCTATCTCTTCCTGCGCGAAGGTCGAGCTCAGATAAATCGGAACATTCACCGCGCCGGTCAGCGGGTCCGCCGGCTGTCCGGCGTGGATCGAACGGGTCGCAAAGCCATGCTTGCGTTCTGTCATTGCATTCCTTTTGGCTGGAGAATTGTGGATCAGCTTTCAAAAATCTTCTTCGATAAGTATCGCTCAGCGGAATCGGGAATGATGGTCACGACGCGCTTGCCCTTGCCCAGCCGCTTTGCCAACTCGCATGAAGCATGGACCATGGCCCCGGCGCTTGACCCGGCCAACACGCCCTCCTCCGCCGCTAGCCGCCGCACCATGGCGAACGCATCTTCGTCCGCCACCTTCACAATTTCATCGGCGACATCACGATGAAACGTCTTCGGAATAAACGACACGCCGATGCCCTCAACCTTATGCGGCCCCGGTTCCCCGCCCTGCAAGACAGATCCCTGGGTCTCCACCGCAACGGTCAGCACCGCCGGATTCTGCTCCTTCAAAAACCGCGCCACGCCGGAAAACGTCCCGCCCGTTCCTATTCCGGCTACCAAGGCGTCCACGCGCCCTTCCATCTGTTCCCAAATTTCAACCGCCGTGGTGTCGTGGTGAAACTGCGGATTCGCTTCATTCTCAAATTGCAGCGCCGCAAAAACATTCGGATCGTTCTTCGCTAACGCCAGCGCCTTCCGAATCGCGCCGCTCATGCCTTCCGCTTCCGGAGTGCGCTCCACCGTCGCGCCAAAGCCGCGCATCAGGATGCACTTCTCTTCCGCAAACCCTTCCGGCACAAACAGCACCACGCGATAGCCGCGGTTCACTCCCACGAGCGCCAGCCCCACGCCGGTGTTGCCCGCCGTGGCTTCAACAATCGTGGAGCCGGGCTTCAGCTTGCCCTGCCGCTCCGCTTCCAGAATCATCCCCCAAGCAGCGCGGTCCTTCACGCTTCCGCCGGGATTCAGAAATTCGAGCTTCGCGTAGACTTCGGCCCACTCCGGCCGCGCCACGCGCCGCAGCCGCAGCATGGGAGTGCCGCCCATCAGGTCGGTGATGTCATCCGCCACCCGCAAATTCGCGCCCGCAGGCTGCACTACGCTTGATCGGCTCATAGCAAAACACATTAGTTTAGCAGGTGCTGGTCGCACAGTCCGGGTGGGGCCCATGAATTTTCCGAGAGCAAAAAGGTTGCTTCAGTCCTGAGCGCCGGACTGCGGCCGCTTCCCCGAAGCGACCTTCGTCGTTTCCGGTTTGGGATAGTAGCCATTGCGGGTCCGCACCACCAGGTGACTCTGGCCGGGGGCCTTGGCTTCCACCTTGATAGTCCGATAGCCCGGATCGGAAATTGGCCGCGTCGAGTGATAGCCGATCGTGTATTGCCGCCGGATGTCCTGCGCCACCTCGGCCGCAATCGTGTCCACCTGCGCCAGCGATTTTGGAAAGAACGCCAGCCCGCCCGTGTCGTCCGACAGCAATTTGAGCACCCGCTCGGCCCGGTGCTGGTCGTGGGAGTCCGTCTCCGACCCGAACAGCAGCCCAATTGAGTAAACCACCGGCCCTGCCAGGTCCTGCACTTTGCGGATGGTATTTTCCAGATTCAGGCTCGATGCGTTGTCCTCGCCGTCCGTAATCACCAGCAGCACCTGCTTGGGCCGCTTGGCGTCTTTCTCCAGATGGTCCGCTGCGGCCACCACCGCGTCGTACAGCGCCGTCCCACCGCGCGAATCGATATGCGTAAGCCCGTCGCGCAACTTGCTGATGCTCGAAGTAAAATCCTGGTCCAAATACGCTTCGTCGGAAAAGTTCACCACAAAGGCTTGATCGTCAGGGTTCGATGCCTTCACCAGGTCCAGCGCCGCCTCGTTCACCGCCGCCCGCTTGTCCCGCATGGAGCCGGAGTTGTCCACCAAAATCCCAATCGACACGGGCAGGTCCTGGTGCTGAAAAGAGACAATCTTCTGCGGGACACCATCCTCCCACACCTTAAAGTCATTCTCCGTCAGGTTGTCGATGCGGTTCCGGTCGCGGTCGAACACAGAGACATTCAGCACCACCTCATCCACGTTGCGCGTAAGTGTGTATCGGCCGCCGGCCCCGCGCTCCAGCGTCTGGCCGCGGGAGGAATTCCCCGGGTGCGCTGGACTGACCGGCTCGTTGTCCGCCGCGTCGGGAGAAACAACCGGATCGCGGTCCATATTCAGAGGAAGCTGCTTTTCCGGCGAGGTGATTTCCGGGGCCTGCTTTTGCGGCGTCCCGCTCTGCGCGCGGACGGTGAGCGGAAGCGCCAGGCCCAGTAAGACGGGCAAAATAAGATGACTAATGCAGGGGCGCATAGTATCCGTTGCGAGCATGAACCGTGAGCGGAGGCAGCCCCGCGGGAGGCACCAGCGTTACCTTCACTTTACGCCACTTTCCGTCGTGTTTCTGGTTGCTCGGCGCATAACCCAGCACATATTCATTGCGAAGCTCCTGGCTGATCTTGGTCGCAACGTCCGCCATCTCCGAAACATCGTCCACTTTGAACATTCTGCCGCCGGTGGACTTGGCAATGTCGTTCAACAGGACCGGCCCCATCCGTTCTTCCATTGTCGGTGCGTCAGGATCGAATATTCCAATGGCATAAATCTGAACGCCTGATTCCCGCACCAGGGACCGCACCTCGCCTTCGGTGTAGCGACTCCGGTTATCGCCGCCGTCGGAGACCACAAGCAGCGCCTTGCGCGCGTACTTCGCCTGCCTCATCTTGTCCAGGCCAAAGTAGATCGCGTCCAGCAGCGCGGTCCGGTGGCCAGCCTTCACATTCGCCAGCCGCTCTTCAATCTTTTCCGTGGAGGAAGTGAAGTCTTCAATCAGGTGCGGCCGGTCATTAAAGCCAATTACAAAATATTCGTCTTTCGGATTGGAAGTCTTCAGGAAGGTCAGGATCGAGTCGCGCGCGCGGAGAATCTTGTCTCCCATGCTCCCACTCATGTCAAAAATTACGCCGATGGAAACCGGGGTGTCCTCGGTCGAGAAGGACTGGATTGTCTGCTGCGTCTTCTCGTCGAAAATCTGAAAATTATCCCTCTCCAGCCCTGTCACCAAACGGTCCATCGGGTCCGTCACGGTCAGCGGAATCAGCACCAGGTTCACGTTCACCCGGAATTTCGCGTCCGCCCGCGCCGCCATTCCCGACTTGCCGTCGATCAGCGTCGCTTTAGGGCCAGGCTCCGGCTTGGGTGGAGGCGGCTCCACATGCACTTTATTCAGTTGGTCTTCCTGCGCATGGGCGCGCGCCGGCGTCCAGAACGCCGCCAGCATTAGGACCACGGCCAGAGCGCAAAGCCCGAACACTGCTCTCCGGTTCCCTGATGAACGGCCCGAAATGTAGAAAGACAACTTCATCTTCTTAACTTCCGTGTTGGACATCTTACGTCAATTTGCAGAAGCAGCTTGTCACTGCCGTGTCATTAGGATTGCCCCGCATCTTTATTCCGAAAATGCTAAAACAAGCGGCAGCTCTCGTCTCCTTGCGTTCCCATAAACGTTACCGTGCGGTCTCTCCTAAAAGACTGATTTACAATCGGGCAGGATTCACGATACCGAATATCCATCGCCCCGACGCGGCGTCTATTGGAGTAAGACCTCACAGAATGGCCCGGATTTATCCATTTCGCGCGCTTCGTTACAACCCAGCCATGGTCCGGGTCCAGGACGTGGTGACGCAGCCGTACGATAAGATCACCCCCGCCATGCAACAGGCCTATTACCGGAGCAGCCCCTACAACCTGGTGCGCATCATCCTTGGCCTGCCTGAACTCTTTGATGGGGAAGGCGGTCAGGATGTTTACCGCCGCGCCGCAAGAGATTTTGCCGCGTGGCGACGCGACGGCATCCTTGCGCAGGAAAGCGATCCCTGCG
>JAICYR010000072.1 GCA_025934135.1 Acidobacteriaceae bacterium | reverse complement strand
ATAATATCTTCCGTCTGCACCTTACGCTTAAACCGGCGCAGCGCGTTTTCAAGCGGCTCGCCTTCCTGCACGCGAACCTCTGCCAAAGAAATACACCTCCAACCTCGCCCAAAGCGGGCTTATCCACAGATTATACAGCGGGTGAGAGAAAAGAGGGGCGCGTGGTTTTACCGGGCTGGACGGGCACGCCAAACTGCGCCCGGACCGGATTGCCATGTTCAAATGAGGATTTCGTATTGTCATTTGCGGCCCCCAATACAATTCTGTGTTGACCGACTTCTTTCCGGCTGGTAGCGTCAAATTAAGGAATCCCCACTCTCCGGTTCGAGGGGACCGGCTCATCGTGGAAATTACGGGATCACGCGCGGTTTTCCCGGAACGTCAGGTGAAAGTATCGTGCGAAAACGCTTTTACATTATTTTTGTGGCGCGGGAAGAAGACGGACGTCTGCGCAAAATCCCGGTGCCCCTCCACTACGCCTATATCTTTGTGGCCGCCGCCGTCGTGGGGGCCTTCACGATTGCGGGCATGGCTGGCTCCTACAGCCGTATGCTGCTGAAAACAGCCAGCTTCAACCAGATTCGCACTCAGCACGAGGCGCTTCGCCAGGACTACAGGCAGCTCCAGGCCGTGGCCCAGCAGAAGGAAGTCCAGGCCGCATCGCTTGGCTCGCTGGCCAGCGAGGTCAGCGCGCTCTACGGGCTTCGTCAGAACCGGACATCCAAGTCCGCGGCCGTCCCTTCGCTGGCCGCCGATACCGGTTTCACATTTTCAGACGCGGCCTACGACGAGTCCTTCGACCAGCTTTCGTCGTTGCGCACCACGGCGCTTTCCGGCCAGTTGGCCCAGGCCTTTGCAAGTGGCATTAACCCCGCTGTGAACCACAACTGGAAGGCCCTGCTGAATGCTCCAACCCTCTGGCCTGTGATGGGACGCATCACCAGTTCTTTCGGCGAGCGGCTTGATCCGTTCAATGGAGAGGGCGCTTTCCACTCCGGCATCGACATCGCCACTACCTTCGGTGCGGCGGTCCGCGCGCCTGCGGACGGCGTGGTGCTGAAGGCCTCTTTCGGCAACGGCTACGGACGCGAGATCATCCTTGACCACGGCGACGGTGTCGATACCCTGTACGGGCACCTCTCCGGATTCGCCGTTACAGCGGGCGAGCAGGTCAGGCGTGGGCAAATAATTGGCTATGTGGGCAGCAGCGGACGCAGCACCGGCCCCCACCTTCACTATGAGGTCCGGGTCCGCGATACGCCGGTGAATCCGCACAAGTACCTGCGCGAAACCATGACCCAGTACGCTGAAGCGGGTGGCACGACCCACAACCCGCACGATCAGAACACACACAATCGGGCCGCCGGCAGCTAAACACACCTCAACGAGATCGGGACGGCCTCAGCGGGCTGCGGCCTGGATGGCCAGTAGGTTCTCCAGAACCGACTTCAGGTTTTTCAGGTCGAGAGCATTGGCTCCGTCGGATTTAGCTTCCGCCGGATTGTCGTGGACTTCCAGAAAAATTCCATCGACTCCGGCGGCCACGGCGGCGCGCGTAAGCAGAGGAATAAACTCCGGCTGGCCTCCCGAGACCCCATTTGCGGCCGACGGAGTTTGCACGGAGTGGGTCCCGTCGAAGACCACGGGTGCGAACCCTCGCATAATGGCCAGCGATCGCATATCAACTACCAGATTGTTATAGCCAAACGTGGTCCCGCGCTCGGTAAGAAAAACGCGGCTGTTGCCGGCTTCCCTCACCTTCTCCACCGCGTGCTTCATGTCTCCGGGAGCCACAAATTGGCCCTTCTTCACATTCACGGCGCGCCCGGTTTTCGCGGCAGCTGTGAGCAGATCCGTCTGACGGCAGAGGAACGCCGGAATCTGGAGGACGTCCGCTCCCTCGGCGGCGATTTCGCACTGCGAGGGCTCGTGAACATCGGTGAGGACAGGCAGGCCGGTTGACTCGGCCAGACGCCGCAGGATCGCCGTCCCCTCTTTCAGTCCGGGCCCGCGAAAGCTCTTGACCGACGTGCGATTGGCTTTGTCATACGACGCCTTGAAGATGTAGGGCATGCCCAGATCGGACGTGACGCGCTGGATGGCGTCGGCCATCTTATGCACATGCGCTTCACTCTCGATCACACACGGTCCTGCGATCAGGAACAGTTGTCCCGCCCCGACATGGACCGGACCAATTTCAAATTCGTGACTCACGTCCTCATTGAATCACGAACGGGTCTACTGGTGGGGGCTGGGCTGGAAAGCATCCAGTTCCACGGCATAATCCGCAAGCAGAGTAATGGTCCGCATATAGATGTCTCGATCAATTGCGGACTCAGTGTCGCGAACGGAGCCGGGAGTGTCGCGCGTGCTCCACGCGACGGAGTGGACCAGAATGGATGGAACATCATGATGGCGGAATACACGGGTCACGTCGATTTTTGACCAGCTTCCGGGAAGAGTTTCATCCGGCGCAGGGAGCCGCTGATCGGAGGTGGCCTGAAGCAGAGGCTGTTCAAGCCGCGTCCACGCCAGATACGCGCAACTGTCATTCGGGTTGATGTAAAACCGTGCGGGGCCGAGTCCGAGGGCGTCAAGCGCGACGACTCCAAGAATCTCGTGCCGCTCGGCCGCCGTGAAGGAGTTGAAAAGGGCGGCGGCCCCGCTCTCGCCATCCACTTCGGCAAAGATAAACGTGTGGCGGTGCGGAGCGGCCGAGAGCGCGTGATAGAGGAACGGCAGCATGAGAGCACCGCTCCAGTCTTCGACCGCGCCCCTGCCCGGCCCGTCGCGCTCGTAATGCGCGAGAACGAGGATGATGCTGGGGTCGTCCTTTCCGGATGCGGTTTTCGGGCCTGCGGCGGGAAGGGTGCAGAGGAGGTTCTTGCCTTCGGGCGCGGTTTGCTCCTGGAGCCGCTTGCTTCCGCATTGCAGGTCCGTGAAAGTCTGTTTGAGCTGCGCGAGCCTTATAGCATCCGTCTGCGGAACGTGGCCAAGCAGCAGATCAACGGACTTGGGCGACGTTTTCCAGAAAACGATATTGGGACGGCGATGCTCCCGAGCAGAGGCGGCCCCGCGCGATTGCGCCGAGGCGGTGAACGCAATCAGCAGCGAGAGCACAAGCAGGAGTTGCAGCATCGGTGAAATCTTAGCTGATCGTTTTCTCGTCGCGATACACTTCATGCCATGGATTATCTCTGGACTCCGTGGCGCTACTCCTACATTACCGATCAGAGTGACGGCCGCAAGGGTGTGCCCGACGAATTGAGCGGCTGGCCGGGAAACCACGGATGTCTGTTCTGTAACATGATTACCGCCGTGGATTATGCCATTGAGCACGGCATGGCCCGCGATGACGCCGAACGCGCGGCGTTAGTGGTGGTCCGAGGCGAGCGCGCGTTTGTGTGCCTGAACCGCTTCCCTTATACGTCGGGTCATGTGATGGTGGTTCCTTATGAACATCAGGCTTCGCTGGCCGCGCTGCCCGCCGAGACCGCCCGCGAAGTGATGGATATGGCGCAGAGAACCGAAGAGGTATTCGCGCGCGTGTATCACCCGGACGGCGTGAACATGGGTTTGAATCTCGGCAAGGCGGCGGGGGCGGGCGTGGACATGCACCTGCACCTGCACGCGCTTCCCCGATGGGTGGGCGACACGAATTTCATGACCGTGACGGGAGAAACGCGCGTGCTGCCCGAGGAGCTTTCGGAAACCTGGAGGCGGCTGCGGGAGGCCTTTGCGGAGATTGCCGGAAAGCCGCGCTAAGGCGGTTCCAGGATGGCTATGCCCTTTTTGAATAACTTCAGGGTCGCTGCTCCCTGTTGATCGCATCGACTTGAAGGCTGTGGCTTCGAGGTACAGCAATCCTGGAACCGCTAAAATCGGACGGGCATCTAATCTCCGCATGGCGAAGAAACCTGAGAGCGAACATCCGAAGCAGCGCGTTCCGTCACGCGCAACAGGCGCGAAGATCAAGCCGGAGCGGCCCGAGGGCAAGCAGGAAGATCCAGCCGGGGTACAAACCCTGGAAACTGAAGATCCCCGTCAGGTGGGCAGCGGCAAACGCAGGCAGCGCGAGCTGCTGGAAGATAATGCCCGTCCCGAAGGGGGCGCGGCGCAGCAGAATCCAAATGCAGTTGCAGGGCTTCACTAACCGGGTCTTTCACGGGAAGAAAGCGGCGTGCCGCGTAGACCGTTACTTCCGTGACCTGTCGGGAAAGATGGGCCGCGCCTATGCTGGCGTGGTGTATCGAAACTGGACAATCTGGACTTTGGGCCTGCTGCTGCTGCTGGGTGGAGTGCCGGCTTGTGCCGCGAAAGCCAAACCACACTACGCGGCTTTGGGAAAAGCGCACATCGTTCCCTACTCGGCAGAGGGCGACCCGGCGGGCGCGCGTCCGGGCGAGACAAAGCTTACAGTGCGTCCGCTGGTGGTGAACGGCAAAGTGGAACGCTGGTCAACGGGTGAAATTCACGAAGTCACGCCGCACACTTTTGCGGTGCGGAGCGCGTTGCGCGTGAATGACGCGCTTCCGACGGACAAGCACGAACACTGGGTCTGGCAAAAAGGGCAGTGGCTGCTGGTGGACAAGCGCGGCAAGGTGAAGGACCTGCGGCTGCCGGACTATGATTCATCCGTTTCCAACGTGGTGTGGTTTCGGGATTATGCGGCCTATTGCGGGCTGACCGCGAGCGGCAAAAGCCTCTATGCAGTGGTTATGCGCATCGGCGTGAGGCGCGCGGTGGTAAGCAGGAAACTAGAAAAATGGAATGCGGCGGCGCCGGCCTCGACCGCCTGCGGGCCCGCTGTATGGCAGCGCGACCCGCCGCGGGTTTCTTTCTCTCCTCGGGGAGGCGAGATGGTCAGCTTTGATGTCGTGGGCTCCGAATCGATGCCGGCAGCAGGAGCGAAATAGCGCTATCGCCCTTCGCTTAGCCGTGTGGCCAGACGATCCGGCAGTCCGGCGGCGAGGATTTTTCCCTGGGCCTGCTTCACGTCATAGGGAACGCGATAGAACATGATTCGCCGCATGCCATCCTCAATTTCATAAACCGCGAAGGCGGCGCGCCAGTCCCCGTCGCGAGGCTGGCCTACCGAGCCGGGATTGATGAGGTAGCGGGCGTTTTCGCGCAGCGGCAGCTCGTAGTCGTCCGCGCCGCTGGCGGAGAATTGAGGCTTGAGTTGGAACCACTCCTCGCCGTTGGTCGCGAAACCTCCCTGGACGTGCGTGTGGCCGAAGAAGTTGATGCGCGCCGGCGACTGTGAAAGCGGAAGCCATGCGTCGCGAACGGTTATGAGGTACTCATCCTCATCGAGTGGCGATCCGTGCGAGCAAGTCACGTCCGAACCCTCCGGCATAACCGGCCCCGCGGGCAGTTGCCGAAGCCATTCCAGATTTCCCGAGGTCAGTGAGTCGTGCGTCCACTGCGCGGCACGCGCGGCGATAGGGTTGAATCGTTCAAGTCCCTCAACTCCGCTGCACGCCTTGTCATGGTTTCCGCGCACAAAAATCGGGCCGAGGCCACGCACCCGGTCGATCACTTCGTTGGGGTCCGCGCCATATCCGACCACGTCGCCGAGGTTCCAAACGAGGTCGTGCGGCGGCGCGGCTCCCAGCACAGCGTACAGTGCCTCGAGGTTCGAATGGATGTCTGAGAGAAGCAAAACGCGCATGGTGGCCAGCCAAAGCCGATAAGAACCTAGAAATTTTACACTCAGCAACGCAATCCAGCGGCGCTTCTGGCCGGGGCGGGAATCTCCCGATTCAAGACAATCACCGTTTTTTCCGATACTTACAGGAGGAAACCTCGCGTGTTGGAGCGATTACCGGGCAGATTCCGGCTGAAACTAAGCAAGCAACAGGGACTCTGGGGACTTCATCGAACTCGTTAGGCTGAATTGCAAGCTTTTAAAGGAATGGGGAAATGCCGAGGTTTGGGTAATGGGGGGAGCGGACAAACATCGCAGGGGAGCAGTACTGTCCGGTCCGGTGAAACTGGACCAGGTGACGGAAGTTCTGCGCGAGAACCAAAAGCTGATCACGCTTGGGCGGCTTGCCGCCAGTATCGCGCATGAAATCAATAATCCTCTGGAGTCGATCACGAACCTCCTTTATCTGATCGAGCAGGAAGCCACCGGTAAGAACGCGGAGTATCTGAAGCTGGCGCAGCGCGAGTTGAGCCGCGTAGTCCAGATCAGCAAGCAGACCCTGACTTTCTCCCGCGAAACCGCCATGCCCGTGCGGGTACAGCTTCCTGAACTGATAGAGGAAGTGCTGGGGCTCCATGCGCGGCGCATCCGCGAAAAGGACCTGCGGCTGGTGCGGCAGTATGAAAGCTCCGACAGCATCACCGTTTTCCCTGGTGAAATGCGGCAGGTGATTTCAAATCTGATCTCCAACGCCATTGAGGCAAGTTCGCAGCGTGGACGCATCGTGGTCCGCATTCGACCGTCGCGGCGGTGGACAAGGCACGGAGCGCGCGGGCTGCGGCTTTCCATAGGCGACAATGGATCGGGCATTCCGGCGGAGGTGCGTGAACGACTGGGCGAGCCGTTTTTCACCACTAAGGGGCAGGGCGGCACCGGTCTGGGCCTGTGGGTCACGCGGTCCATTCTTGGTCGCTATGGCGGCGACCTGCGGCTGCGATCCTCTACCTTGCACAAGCGGCACGGGACCGTGTTCAGTCTGTTCCTGCCGCTCAATATGCGTCCACTTGCGGTGCTGCCGGGCGGCGGAGATGCCGAAAGTATTCCTTCGACGGGAACCCATGGACCGCGGTGGCGCGGCCTGCGACTCATCAGCCAGCAGAACGCGCCGGACGCTACCGAGGAGAACTCCCCACCCAAGGAAGAAAATGCCAGGGCCGCACGGACCGGCTGAAACCCACCTCAAAACTAAAAAACCCTGATCCTCGGAGGAACATTCCGGGGAGTCCCACTTCTCGCGATAAGGCTGCGCGAAAGGATGGGGCACCCGGCACCCGCCTGGCGGCTAGGTGAGAACGCAAAATTGTGGGAGCTACTCTTCCTCTTCTTCCTCGCGAGGATGCTTCGCGTTCGCGATCACTTTTTCGGCGATGGGTTGCGGGACGACGTCGTAGTGGTCCATCTCCATGTGGAAGGAGCCGCGGCCTTGGGTCATGGCGGTGAGGCTCTGGCCATAGGTGAGCATTTCCGACATGGGGACTTCGGCGCGCACCACGGTTGATGCCCCAAGCGTGTCCATGCCCTGCACGCGGCCGCGCCGCTGGTTGAGGTCGCCCATGAGCGTTCCGGCGCAGTCGTCGGGGGCCTCGATTTCGACGCGCATGATGGGCTCAAGCAGCGTGGGGCGGGCCTGCTCCATGCACTTGCGGAAGGCGATGCGCCCGGCCATTTTGAAGGACAGCTCGTTCGAGTCCACGTCGTGATAGCTGCCGTCGAAGAGCGTGACGCGAAAATCGACGACGGGGTATCCGGCCAGATAGCCGCGCACAGCGGACTCCTGAATGCCCTTTTCCACGGCGGGAATGAAGTTGCGCGGGATGGCGCCGCCGAAGATGTCATTGACGAACTCGAAGCCGCCTCCGCGCTCCAGCGGCTCAATGCGGATTTTGCAGTCGCCGAACTGGCCATGGCCTCCGGTCTGCTTCTTGTGGCGGCCCTGGGCCTCGGCGCGTCCGCGAATGGTTTCGCGATACGGGACTTTGGGAGCGTTCAGCGTGACCTCGGTGTGGTAGCGGCGGCGCAGGCGCGAGACGATAGCCTCGATGTGCGGCTGGCCGGCCCCGGCGATGAGGAACTCGTTCGTCTGCGGATCGCGGAAGAAGCGCACGAGGAGGTCTTCCTCCATCAGCTTGTGGACGGCGGGGGCGAGCTTGTCCTCGTCGGCGCGCGTCTTCGGCTCAATGGCGTAGGTCATGGCGGCTTCGGGCAGCGGCACCGGCTCGAAGAAAATCTCCTGACCCTTGTCGCCGAGGGTGTCGCCGGTAAGAGTGTCCTTGAGCTTGGCGACGGCTCCCAGGTCGCCCGCGTGCAGTTCGGAGACAGCCACGGCGGTGTGGCCCTGCATCACGGAAAGGTGCGCGAACTTCTCCTGCGTGCGGCGCGTGTAGTTGGTGAAGGTGGCGTCGTTCTTCACGACTCCGGAGAAAACCTTGAAGAAAGTGATGCGTCCGGCGAAGGGGTCGGTCATGGTTTTGAAGGCGTAGATGGCGACCGGCTCGGCGTCGTCCACTTTGCGCATGACGATTTCCTGCACCTCGTCACCGGCGGAGGCTGCGCCATTGGCGACGGGCTGAAGCATGGCACGCGCGGCGACGGGCACGCGTTCAATGGGCGCGGGCGCGTAGACCTTGAGGAAGTCGAGCAGGTGGTCGGTGGCGACGTTGGTGAGTCCGCTGGTGAAGAGCACCGGGAAGATGCGGTCCTCGCGGATGGCCTCGTGCAGCGCAGAGATCAAGTGCTGCTCGGGGATGGTCCCTTCGGCGAAGAACTCTTCCATGAGTTCGTCCTTGCCTTCGGCGACGAGTTCGACCAGCGCTTCGTGCGCGGCCTTGGTGGCGTCCTTCATGTCGGCGGGGATGTCCCCTATCTTCCCCGCGCCGTCGCCTTCAGGCGTGTAATAGAACGCCTGCATGGTGACGAGATCGACGACGCCTTCGAATCCCTTGCCGTTGGCGATGGGCAACTGCACGGGAACAACGCTGCGCCCAAAGCGCTCACGCAGTGCCTCCAGTGTGGAACCGACAGCGGCGGCGGCGCGAGGATGGTCCATCTGGTTGAGGACGAGGACACGCGGCAGGTTGAATTCCTCAGCGTATTTCCAGACGCTGGTGGTGATGGTTTCCGGGCCATTGGGCGTGTTGATGACGATCAGCGCGGCCTCGACGGGCAGCATGGCCGAGCGGGTCTCATGGACGAACATGTGGAAGCCCGGTGTATCGACCAGATTGATTTTGACGCCGTTCCACTCGGCAAAGGCGACCCCGTTCTGCATGGTCATGCGGCGGGAGACTTCCTCCTCGTCATAAGCGGTGACGGCGCTGCCGTCGTCAACGCGGCCCAGTTTGGGCGTCATTTTCGCGGCGTGGAGCAGCGCGGCTAACAGCGTGGTCTTGCCGCTGTGGGCGTGGCCGGTGACGGCGACATTGCGAATCTCGCTTCCCTGATAGGACTTCACAGAGTTCATGGGTGGCTCCTGAAGGAGAAAATTTCGGAGTCCGCTCCGCGGCTGGCGCGTGACGGTAAAGGAAGTGCTGAAGTGATAGACGCGGGAAATGGTAAACAGGGAGAGACGGCATGCGGCGCAAATTGCGCGGCGCTCATCCCGCCGGTTCTGGCATCCTCGTAATCCATAGAGGCGCGTGCAGCGGGCCCGGCGTTTCGCCGCAGCGAAATCACCGCGTCCTCAGGAGTTATGGATGCTAGCACGGGTCCACCGGTGGGAGCAATTCGGGCGAGCCTAGGGTCCAACGTTCGGGACAATCCCATGGTTCGAGAGGATGTTCACATTACGGAATCGACCTTTCGCGATCTGAGTGATGCAACTTAGGCAATCAGGCTTGCTTGTGCTGATGGCTGGCGGGAGAATGCAATTGAGGAGGATATTATGTCTCAGATTCTTGATGAAGTTCTAACCGCGAACAAGAATTACGCTGCTTCTTTTGGAAAAAAGAGTGAGCTGCCAATGCCCCCCGGCCGGCACTTTGCAATTTTGACGTGCATGGATGCGCGGCTGGATCCGGCAAAATTTGCAGGATTTTCCGAAGGTGACGCTCATGTCATTCGGAATGCAGGCGGCAGAGCGACTGAAGACGCGATCCGTTCTCTGGTTATCTCGTATAAGCTGCTCGGAACCAAAGAATGGTTTGTGGTCCATCATGTTGATTGCGGGATGCTGACGTTCACCAATGAAGTGCTACGTGATCTTCTCTCAAAGAGCCTCGAGCCTGCTGTTCTTGAACAAGGGAAATGGAAGGATGTTGGGAAGAGCGGCGGAACGCACGAAGGGGATTACATTGAATGGCTCCCCTACAGCGACCTCGCCGATAGTGTTGTTGCTGACGTAACGAGATTGCGCAATCATCCGCTTACGCCGGCGGTAATTCCGATTTACGGCTATATCTTCGATGTGAAGAGCGGCAAGCTCGTTGAAGTTCCGGAAGCAACGAAAATCGGCGCAGCGAAGCAAGGCGCGAAATCCCGCGTGGCTTGAGCGAAACAAGGCCCGGGAACGCTCTGTCCAGATAGTGTCTCAGTTTGACGAGTCGGTGCAGTCCGTTGGGCGAGTCGCGCGATTAAGCAGGAACGTACGTCAACCTAATCACGTCCTCGACAATTAGATCGCTGGCGACCAGGTGGAGCGGCGGCCGGGGGCCGGCGAAGAATGGCCTGCCACGACCGAGAACGATGGGGTGGAGGTAGATTCGATACTCGTCAATCAGCCCAAGGTCGGTCAGGCTTCCTGCCAGGACTGGTCCGGCAATTTCAATCTCCCCGCCTGGCTGAATCTTCAGCCCGCGTATCGCCGCCTCCATGTCGCCTTCGACGAGTGTGGCGTTGGGGCCAACCGACTTCAATGTGCGCGACACAACCCACTTCGGCTGGGCCCGCCACACCGCAGCGTAGGCGCGTTCCTCCGCACCCCAATCCGGGAGGTCATCGTCCCAATAGCGCATTACCTCGTACATGCCGCGACCGTATACCATGCCGGTCAAGCCACGCACCCGCTCGATGAAATGACGAAAGAGAGCGGGACGGGGTGGCCCCATTTTCTGGTGGTCGACGTAGCCGTCCAAGGACTGGTTCAATTCATACACGAGCTTCGACATGTTACAAAACCTCCTCCCCACGCTCTTCAGAATAGCTTAGGCCGATGGTTGCACGGTGCGGTTGGACCCGATCCGCGCGTTGCATGCTCGGTGTGACCAATCACCAGAGGTCCGGTCTCTAACCAAGGCGGATCTTTCAAATTGAGACACTACCTCTGTCCACGGATTCTGGAACTGCGGTCCGGAAGATGAGATGATTAAGGGAGAGGGGCAGGCGAACGCCGCCGGCCCCTCGCCACAAATGCGCCGCCGCACCAAAATCACCATTTCGATTGTTGCCGTTGTACTGCTGCTGCTGGCCGGCGCGCTTTATCTCCGCAAGATTGCTCCGCCGGAGGTGGCGCGGCTGCTGCCCGATTCCGACGGCATCATTTATCTGAACCTGCGCCCGCTGCGCGCGGCCACGCACTTTGATGAGCATCCGGTGCCGCATGACCCGGATTACCAGCACTTCATCGATGCGACGGGGATACATCCGGAGCGCGACCTGGACAAGGTGGCGTTCGCGTTGGAGCGGATGCCTGATCCTCATGGCCCGAACGGTCCGGTGGCCTTCTCGGAGGTCTTCCAGGGACACTTCAACGGGAAGAAGCTGGCCGATTACCTCAAGAGCATTGCAGCGAACACCGAAACTTACGAGAAGCGCACGATCTATGAGATCGCCAGCGAAGGGCGCACGGTGCGCGTGGTGCTGCTGGGCTATGACATGGTGGCGGTGAGCAATACTCCAACGGCGGAACAGATGCACTCCATGATTGACCGCTACCGCACGGCGGCGCTGCCGTTTACGGGGTCATCGCTGCTGGCGGCGCATTACTCGGATGTTCCCCTGCTCTCGCCCGCGTGGGGAGTGGGCAAGATCGGCCTGCCGCTGAGCGATGAGATGGGCGGCATCAAGATCATGGGTGTGAGCCTGCCGTTTTCGCCGGACACAACGTTTGTGGCGTCGTTAAGCTGGGCGGGCAAAACCAAGCTACGGGTGGAGGAGATTGCTCCCACGCCGGAGGCGGCGGCCAACTCAGCGCACGCGGTTGAGAACCTGCTGGGCTTTGTCCGCACGGTGGAGCAGACTGCCGCGACCGACCCGGCGCATGAGCAGGTGCGGGCCGAGGTGAGGACGATGCTGGACAGCGCGAAGATAAGTCAGCACAAGGACCGCGCCATATTTACGGCGACGATTCCACCGGGCTTGGTGCGGAAGATGATGGATGCTCCCGTGGCGATGCAAACCGCGCCGGGGCAAAAAGGCTCGCAGCCGAAACAAGCGGCTGCTCCGCAGCCCTGAAGCTTGAACCGTACATCCAACTAATAAAGTAGTCGTTTCTTCAAATCCCGGAGGTTACGATGAATCTCATTCGCATCGCATCGCTGGCTGCCCTCGCCTGTTTCGTTTCGCTTCCGCTTACCGCCCAGTCTGGGAAAGTGCTGACCGGCGAGGCTGCGTTCACGGACTACACGCAGCAAAAACCGGGACTGGTACATAAGATTACGAAGGCCGACCTGCCCGCTCCCTATGCCACCAAAGGGGTGGACAACGGCGCGAATATGGTGAAGCGTCCGGACAATGCCTGGCCGCAGTCGCTGCCCGGTTTCAAAGTAAGCCTGTACTACACCGGGCTGGACCGTCCGCGGGAAATTCGCACTGCCCCGAACGGCGATTTATTTGTGGCCCTCAGCTATGAGAACAAGATCATGGTGTTTCGCGGGGTCGACGCGAAAGGAAATCCGAAGCAGGTTTCGACCTTCGCCACGGGGTTGAGCCAGCCTTTCGGGATCGCGTTTTATCCGCTGGGGACGAACCCGAAGTGGGTCTACATCGGGAACACGGATTCGGTGGTGCGCTTTCCATACAAGAGTGGCGACCTGAAGGCGAGTGGCCCGGCGCAGAAGCTGGCCGATTTGCCGGGCGGCGGACATCTGCGCGGCGGAGGCCACTGGAGCCGCGACATTGTGTTCTCAAAAGACGGCCAGAAGATGTTTGTTTCGGTCGGGTCGCACTCCAATGTGGATGATCCCGACACGCACCCGGCGGAGTTTCACCGCGCCGACGTGCTGGAGTTCACGCCGGAAGGAAAGTTCGTGAAGGTGTATGCCTCGGGCATTCGCAACTGCGTGGGAGAGGCGATTAATCCAACGACCGGGCAGCTTTGGTGTTCAGTAAACGAGCGCGACATGCTGGGAGATAATCTTGTTCCTGACTACATTACGCATGTGCAGGAGGGCGGATTCTATGGCTGGCCTTATTACTACATAGGCGGGCATCCCGATCCGCGGCTGAAGGGCAAGCATCCGGAGCTGAAGGACAAGGTCATCGTCCCCGATGTGCTGGTGGGGCCGCACTTCGCTTCGCTAGAAATGACGTTTTATGAAGGCTCTCAGTTCCCCGCCCAGTACAAGGGCGATATCTTTGCAGCCGAGCACGGCTCATGGAACCGGTCGCGGCGCAACGGATATGAAGTGGTCCGCGTAAAGATGCACGACGGTAAAGCCGAGGGGACCTATGAGGACTTCCTGACCGGATTTGTGCTGCCGAATGGCGATGTATGGGGGCGGCCTGTGGGCGTAACGGTAGGGAACGACGGATCGTTGTTTGTCACGGATGACGGATCGGGGTCGATCTGGCGCGTGTCGTATGAGGAGAAAAAGTAAAGAATACTTCAGCGGCCTGCGCCGGCTGGCAGAATGTCTTCCACGTCCACATCCACCAGTTTGGTGGGATACTTGCCGGTATAGCAGGCCACGCAGAACTTGTTGCCTTCGCCGCCATCGCAGGCGTGCAGCAGGCCATCGAGCGAAAGATAGGCGAGCGAGTCGGCTTCGATGAACTCGCGAATTTCCTCAATGGAATTGTTGGCGGCGATCAGGTCTCGCTTGCTCGGCGTGTCCACCCCGTAGTAGCAGGGCGCGACGGTGGGTGGGCAACTGATGCGGAGATGGACTTCCTTCGCGCCGGCGGAACGCACCATGCGGACAATCTTTCGGCTGGTAGTTCCGCGAATGATGGAGTCATCGACCAGGATGATGCGCTTCCCTTCCAGCAAATTGCGGACGGGATTGAGCTTGAGCTTGACGCCGAAGTCGCGCACGCGCTGCTCCGGCTCAATGAAGGTGCGGCCCACATAATGATTGCGGATCAGCCCAAAGCGAAATGGGATGCCGCTTTCGGCGGCGTATCCAATGGCCGCCGCAACACCTGAGTCGGGGACAGGGACGACCAGATCGGCGTCAGCCGGGGCTTCGCGGGCGAGCTGGCGGCCCATCTGCTCGCGGCTCTCCTGCACCCAGCGGTTGTAGATTTTGCTGTCGGGGCGCGCGAAGTAGACATGCTCGAAGATACAGCTTGCCTGCTGGACTCCGCTTGCAAAGCGGCGGCTGGTGACGCCATCGCGCGTCACCATGACAAGTTCGCCCGGCTCCACGTCGCGCTCGAACTTCGCGCGCAGCAGATCGAAGGCGCATGATTCGGAGGCGAAGACGATGGTGTCCGGCCCGTCGGGATTTTCGATACGCCCCATCGAGAGCGGACGGAAGCCGCGCGGGTCGCGGGCCGCGAAGATGCGGTCGCGCGTCATCATGACGATGGAAAAAGCGCCTTCGACCTGGCTGAGCGAGTCGGCGATGGCGTCAACCAGCGTGCTTTCTTTGGAGTGCGCGATGAGCTGGACGATGATTTCCGAGTCGCTGGTGGTCTGGAAGAATGCACCCTCGCGCTCGAGGCGCGCGCGCACGCTGCCCAGGTTCACCAGGTTTCCGTTGTGCGCGATGGCGATGAGACCCTTGGTCGACTCCACCCGGATGGGTTGCGCGTTGAGCAGCGCCGAGTCGCCGGTGGTGGAGTAGCGCGTATGGCCAATGGCCATGTCGCCCTTTAGCTTGTCGAGCACGTCGTCGCTGAAGATTTCCGCGACCAGCCCCATGCCTTTGATGTTGGAAAGATTCTTGCCGTCGGCAACGGCTATGCCGGCTGATTCCTGCCCGCGATGCTGAAGGGCGTAAAGGCCAAGATAAACCTGCCGCGCCGCCTCGGGGTGATTGAAGACGGCCATGACGCCACACTCTTCGCGCAGTTTGTCGTCGTGGTATTCCAGCCGCTCAGAGGTATCTCCACCGATGACCTGCTGCGCTTCACCCGGAATGCCCTCGATCATCAGGCGCTTCATGCCAACACCTCAGCGGGTTGATCGTGCAGATGGGATTCAAGAGCGGAGGACCAAGATTGTTTGAGGTCGGCGATCGAGGTAGAGATAATGGTCTCTTCAAAAACATCTACCTGTAGATGATGTGCAACCGTTTCACCGATTCGGTTCACCCAGATGCCATAAGGTGCGGCGAGCGTTCTGAGCAAATCAAGATTTTCAGGAGAGCAAGTGGCGAGAATTTTATTAGAGTCTTCCGCAAACACGCCGAATTCGCCTAGGCCAGGATTTGCCGCAACCGCTACTTTGACTCCGATGTGATGCGCGAATGATGCTTCAGCCAAAGTTACGGCAAGACCCCCATCTGAAATATCGCAGGCTGAGTGGATCAGCTTATCCTCCGCAAGGCGAACCAGAAATCTATGCAGTTGAGCTTGGGTAACAAGGTTCAGCGACGGAGGAGTTCCCCAAAGACTATTAAGGACGATCTGCGCGAATTCAGATGAGCCGAATTCTCTTGTGGCACGATCGGAAGCAGCATTTACAAGCTCCTGAGCAGCCCTTTGGGAGGATATTTCTGAAGGGCCTATTGCTGCTGGACCAGCAGTTAGCAAGACGATAACATCGCCTTCCCGCTGAAACCCCGCCGGAACTGCTTTGCTGATGTCATCGATGATGCCGACAATACCCAAGATAGGCGTCGGATAAATCCCCTCGCCCTTGGTCTCGTTATATAAGGAGACATTGCCGCCGGTGATCGGAGTCCCGAGCGCGGTGCAGGCTTCGGCAATGCCGTCAATCGCGGCCGATAGCTGCGCCATGATCTCCGGCTTTTCAGGATTACCGAAGTTCAGGCAGTTCGTCGCCGCAACGGGAGTTGCTCCGGTGCAAGCGACCTTGCGCGCGGCTTCCGCTACGGCGTGCATGGCTCCAAGCTTGGGGTCGAGATAGCACCAGCGGCTGTTGCCGGCCAGCGCCATGGCCAGCCCGCGATTGGTTCCCTTAATCCGCATGACGCCAGCTTCGCCGCCCGGCCCCTGCACCGTGTTGGTCTGCACCATGGAGTCGTACTGCTCATAGACCCAATGCTTGGAGCAGATGTTCGGCGACGCGAGCAGCTTCTTCAAGTCCGCCGTGTAATCGCGCGGTCTCTTCAACTCCTCCAGAACTTCCGCCGGAGGATCCAGCGGAACCGGAGCCTTCCACGTCCCGACGGGACGGTGGTACAGCGGAGCATCATCCGTCAGCGACTGGTTGGGAATATCGGCAACCACTTCGCCGTGTTGCAGAATCCTCATGCGCGGCTCGCCGATAACAGTGCCGACGATGCTGGCGTCGAGCCCCCATTTTTCGAAGACTCTCAGGACCTCGTCCTCACGCCCTTTTTCCGCGACCAGCAGCATCCGCTCCTGTGACTCGCTCAGCATGATCTCGTAGGCGGACATGCCGGTTTCGCGCTGAGGCACGCGGTCGAGTTCCACCTCGAGGCCGACGCCGCCGCGCCCGCCCATTTCGCAGGTGGAGCAGGTGAGGCCGGCCGCACCCATGTCCTGAATGCCGAGCACCGCTCCGGTCGCCATGGCTTCGAGGCAGGCCTCGAGCAGGAGTTTCTCCATAAACGGATCGCCCATCTGCACATTGGGCCGCTTCTGCTCAGAGCCTTCGGTGAACTCTTCACTGGCCATGGTTGCGCCATGAATGCCATCGCGTCCAGTCTTCGCGCCAACGTAGATCACCGGATTGCCTACGCCAGTCGCTTTGGCATAAAAAATTTCGTCGCGCT
>JAICYR010000115.1 GCA_025934135.1 Acidobacteriaceae bacterium | reverse complement strand
TCGCCCGTCGGTTCTTCCCATCCGCCCAGCGGATCGGCGGTTGAGGGAATGCCCGCCGTCACCCGGAACATGTGCGCCAGCCGGTCATTGGGCAGCGAATAGAGCCAGCTCCGGTTCAGCTCCCTCATGTCGTTGAAATGACCCGGCAGCAGGCGAACGTCCTGCATGGAGAACGGCTCGGCCTTCCACGTCACCTTTTCCGCCAGCTTGGCGTCCGTCAGGTACTGGACGGCTGTGTCCTTCCCGGTGCTTTTACCCGGCTTCGCGTCCTGGGCCGCCGCCTTCGACGGCATCAGGGCCGCTGTTCCCAGCATTGCGGCCCCACCCAGAAATCCTCTACGACTTACCTTTTGGTTCATGACTCGCAACCCTCATCTCTCTTTTCAGCGCGCCGAACTCATCGCGGTCACTGAAGAATACAATATTGCGTACAAATTAACATCCCGAAAGAAGGACTGGCTATCCAGTCCTTCTGTGTGACGGGAAACTGCGGCGTAAGTTTCAGGCGAAGCGCGCTACCACCTCAAATTTCCGCTTGCCTCCCGGCTTAATGACCGCGGTGTCCTTGTCTTTGCCGCTGGGCGAGACCGTCTCGCCGTTCGCCGTGAGGCTGGAAATTGTTTTGCCCTTCGGGACACGGAAGCTGACCTGAAGCTCCTTCGGCAACTCGCCGCGCTCCGGCATGGTGATGGTCGCGACCAGTTCATCGGCCCCACGCGGAGCCAAGTGGTAGTGAACCCGGCCCCAGCGGGTCGGCGCACCTTCAATTGCAATCGGCTTGCCGGTCGCAATCCAATCGCGCGGCAGTGCGCGGCCAAAGCTGAGCTGGTCTTCATCCGGGTCCTCCCACACCAGCGCCCAGCGCACCAGCAGCGGAATTGTCTGTTGGGCCGGGATGCAGAAGAGCGCTCCGCCGCCGCTAATGCCGGAGACCTCGCCCGCCGTCCAGCTTCCCCGCGAGTAGTCGTGATAGCGGTGCGCGTACATGAACAGGATGTATTCCTCGATGCGGCCGAGGCGCATCAGTTCATGCGCGTATCCATAGGAGATGAAGCCCAGGATGGCGCGCCCGCGCGGGTTTGGCCGCTCCACGTTGGCGACCACGCCGATGGTCGTGACTCCGTAGGCGCGCATGGTGTCGATGACCGCGTTGGCCTGCTCGGCCGGAAGCACGCCCGGATGCACCAACTCGGTATAACAGCGGTGCGCCCATCCCTGCTCATTGCGGCCCTTCTGGTACGCCTCCATAAAGGTGAGCTTGGAGCCGGGCAGCAGAGCAACATAAGGAGGTGTCATATCGCGCCGTGTGTTCGCGTCGATGCTCTTGAGCAACTGCTTCTCGAGTTGGGCGGCACGGCGTGTCCATGCGCTGCCGCCGTTCAGGCCCAGCTTGCGCCACGTGCCAGCGATTTCGCGCCAGCCGCGAACGGTGAAGGCGCTGTTGGAGAAATACGGCTTCCACCACAAGGAGGGATCGGGCATAAGGCACGAGTCCGACTCGCACCAGCCGGAGATAAGTCCATAGCCACGATCGGATTCCGGCAGCTTCAGGCTTTCGTCGTGCAGGTGCTCCAAGAGCGCAACCGTCGCTTCGATCTTCTTCCGGTGCTTCAGCAACAACGCCTTGTCGCCCGTGTAGTTGTAGTATCGCGCGATCAGCCAGAGCGTAAGGCCAAATTGTCCCGTCTCCGGGCCGCGCATGTTGACCATGCCCTTGTCGTCCACAAAATGCGTGAAGTAGTTGTCGACGACCTCCCGCGTCTGATCAAACCTTCCGCACTCCAGGTTCGAGTAGAAGGACATGGTGAAGGTGTCCTGAAACCCGTCGTACTCCGGCCCGTAGTAGTCGCGATCCACTGCGCCATATTTCGGATAGTAGCCGTCTGGCCGGACCATCTGCTCTTTCACAAAGGCGTAGTTCACGAAGTTGGTCCAACTGGGATCGGGCAGCGTAATGGGAACAGTCTCGCGGTTCAGCCGGTCCCAGTACTCGGCGAACTCCAGCAGCCCGCGATAAAACTCCTCCGCCGAGGGCGATGCATGACCGCCGTCATACGCGGGATAGCTGTAGCCAAACTCCACTTTGGTGATGCGGCCGTTCTCGATCTTCGCCGTGCGGTGCCACGTCTGCACAATGAAGCGGTCCTTCGCCAGCACATCGCCGAACACAATCATTTCGTAATACGAGCCGTTGTCACCGGGCAGGACCTTCCGCACCGCCGGCATCCAGCCGCCCACCAGCCCCTCGTGCCGCTTGTTCGCGCGCTCGTTGGTTAGCTCGCCAATGTACTGAATGGGGTGGTAAGTGCGCGTGTTTCCGCTGGGATAAATCGGCATTGTGTCACTGCATTCGCGCGTTCCTACAAAAGTGTTCCAGCGCGGACGATACCCACGCCCACCCTCGCGGTGCTCCGAGTCCATCGG
The DNA here is from genome assembly GCA_025934135.1 of Acidobacteriaceae bacterium. Classification (GTDB taxonomy): domain Bacteria; phylum Acidobacteriota; class Terriglobia; order Terriglobales; family Acidobacteriaceae; genus Silvibacterium. Next base: position 8,951 of record JAICYR010000115.1, on the reverse strand, counting down.
CGGAGCGGCCCGCCTCACCTCGTCCTCCACAGGATCGCCGTTCGCCAGCAGCTTGTCGGCCAGCAAGTCGCGCGCAGCCATGCCAATGTCCTTCAACTCCAGTCCCAGATACTGCGGGCCATCCTCCGCGAATACCGCTTCCGCCGTCTTGGGCAGCACCCGCGCCTTTCCCGACGAGGAGACAAACGTAATTGCGCCGTCGCGTGTCCGCAGGTCCTCATAGACCTTCCATTGCTCGCCGTTGCGGCTGAACGTGCTGTGCAGCGTGTGGCCTTCCGTCGAAACCTTGCTCGCCGGGACCACCCCCAACCCCCGCCCGCTCGCGGCTTTGCTCTGGGAGTTGGTCTTTGATGCTTCCATTGCCATAGCCGGCAGGCTGTTCAGGGCGACCGCCCCAGCCGCCGCGTTCTGCAAAAACTTCCTACGATCCATTCATCACCTCGCGAACCAGTAAAATGCCTTGCGGGAAGTTATACCTCAATCGCAAAATGTATACAAAATAGAATCCATCACCCTCTGGACAGCCGCCGAATTTTAAGGCATACAATACCGCCATGAGCAGTAGAAGTAGCGTGGGTTGTCTGGCAGTCCTGTGCTGCCTGCTTGCCTCATTCGCGTCTGCTCAGGTTTCTGTTCAGCACGGCCCGAGGTCTTCTTCCCCGTCGTCTCCGCCGTCAGAATCCCCAGCCTCGACGACCGCTTCCGCCACAGCCGATTCCGAGCTGCGTACCGGAACCGACCTGACCCGGCGCGGATTGCTGCAGCAAGCCATCCCGCATCTGCTCGCCGCGAAGCGCGAAGGCATTGATCCCTACGCCGTGGGCGTCAACCTCGGAATCTGCTATCTCGGCACTGGCAACTACAAGCAGGCCATTGCCGAGCTTGAATTGCTGCGGGCATCCGGACACAAATCCACCATCATCGACAACCTGCTGGCGCAGGCGTATATCGGCGACGGCCAGACCGGCCCCGCGTTTCAGGTCTTCCTTGAGGCCGCCGCCGCCGCCCCTGACGATGAAAAACTCTACGCCTACATGGCCGACGCCTGCACCGATCATCAGGATTACGAACTCGGTCTGCGCATGGTGAACGTGGGCCTGAAGAACCTTCCCAACTCGGCGCGGCTGCATTATGAGCGCGCGGTTTTTCTCAGCAGGCTCGACCGGTTTGATGAGGCAAAGCCCGACTTTAATCGTGCGGCGCAGCTTGCGAACGGCGACTACATTGGCACGCTCGCGGTGGTGCAAAAAGACCTTTACGAAGACAACCTGAAGGGCGCGACCAGCCTCCTGCGCCAAGCCGTCAAAGACGGCCATCGCGACTACCAAACCCTTGAGCTGCTGGGCTCCGTGCTGCTGTTTGAAGGCGCTGTCCCCGGCCAGCCGGAGTTTGCCGAGGCCCAAAGCGCGCTGGAGCAATCCGCGCAGGAACAGCCCGGCTACTCGACCACGCAGATCGCGCTTGGCAAGCTCTATCTGCGCGAGGGACGCTACAAGGACGCGGCGCAGCATCTCGAGATTGGCCGCAGGCTCCAGCCCGGCAATCCCGCCGTATACACCAGTCTGGCCACCGCCTACAATGGCCTTGGCGAGAGGGAAAAAGCTCGGGAAATGTCGCGGCAGGTTGGGCGCCTTCTGGCGGAAAAGAAGCCTCCGCCGGGCTCCTGAGTCGCCCGCTAAAAAAGTTACAATTCTGCGCTTGACAATTGAATACAATCTGCAATACAAATTGAAATTCAAATACAGCCGGGCGGATTTCGGAGGGCCGAAGGGTCTTCCGGATCTCCATATTGGCTTTTCGCAGCGAAATCCGGCGAGAAAACGTTTTAAGAGTTTTGGGAGGAAGAAGTATGATGACGCCTCGTTTTCAGATCAAACCCCTGATCGTGGCTTTCTTAACTGCGGTGCTGATGATTTCAGCACTGCCCGCATTCGCACAGGCCGGCTCTGAGGGATCGATCGTTGTGACCGCCCTGGACTCGTCCGGCGCAGTCATTCCCGGCGCTAAGCTAACGCTCACCGCGCTGCGAACGAACGACGTCCGCACTGCCGTGACCGCGAACGACGGCAGCCACACATTCGTCAATCTGGCCATCGGCACCTATAGCTTGACCATTGAAAAGAAGGGCTACGCAAACAGGGAATATTCGGCGGTTGTGGTGCAGGCCTCGCATGTCAGTGACGTCACGGCGACCCTGCCGGTGGGCAAGGCAACAGAAACCATACGGGTCAATGCCGAGGCCATTCCGGTCATGGATACCACCTCCAACGCCATCGGCAGCGTGATTGACGTGAAGCAGATTGAAGACCTGCCGCTGTCTGGACGCGATATCACGTCCTTGTCCACGCTGGTGCCCGGTTATAGCGGCGCCAACGGCAATGGAACCTTTAACGGCCTTCCCTTGACCGACCAGGGCAACAACATTAACGGCATGGCCAGCAGCACCACCCGCATGAAGTTCGGCGGCAATACTCAGCCTGCTGTTTCGCCGCGCCTTGAAGATATCGAGCAGATGACGGTGCAGACGGACCAGCTCGACCTTAACTCGGGCTTTGGCCAGGCCACCACGCAGCTCAACTTTGTCTCCCGCCGAGGCAGCAACCAGTTCCATGGCCGCCTGTTTGAGGACTTCCGCAACAGCTGGCTGAATGCCAACAGTTGGACGAACAACGCGAGAGGCGTTAAAAAGAACAAGCTCATCCTGAACGACTTTGGCGGCACCATCAGCGGTCCCGCCTGGCGCGACAAACTGTTCTTCTTCGGCTCATTCGCCACCCGCAGGGTTCCGGGCGGCTATACCGCGTCAAGCGATGTCATAACTCCTGACGCGCAGTCGGGCAACTTCACCTGGACAGACAAGAACGGAACTCACACCGCCAACGTTCTGGACGTTGCGCATTCACAGAATCCGAGTCTTCCTAACACGATTAACCCAATCGTTTCCAGCCAGCAGGCGATCATCAACTCGTCTCTTTCCAGTGGGACCCTGTCGCCCGAAGCCGATCCAAACCTCAATCTGATTAGCTGGAACGTGCCCAACCCCACCATCTACTATTATCCCGCTGTCCGGGTCGATTACAACGCATCTAGCAAGGCCCGTTTTTACCTGTCCTGGCTGATGTCGAAAAACTCCAACCCCGCTGCGAACCCGCCTAATTTCCCGGGCGACAAGTTCAGCGATCAGACCGCGGGCAATTTGACCAAAAACTACACCGCTTCATTCGGGTTCAACTACACCTTCTCGCCCACGGTCATTAATCAGTTCACGGCCGGTTATCTGTACGATGCGACCCAGTTCGGCTGGAATGCGAAGCCGCTGTATGTCACTGAACCCACAATCAACTGGGCTTACGGCAACTCGGGCCAGAACTACGCAACGGGAGTCAATACCTACTACCCCATCCTGAACTTCGATGATGCCATGACGGTACAGAAGAAGAGCCATACCCTCCAGTTCGGCGTCTCCTGGTATCACGAGCAGGACCACTACTGGAACCCGCCGCTCGGCTATATCAATTACAACCTTGGCATGGACCCTGCTGATCCGGCGACAAACGCTCTTACCTACAGTTCGATGGGTATGGATCCCAGCGATACAACCGATCTCGGCACTGCGCAGGCGCTCTGGGCCACCCTGGTTGGCAGACTTGACAGCGCTGGCGGATCGGGCGTCTACGATGCCAAAACCGGGAAATATGCGCCGCCGGGAGAGGTCCACACGTACGCGCTGGACGAAGTTTCATCCGCGTGGGGCTTGTTCTTCGAGGATTCCTGGAAGCTGACGCCGACCCTTACTCTGAACTACGGCCTGCGCTGGGACATCTATGGCCCTGAGAAGGATCTGACTGGCTTCTACCACTCCTCGAATGAGGCTGCCATCTACGGTCCGACAGCCGTGGGTGACCTCTTCAAGCCGGGCCAACTCAATGGCAACATGGATCCGCAAATCACCACGAACACCGAGCCCTACAAGCCGTGGAGGGTGACACCGCAGCCGGCCATCGGTTTCGCTTGGAACCCCCGGGTGGAAAGCGGAAGTCCGTTGCACGCCCTTCTGGGCAATGGCGACACCGTGGTCCGTGGCGGCTTTGCTCTGCGCCGTTTCACGGAGCCTTACCAGTACTACTGGAATTACGCCACCAGCTTCGCCTCTTTCTACTACCAGAACTTCAACCTGACTGCGAACAACAGCGGCGCGACCGGTACGTTCTCTCCGGGCAGCCTTTCGCTGGGCGACAGCTTGCCGCCGTTCCAGCTTTCCCCTGAGGCGTATCAGGCGACCGCCCCACAGTCGGAATTCACCTTCCTTGGAGGCGTTCCGGTCACGGGCATCGAGCCGAACCTGAAGCAGCCCTATTCCGAATCGTGGAACTTCGGCGTGCAGCGCATGGTCGGACACAACCTTGCCCTCGAAGTGCGCTACAACGGCAACCGTACGCTCCACAACTGGATGGTGGCCGATATCAACGAAGTGAACGTATTCGAGAACGGCTTCCTGAAGGACTTCCAGAACGCCCAGGCCAACTTGGCGGCAAGCGGTGGGACCTCGTTCTCCAGCAGCTACGGCAATCCAACGCCGATTCTTGATGCCGCATTCGGTGGGCCGAGCTCCTCGGACTACAAGAGCGCGACGTACATCAATTATCTGAACCGCGGCCAGGTAGGTAGTCTGGCCAACACGCTCGCGGGTGTCGGGAAACAGGATTACTTCTGCAACCTGGTGGGCGCCTCCTTCGCTCCCTGCGCCAACAACCTCGGCTATACGGGTGCCGGGGCCGGCTATCCCATCAACTTCTTCCAGGCCAATCCGTACGCCATTAACACTGGTTTCTTCCAGACCAATGGCTCCTCGGAGATGGTTTCCGCAGGCTACAGCAATTACAACGCTCTCCAAATTGATCTACGGCAGGGGAACTGGCACGGTCTCCAGTACGACGCCAACTATACCTGGGCGCACGGCCTGGGCGTGGGTCCCGGCAACGACTGGACCGGCTCTTACAACGCCTTTACCCTCCGCGATCTGCATAGGAGCTATGGGCCGACGGCGGTGGATCTGCGCAGTGTTTTCCACGCGAGTGGGACTTACGACCTGCCCTTCGGAAAAGGACGCCAATACCTGAATGGGAACCGCTTCCTCGACGAGACGGTTGGCGGCTGGACTGTGGGAACCATTGCAACCTGGCAGACGGGAGGGCCATTCCAGTTGAGGGGTAACAATCGTACCTTCAACGATTATGCGGATGGCGGCATTGTGCTGAACAATCTGAGCGTTTCGCAGCTTCAGAGCGCAGTAGGAGTTCACCGCGCTCCCGGGCAGTCGTTCGTGAATATCATTGATCCGAAATACCTAGCCAGCCCAACTACTGGCAGGGCGAACTCGCAATTCATCACACCAAATACGATAGCTGGCACGATTGGGCAGACCCCCTACCTGCACGGTCCGAAACAGTTTGCTCAAGACCTCTCGCTGTCGAAGGCGTTTCCGATCCGGGAAACCATGCGGTTCAAGCTTCAGGCTTCGTTCCTGAATGTCTGGAACCACCCGGAATTCGGTAATTCGACAGGAAGCATCACGAGCAGCGGATTCGGTCACGGCGGCATAACCGGATTCGGCGCTCGTCAAATTGAACTTCGAGGAAACTTTGAGTTCTAAGCTTGTAATTCTTTAACCCCCAAAGTGCCGGGCGCCTTAGGCATCCGGCACTTTGTTTTTTTAGTGGAGGCCCGCGCGAAGTGAAATTGTCTACCATTCGTTTGAGGCAAACAGATTCAATTCCCGCCAGCTTCAATTTAATGAAATTCTTTTGCCCCGCCGCCCTCATTGCGGCGTTGTTGCTCTGCGGTGTCGCATGGTCGCAGCGGCGCCCCGAAAAAAAGCCATCCCCCGGGCCCATGCTCGATCAGGGTTACATCACCCTGAACACGCCCGACTTCACGCTGAAGCTCGTCCGCTCCTCACAGACCGTCGCCGCCCTGCTGCCCGAAGGCGCTGACGGATTCGACTTCACTCCCGGCGACCTGCTCGTTGCCCGCTCGCAAAACGGCTACTACCATCTCGGCGACCTCGACCTTCGCCTTCGCGTCAACGGAGCGGGAGACTGGAAGGGATACTCCACAGCGCTCGCCCGCAAGCCCGTCACCGCGCTCCCGGTTTCCGGCAACGTGCTCGCCTCCGCCGACCTCGCTCCAACGCTCCCGCCGGACATTCCGCTCAAGATCGTCCGCACCTGGGCGCTTGAAAACGGCAAGCTGGTCCTCCGATTTAAGCTCACCAACACCAGCAAGCAGCCGGTCGAAATCGGATCGCTCGGCATTCCCATGATCTTCGACAACGTGATCACGGGCCGCACGCTCGACCAGGCGCACGCCATTTGCAGCTTTTACGATCCCTACATTGGCGAGGACGCAGGCTACCTTCAGGTCACTCGCCTCAACGGACACGGCCCCACCCTGCTGGTTGTGCCCGACTGGCACACGCCCTTCGAGGCCTACAAGCCCATCCTGAACCCCGAATGGCATCGCACGGCGGGTACGGCCCGGCGCGGCACCCGCACCGCCGAGCTTTTCCGCGACCTCACGCAGCGTAGCAACACCTTCGAGGGCTTCTACGACTGGATGGTCCACAGCGGCGCGCTTCAGCAGACCAAATGGAAAAACGCACAGCCCTGGAACCAGGCCACCACCGCCACGCTCCAGCCGGGAGAGTCACGCGTCTACGCGCTGCGGTTCCTACTTTCCGACTCCATTCAGGACATTGAAAAGACCCTCGCCGCCAACAGCCGCCCGGTCGCCGTCGGCGTGCCCGGATACGTCCTCCCCACCGACATTGAAGCTCATCTGTTCCTGAAGTACAACCAGCCCGTCAAGTCCATCACGGTGGAGCCGAAGGGGGCCATCTCCTTCTCCAAAGATCGCGCCACTCCCGGCGGCTGGCGCAATTACCGGCTGGAAGGAAAGACCTGGGGCCGCGCGCGCGTTTCCATCCGCTACAAAAACGGCCTGCTTCAGACCATCAATTACCGAGTCATCAAGCCGGAGGCTGATGCCGTCGCCGACCTCGGCCACTTCCTCACCACCAAACAGTGGTTCACCGACTCCAACGATCCGTTCCACCGCGCGCCGTCGGCCATCAGCTACGACCGCCAGGCGGACAAACAAGTTCTGCAGGACAGCCGCGTGTGGATCGCCGGCCTCAGCGACGAGGCGGGCGCCGGCTCATGGCTCGCACTCGCGATGAAGGAACTGGGCGAGCCGAACCAGGAGGAGGTCTCCAAATTCGAGCAGTTCATCGACGGAACGCTCTGGGGACATCTGCAATACAACGACGGCCCGAAGAAGTGGGGCGTCCGCAAGAGCCTCTTCTACTACCAGCCCGACCAGTTTCCCGCCGGCTACTACAGCGCCGACAAGAATTGGAAATCCTGGACAAGCTGGAACCAGAAGCAGTCTGAGGCCGTGGACCGCTCCTTCAACTATCCGCACGTGGCTTCGGCTTACTGGGTCATGTACCGCCTAGCGCGCAACCATCCAGGGCTGGTCACGGACCACCCATGGAAGTGGTATCTCGACCAGTCCTATGAGACCACCATGGCCATGATGCGGCTCGCGCCTTACTACACCCAGTTCGGCCAGATGGAAGGCGACGTCTTCGTCTACATCCTGAATGATCTGAAGCGCGAGGGAATGACCGCCGAGGCCAACACGCTGGAAGCCGCCATGCGCAAGCGCGCCGACCACTGGAGCAAGGAGAAATATCCTTTCGGCAGCGAAATGCCATGGGACTCCACTGGGCAGGAAGAGGTCTATGCCTGGATGCGCTATTTCGATTATCCGCAACAGGCGAAAACCACCCTCGACGCTGTCCTTGGCTATGACCCCACCATCCCCAATTGGGGATACAACGGCAGCGCGCGCCGCTACTGGGACTTCATCTACGGAGGCAAGGTGCAGCGGCTCGAACGGCAACTCCATCACTATGGCTCCGGAATTAACGCCATTCCCGTGTTGGCCGCCTACCGCCAGGATCCGAGTGACCTCTACCTGCTGCGCGTTGGCTACGGCGGGACCATGGGCGAGCTCACCAACATCAACCAGCAGGGAGCCTCTTCAGCGGCCTTCCACGCCTTCCCGGACATGCTCGCCTTCGATCCCTATTCCGGCGACTACGGCTCAGGCTTCTGGGGATTCGCCGTCAACACCGCCACCTATATCGCGCACGACCCTGAACTCGGCTGGCTCAGCTTCGGCGGCAACCTCCAGAGCAAGCGCGGCGACATCACAGTCGAGCCGCTCGACGCTTTCCGCAATCGCGTGTATCTCGCGCCTGCCGGCCTCTGGCTCACGCTTGATGCGGGCAAGGTCAGCCGTGTCACATTCGATCCTAAAAGTGGGGCGGTCCGCCTCACCCTCGACGCGGCGGACAAGTTCACTCCCGACGCCCTTCTGCGCATCCAGCAGCCGGCAAAAATCGACGGAGTGGGGTCGTATCAGCCTGTGCAGACATTTAAGATGGAGCGGGGAGCGTATGTCGTGCCGCTCAGCGGCAAGACCACGGAGATTGTATTGCGCTCGAGTGAAACGCATCCGGAAAAATAGCCGGATGCGAATGGATTCCTGATGAACTGCATTACGAGCGCCAAATGGCTTCTGGTCCTTGGCTGCATTGCTTCGCTGGCCTGCGCTCCCGCATGGCTGGCGGCGCAGCACAGCAGCGCGAACACATCCGCCGCCTCCGTCCAGCACGGTATTGACCTGGTCACCACCGGACATTGCAAGGAGGCGATGCCGCTGCTCAAGCGTGGCCTGCCGAGCATTAAGGAAAAGACCCTCCGCTACCACGCCCAAATGGCCGTGGTGCGCTGCGCCATGGCGCTTGACGACGAGCAGGCCGCGTCCGACACTCTGATCGCACTCTCGCGAGAAGATCCGGACAACCCGGAAGTCCTCTATAT
>JAICYR010000097.1 GCA_025934135.1 Acidobacteriaceae bacterium | reverse complement strand
GTGATACCCGGAGAGCCGTAACGCAACTGGAGGCGTGCGATTTCCGGCATCTTATGCGTCTTGGTGTGCGGACGCAGGGCAAGGTTATGCTCCCGGCAATAGCTCGCCATGCTGCGGAGATTGCGGTCGAGTATTTCGGAGTCGATAACTACAGCCGGAGTTTCTATGTCCTGAATGTTCATGTTCTTCTAACTTACTTCCAGAGCTTCAGCATTACCACTCCGCCCTGCGGAATGGTGACGGTGTAGGAGCCGTTGAAGACGCCGAGATCTTTGTGCGCCCACAAATCGCGCGCATGAACAGGGCCGGTGATTCCCACATCTTTAAGGTAGAGCGTGAACGGCTCGGCTTCATCATCGGTAACGTAGTTGAAGAGCGCCACGGCCTTCGCGCCGCCGCTCAGCGGCTTCTCCCATATCTGCGGAGGGCCGACGCGATGGCCCTGAATTCCGAGCTTGTCCTGATCGACGGCGATCACTTCCTTATTCAGCAAAATATTTTTTGTGGTCGCGTCCATTTTGGAGAGATCATTGCCAGCGAGCAGCGGCGCCGCCAGGATGGCCCATAGGCTCATCTGCGTGCGGTATTGATCGGCGTTCATACCGCCGTTGCCAATCTCCAGCATGTCAGGATCGTTCCAGTGTCCCGGCCCGGCGTACTGCTCCAACCCTGCCTGTGAGAAGCCAATCAGCGCCATGCTGCGATAGCTGTCGCTGATGTCATCCGTAGTGCGCCACAGGTTTGCGCCGACCTTCGGCCCCCACTTCCAGACGTAATCCACGCCGTACTGGCAAAGGCTATAAATGATGGGCCGATGCGTATTCACCAGCGCCTGGTGCATCTTGGCGTAAGCGGCTTCCATCATGGCCTGAGTCTTGCGCTGGTCGTGGTTCGGGTCATGTAGCTTCACAACGTCCATATAGCTGCACAGGTCATACTTCAGGAAATCCACGCCCCAACTGGCATAGGTGTTTGCGTCCTGCTGCTCATGGCCGTAGCTGCCCTCATATCCGCCGCACGTTTTGGGGCCGGGCGAGGAATAGATTCCCAGCTTCAGCCCCTTCGAGTGGACATAATCCGAGAGCGCCTTCATGTCCGGAAATTTGCTGTTGGGATGGATATTGCCCTGCGCGTCGCGCTTGCCTTCCCACGAATCGTCGATGTTGATGTAGATGTAGCCTGCGTCGCGCATTCCGCTGGCCACCATGGCATCGGCGGCGGCGCGCGCGTCGGCGTCCGTGACCTTGGCGGCGAAATGGTTCCAACTGTTCCAGCCCATCGGAGGCGTGGCGGCGAGCTTTGTGGACTGTGCGCTGGCCGCTGGATACGCGAGAAGCATGATGGCAGCCGCAAGCAGCGCGGCGAAGGAACGGATACGCATAAGGTTTTCTTCCCTTCCGGTACAAATGCAATGAATAAGTTGGAACACTTATTGTTTTCCGCCCGGAATGCGGGCGATGGCGTCGATCTCAACTTTCAGGCTGCCCCAAAGCACCGCCTGGACGGTGGTGCGCGCCGGGGCCGCGTTGGGAAAAAATTTGGAATAGGCCGCGTCAAATCCGTCGAAGTCTTCGATTCGAGCGAGGTAGCAGGTGCACTTCACCACGTCCTCAAAGCCGCAGCCCGCCTCCTTCAGCACTTTTCCAATGGAGTTGAGCGTGCGTTCCGTCTCCTCGCCGATAGTGCCGCTGATCACTTCGCCGGTCTTCAGGTTCTGCGAAGCGTGCCCGCTTACAAACAGCCATCCATCGCTGCACAATCCGGCGGAATACGCGCCGGTGCTGGTGGTCTTATCGGGATGCTTTACGACATTTTTGCTCATCGGTATAGCGCGTCTGTTCCTTTGAATAATCCTCGCCAGTACCGTCTCAATTCAAGGCCGTGTATGTCAATGCGCGGGCGGGCGAGGGCCCGAGAAAGCGTTCAGAATGCTGGATTCGGGCTGGAACCACCGCCCGGCGAGAGCCTACTTTTTCCTGAAGATAGCGGTCGGCGTAAACTACGCATCGAAGCTATCCGAGGGGAAGGCCAACATGGACCACACCGCTATTGCCGCGCCGCCGTTCGCGGAGGACGCGCAGATTTTTGAATACAGCCGGGCGGTGAATCCCATCGCTTCCGGCAGCGTGCCCACCATTCCATACCGCGAATTCAATTCTGACTTGTACGCCTCGGGAGAGAGCCGGGTCATTCCTCTGGACATCAGCAAAGACTTGCGCTGCGCTTATCCAGCCACCACGCCGGGGCTGCTGGCCAGCTTTATGCGCATCAATGCCGGAGACCGCCTCGCGACCGAGCCTCGCGCGACCGGGGAGTTCTATTACGTGATTCGCGGGCGCGGCCGCACCGAAACCGGAGTCGGCACACTTGAGTGGAAAGCGGGAGACATTTTTGTCCTTTCCGGAGCGCGCGCCGAGCACGCCGCTGAAGAGGACGCTGCGTTTTACCGGGTGGACGATTCCCCGCTCCTCGCTTATCTTGGCGTCCGGCAATCAGACGCGCGGTTCCGACCGACGCTCTACACGCGCGAAACCGTAATGGCTGAACTTGAAAAAGCGAAGGCCGATCCCCAGGCTTCAAGTCGAAGCCGCATCAGCATTCTGCTGGCGAACCGCAATTTCGGGCAGACCATGACCATTACCCATGTGCTCTGGACGATGTTTGGAATTGCTCCGCCGGGAGCGCGCCAGTTGCCGCATCGCCATCAGTCGGTGGCGGTCGATTACGTGGTCGATGCGAAGCCGGGAGTTTACACGCTGGTAGGCACGGAACTCAACGCTGATGGCACAATTCAGGACCCGATACGGGCGGATTGGAAATCAGGATCGGCCTTCGTAACGCCTCCGGGATACTGGCACGAGCATCGCAATGAATCTGGAGCGGACGCCTACATCATGCCCATTCAAGATGCGGGGCTGCATACATATCTCCGCACGCTCGATATCCGGTTTTATTCCAAATAGCGGCCGTTGCTCCGCCCTATCGGGAGGCGGCGGAGTTGTGCTCGATCCACGCTCCGACAATGCGCGCGACCTCTTCGAGAAAATTACGATCAGCCTGCGAGAATGCGGCGGGGTTGTGGCTGTCGATGTCGATTTCCCCGACCACGATTCCATGCGCGCGAATGGGAACCACGATCTCCGACCGCGTGCCGATGGAGCATGAGAGATAGCGCGGGTCGGCATTTACGTCGTCGACCACGACTGTCTCTCCCGATGCGGCGGCGGCCCCGCAGATGCCTTCGTTAAGGGGAATGCGAACGTGCGGCGTTGGGTCGCCAACATACGGGCCGACGACGAGCGTATGCGGATCGGCGGGATCAAGCATGTAGAAGCCGGTCCAATTGTAGTAGGGGAGTCGCCGGGCGATGGCCTCAACGATGGATTGCTGAAGCTCGCGAAGCGACGGCGCGCGGGAGGCGATTTGCCTGATTTCGGCGAGAAGCTCCGGCATGGCCGCTGCGAGGGTGTCCATTCTGGTTTTTATTATCTCCCGCTACAAAGATGATGGGCATGTCGTATTTTATTTTGTATACAATTGTCTGAATTCCCGAATCCCAAGCAGGAGGTCCGAGGGGACCGTGAAGCAGGAGAATCAGGCCGCGGGCGGCGCGGAGTTTAAACCGGGGCTGGGGCTGTTCGACTCGGTGATGATCGTCGCCGGCATCATGATCGGCTCGGGCATCTTTATTGTGTCCGCCGAAATGTCGCGCGAGATAGGCAGCGCGGGCTGGCTGCTGGTGGCCTGGGTGATTACCGGCGTGCTGACCATCTGCGGCGCGCTCACTTACGGCGAGCTGGCGGCCATGATTCCGCGCGCGGGCGGCATGTACGTTTATCTGCGCGAGGCCTTCTCGCCCATGTGGGGCTTCCTCTACGGCTGGACGCTGTGGACCGTGATCCAGACGGGCAGCATAGCGGCGGTGGCCATCGCCTTCGCGCGGTTCAGCGGAGTGCTGTTTCCCAAGATTTCGGAGTCCGGCTACATCATCGCGCCCGTGCATATCTCCAGCCACTACGCATTTTCGCTCTCGACGGCGCAGGCGCTGGCCATCGGAATTATCGTGTTGCTCACGCTGACCAACTGCCGCGGGCTGGACTACGGCAAGATTGTGCAGAACACCTTCACCGTTGCGAAGATCGGCGCGCTGCTGGCGCTGATTGTGCTGGGCCTGGCGCTGGGCGCGAACTGGAACGCCGTTCATGCGAATTTTCATCACATGTGGGCGACGGCTCCCAGCGTTTCGCTGGCTTCGGGCCTGACGGCGATGACGGCCGCCGGGCTGTTTGTGGCCATCTGCATTTCGCAGACCGGCTCGCTGTTTTCCGCAGATTCCTGGCACAACATTACGTTTGTGGCCCCCGAGGTCAAGCGTCCGCACCGCACGCTGCCACTTGCGCTGCTCATCGGAACCGGGCTGGTCATTGTTCTCTACCTGCTGGCGAACGTGGCTTATCTCGTCACGCTGCCGCTGCCGGCCATGCAGCACGTTCCCGATGACCGGCTGGCTACGGCGGTCCTCAGCGTGGTGTTTCCGCGCTTCGGGGCTGGCCTGATGGCCGCCGCCATCATGGTTTCAACCTTCGGGTGCGTCAATGCACTCACCCTGGCTGGCGCGCGCGCTTCCTACGCCATGGCCAAAGATCGGCTCTTCTTCGGCATAGCGAAGCGGCTGAACAAGGCGCGGGTTCCAGGATGGGCGCTACTGCTGCAAGGCGGATGGGCGGTGCTGCTGGTGCTGCCGCGCACCTATAATCCGGCGACCGGACAGTACGGAAACCTCTACAGCAACCTGCTGGATTTTGTGATTTCCGCCGAGCTGATCTTTTACATCCTGACCATCGCCAGCGTCTTCCGCTTCCGCAGGACACGGCCTCATGCCGAGCGGCCCTACCGCACGTGGGGCTATCCGGTCGTCCCGGCAATCTATATTCTTGGCGCCGCGACCATCCTGACCGTGCTGTTCATCTACAACCCGACGACGACATGGCCGGGAGTCGCCATCGTGGCCATCGGAGTGCCGGTGTACTTCCTCATTCGCCCGCGCAAAGGCAGCGATGGGACAGCGGAAGAGACGCCGGTGATCGCGCAAGCGAAGCAATAGCCGCAGGTCCTTCGACTTCGTTGGGAGCGGAAAACGCTCCCAACTACCCTCAGGATGACATCCGATTGCATTTATTTTTTGATCGGTTGGGTGGTCATCTTTCCGTTGACCATGCGCTGAATGCCCAGCGAGTTCGCGTCGCGCAACTCCTCCGGAAGCGCCGACTCGGGCAGGCCCTGATAGCAGACGGGGCGCGCGAAGCGAAAGATTGCCATGCTGCCGACGGAAGTGAATCGACTGTCGGACGTGGACGGATACGGGCCGCCATGCACCATGGCGTGCGAGACCTCAACGCCGGTTGGATAGCCGTTGAAGATGATGCGCCCCGCCTTGCGTTCGAGAATCTGTATGAGGTCGCGATACTCGACGAGGTCTTCCGGATTGCCGATCACGGTGGCAGTCAGGTGCCCGTCGAGCGCCTCGGCGGCCTCAAGAATCGCGGCGCGTTCCTGATAACGAATGACGAGCGACGACGGCCCGAAGAGTTCGTGGCTCAACTCGGGGCTCTTCAGAAAATCTTCCATCTGCGTTTCGAGCAGCGCGGCGGAGGTCCCGGACGAGTTTGAGGCGGCGCTGGTTTTAACGTCGCTTCGGCCAGCGCGATCGCGGAGGGATTTCTGGTATCCGGCGGCAATGCCCGGCGTGAGCAGCGTGAATGCGTCGCTGGCGGCGGTAAGAGCGCGCAGTTGGGAGAGGAAGCCTTCCGACTCCTGCTGTTCGGGCAGGAAGACCAGGCCCGGCTTGGTGCACATTTGTCCCGCGCTCGCGGTGAAAGAGTTGAAGAGGCCGCTGGCGAGTTGCTTTCCGCGCTCGCGCAGTGCGGAGGGCAGGATGAAGACCGGGTTGGTGCTGCTCATTTCGGTGAAGCAAGGGATGGGCCGGGGGCGCGCTGCGGCAAGGTCCATGAGCGCGCGGCCAGCGGTCAGCGAACCGGTAAAGCCGACGGCGCAGATCGCAGGATGCTGCACGAGGGACTTGCCGACTTCGATTCCGGAATCGAAGAGGAGCGAGAAGACTCCAGCCGGGAGACCGCACTCCTGCGCGCTTGCGGCAATAACGCGCGCCGAGATTTCGCTGGTGCCCGGATGCGCCGGATGGGCCTTGACCACCACGGGATTTCCGGCGGCGAGAGCGGAGGCGGTGTCTCCGCCCGCGACCGAAAAAGCGATGGGGAAATTGCTCGCGCCGAAGACCGCGACCGGCCCGATGGGGCGAAGCATGGAGCGGATGTCCGGACGCGGCAGCGGCTGGCGGTCCGGCAGCGCAGTGTCGATGCGCGCGCCTACCCACGAGCCGTCTTCCACAACATCAGCAAACAGCCGGAACTGATTGGCGGCGCGCTTAATTTCGCCTTGCAGCCGAGGCTGCGGCAGTGCGGTTTCCAACTGCCCGCGTGCGGCAAGCTCCGCGCTGGCGGCGTCGATTCCGTCAGCAATGGAGCGCAGGAAGCGCGCACGCTCGCGTCCTGACGACTGACTATAGGTTGCGAACGCCTGCTGCGCGGCATGGGCCGCCGCGTCCACGTCCGCAACGGAAGAAGACCGGAACTGAGGTTCGATGGATTCCCCGGTCTGCGGATTTACAGCGCGAAACTGTGCGCCATCCGTCGTTCCGGATTTTCCTGCGATCAGCGAAACGCCTTTGAGTTCCATGGTCTGCTCCTTTTTAAACAGCGCAAAAAGCGCGGAGAGCGCGCGGTCTTGCCGATGCGCTCTCCGATTTGATTGTACTTATTACGACGCGGTTTCAGGCTTTCGGAAACGGCGTGCTCTTGACGGCAGTCCTGTGTGCCAGAGCCTCAGCCAGCACCCGGCGGGTTTGCTCCAGCTCCGCGCCGGTAGTTTCCAGACGCGGCGCGCGGACGCGGGCGCTGCCCGCTCCCACCTCTTCCTGAACGCGATGGATAAGCTGCACAAGCTGCGGGACGGTATCCATGCGCAGCAGCGGCAGGAACCACTTATACAGCTCAAAAGTCTCGGTTTTCTTGCCGGCGGTCGCGTAATTGAAAAGCGCGACGGACTCAGCGGGAAAAGCGTTGACGAGTCCGGCGACCCAGCCCGCCGCTCCGGCGGCTATGCTCTCAACAATCACGTCATCCACGCCGACGAAGACCTTGAGGCGGTCGCCAAGCAGCGCGCGAATGGCGGTCACGCGGCGCACGTCGCTGCTGGACTCCTTTACGGCTTCGAAGTTCTTGAACTCGGCGGCCAGCTCGGCAATCTGCGGCGGAACAAAATCGGTGCCGTAGGAAATGGGGTTGTTGTACAACATGCAGGGCAGCGGAGTGGCCCGGAACACACTGACAACGTGGGCCTTCATTTCGCGCCAGTCGCTGGAGTAAACATAGGGCGGTAGCACCATCAGGCCCGCGCAGCCCGCCTGCTCGGCGCTTTTGGCGAGCGCGACGGCCTCTTCAGTGGAGAGCGCGGAGATGGCCGCGACCACGGGAACACGCTTGCCGACCGTATCGGCCATGTTGCGGAGAATCGCTTCTTTCTCAGCGAACGTGAGAGTTGCGCCCTGGCCCAGGGAGCCGAGTGAGATGATGCCGGTGCATCCGTTATCGAGCAGCCAGTTGGCGTGCCGCCGCATAAAAGCAGCATCGACCTTGTAGTGCTCGTCCAAAGCGGTTGTCATTGCCGGCATAACGCCTTGCCAATTCATAGTGTGTGTGTGTCCTTTCGGTTCTGGTTCAAGATATCGTTCGAAGCGTGGCCCGCAGCGCACGAGGCCGCCGCAAGGCTGGAAAAGGATGCCGTAAGAACGGGCGGACGCACGGAGTCGGCCCCCCATCCAAACAAAAATTGCGTGGCCGCGCCGCAGATGCGTCCCTGGCATGGGCCCATTCCACAGCGAGTGTGCAGCTTGGCGTCGCGCTGGGAGCTGTACCCGCCGAGCACGTGGAAAGGAACGTCCTCACAGCGGCAAACAATGGTTTCCGCGCTGGGAAGCGTGCGCAGTTGCGGGTCCAGCTCGACGGCATTTGCAAGCGCGCGGACAAAGCCCTGGAAGCGGCTTCGCTTTTGGACAAGGCCGCTGGCGACACTTATGCGGTCCGCCGCCGCAAGTCCGGCGATCTGACCTTCGAGAATAGCAAGCTCCACGCCGCCGATGCCGGTCGGTTCTCCGGCGCACAGCACACCGGGAATCGAGGTCTGCTGCCATTTGTCGGTCGCGACAAAGCCATTCTGGATACGGCAGCCGAGGAGCACCGGCAATTCGAGGTTCGGAACAAGATGATAGCCGCAGGCGAGATAGTCGCAGGCGACGTCCCACTGTTGATCGTTGCGCTGCAGCGTGACAGACTCGAGACTTCCCTGTCCGTTCGCGGCAATGGGCCAGCAGCCGGTGTGGAAGCGCGCATTGCGCGAGGCCCAGCGATAATTGATTCCCTGCATCACTTTGCCGGGCTGGTCCAACAGGCGCAGCGAAAATGCGGCGAGGCGACCAACTGGGGCCTGTTCGCAGATGGCCACAACCTTTGCGCCGCGATGCGCCAGATGCGCCGCGACGGCCAGCAGCAGAGGGCCGGTTCCGGCCACAACCACGCGCTTTCCGCTGATGGGCAGCCCTCCGCGCACCATGGCGTCGAGTCCGCCCGCGCCCATGACGTTGGGCAGCGTCCAGCCGGGAAAGGGCAGAAAGCGCTCGCGTGCGCCGGTGGCGAGAACCAGCTTGTCGTAATGCAGTTCTGCTGCTTCGCGGTCCGTCGCAGCCGTGCTTTCGGCCATGAGAACGCCGGAGGCGGGATGCGCAAAAACGTGCCACCCATGCAGGCGAACGACCGGCGATGCATCGAGCTTCGCGATCCAGTCGCGCGCGGCTGCGGGCAGCGCGGCGCCTTTTCGCCAGATCTGGCCGCCAGGGGCCGGATTATCATCGAGCAGCCCAACCCGCGCGCCGGATTCAGCCGCGCGCACGGCGGCGGCGATTCCAGCGGGACCCGCGCCGATCACCAGAATGTCAAAATGCTGCTTCATGCGGTGCGGACATCCATTCCCGGTTCGCAGAGGACCTGGCAACTTCGCCGGTGGGCGAATCCATTGATGGTGGCGCGGCACTCGAAGCAGATGCCCATGCCGCAGAGCGGAGCGCGCGGCTCGCCGGTAACGGAAATGCGCGCGCGCGGGCCGGACATAAGAATGGCCGCCGCGACCGTCGTTCCGGGAGTTACAGAAACAGACGCGCCGTTTACCAGAAGCGAGATGGAGGGGTCAGGCATGGGCCTCGCTCCTGACAAAACGCGCGGGCAGATAAGGATCAATCGGGATCCCGGTTTCGCCGTCCATCAGATAGTCCACCAGCACCTTCGCGGTCCCAAGCGAAGTGGTGATTCCAAGTCCCTCATGTCCGGCGGCGAGAAAGAGCGTGGGATCTTCCTGCCAGGGACCGATCTGCGGAAGCTTGTCCGGAGTGGCGGCGCGAAAGCCCGTCCAGATGCGAATGGCGGATAGCGTGCCAATCTCCGGCATGAAGGCGCGCGCCCGGTCGATCATGGCCGCGACCATCGAATAGTCCACCGTGCTGTCTTCCGCGCCAAATTGTCGCGAGGAGCCGAGAAGAACCTGCCCGGTCTTGCGGGGCTGAACGTTGAAGGCAACGGAGTCCGTCGCGATGGAGTGCGCGCTTTTCAGGTATCCAAGCTCGACCAGTTGGTGATGCACAAAGCCCGGATAGCGGTCGGTAATGACGAGATGGCCCTTGCGCTTGCGAATGGGCAGATCGGGCACCAGCGTGGATGCCTCCGATCCAAGCGCGTTGATAATGCGCGGGGCGCGCAGTTCAGTGCCGTCATTCAAACGCACGAGGCCATTGCCGGCGGAAATCACTTTGAACTGGGAATAAAGTTTCGCTCCGAGCCGCACCGCCTCGCGGACCAGAAACTCAGCGGCGCAGGGCGGATATAGAACGCCGTCGGACGGAACCAACAGCGCTCCCGCGAGCGCCGGACTCAGATGGGGCTCCGCTTCGGAGAGGGCGCGGCTGTCGAGCACTTCAGAAGCGATGCCCACGGTCGCGTAGAGCGCGCGCTTGCGATGCACCTCTTTCATTTCCTCATCGTCGCTCGCCACCCAAAGAGTGCCGCAGCTTTCGTACTCCACACTTGCGGGAAGGCGGCTGGCAAGCTCGCGCCAGAGGCCCTGCGAATAGCTGGTGAGCGCAAGCTGCGCGGGTGAGTCATCCATTACAACGATGTGGCCCATGCCGGCCGCAGTGGCCCCGCCACCAATCTCGCCCGCTTCCACTATGGCGGTGCGCAACCCGCGCGAGACGCATTCGTTCGCACAGGCCGCGCCGACAATTCCGGCCCCGGCAACGACTACATCCCAATCCTCACTCATGCGCGGATCCCAGAACTGAAGGGGTCGCCGCGGTCCACGATCAATTTGGCCTCAGACGTGATGTAGGCCGAGCCGGTAATGCTGGGCAATACTTTCCCGTTGAGGCGCTGGTAGGAGCCTTCAAAAACTGTGCCCAGAATCCCTTCCTGCCTCCAGGTCTGGCCGGGCGCGAGCTTGGAGTCATCGGCAAGGCAGGCGATCTTGGCGCTGGTGCCGGTTCCGCAAGGCGACCGGTCGTAAGCCTTGCCGGGACAAAGGATAAAATTTCGGCTGTCCACGCCGGGATGAGGAGAAGCCGTCGAAAGCTCAATATGGTCGATTTCACCGCCGTCCTCGCCGGTGATGCCGCCCGCGCCGAGCGCTTTGCGGATGGCCCAGCCATAGTCGGTGAGCGCTTCTATATTGTCGAAAGTGAGCGGGACCGGGGGATTATTCACCAGAAAGAACCAGTTCCCTCCCCAGGCAATATCTCCGGCCACGCTTCCGAAACCGGGAACGGGGACCGAGACCGCCTTCTTATATCTGTAGCTGGGCACATTTTCCACCGTCACCTTGCCGTCCTCGTGGAGCGTAACGCCGACCACGCCCACGGGAGTTTCGATGCGGTGCTGCCCGACTCCGATGCGTCCGAGATGCGCCAGCGTGGTGACGACTCCGATGGTGCCGTGCCCGCACATGCCGAGGTATCCGACGTTATTAAAGAAGATAGCGCCGGTCACGCAGGACGGGTCGTGAGGCTCGACCAGCAGCGCCCCAACCATAACGTCCGAGCCTCTAGGCTCATTGACGACTGCGGAGCGGAAGCAATCGTACTCGGTAGCAAACCGTTGCAGGCGTTCCGCGAGCGGTCCATCGCCCAGCGGAGGGCCTCCATCCAGAACGACCCGTGTCGGCTCCCCGGCGGTGTGGGAATCCACGACTTGGATAGCGGAAGAAAGCTCAAAATTGTTTACCATAATTGTCTACAATAATGAATACTAAATTAGCACATCCAGAGCGAGACGGCGCGGTATTTTTTCCGGAGATCGATCTGCCGGGGGCAAAACTGCGCATGGCTGGCACGGGGCAATTCAATGCGGCAAAGGGGAAGCTTATGAAGAAGTTGGGAGCATGGGCGGCGGCGGCGACTTTGATCGCGGCCATTCCGTTCGTGGCGAATGCGCAGCAGCTTACGCGCGCCGATTTTGAGCGCTCGATGGACATCGGGGAGAAGTACAGCAAGCTGACGGTGAACGTAGCCAGCGAACCTGAATGGCAGGGGAACAGCGACGCGTTTTTGTACAGCAAGACAGTCGAGGGCGGTCATGAATTCATGATGGTGGACGCCAATACGCTGAAGAAAGAGCCGGCCTTTGACCACGCCAGGCTGGCGGCTGAACTCACAAAAGAGAGCAAGAAGGAATATAAACCATTTGACCTCCCATTCCGGACGTTCCGGTTTGTAGACCACCAGTCCGCGATAGAATTTGCGGCGGACGGCAAGGGTTGGCGCTGCGACCTCAGTTCCTACACCTGCAAGAATGCCGCTGTATCGTTTCGCGGACGTGGGAATCGCGGGAACAACGATACCGAAGGCGAAAACATCAATGGCACTCCGGTGATTGATGGCGTGATTCAGGGAGGCTATGGCGACACGCCCAAGCCTGAAAACAGCAGGACGAAGACAGTGGCCTCCCCCGACGGGCAGTGGCTGGCCTTTGTCGACAACTACAACGTGTGGGTGCGCTCGAAAGATGGCAAGCAGCAGTCGCAATTGAGCGACGACGGCTCGGAAGGCAACTACTATGTGCTGCGCACGGTAGCCTGGTCGCCGGACTCGAAGCACCTTGTCGCCTATCGCATTCGCCCCGGCTACAGCCGCCTCGTCCACTACGTCCAGTCGTCTCCCACGGACCAGCTTCAGCCCAAGTCTTTCGTCATGGTCTATCCCAAAGCGGGCGACGTGCTGGACCTTCAGCAGCCGGCGCTGTTCCAGATCGCCACCAAGAAGGAGATCCCGATCGACAACAGCCTGTTTCCGAACCCGTTCCGTCTCTCCAGGATGGAATGGTGGAAGGACAGCCGCGGCTTCACCTTCGAGTACAACCAGCGCGGACACCAAGCTTATCGCGTGATTGAGGTGGACGCCAATACCGGCAAAGCCCGCTCGCTGATTGACGAGGAGAGCAAGACCTTCATCGACTACGATCGTCTGAGCGACAGCCCGACCGGCGCCGGCTCGCTTTATCGCCACGATGTAAACGATGGCCAGGAGATCATCTGGGTGTCGGAGCGCGACGGATGGAAGCACCTCTACCTTTACAACGGCAAGACTGGACAGGTGGAGAACCAGATCACCAAGGGCGACTGGGTGGTGCGCGGCGTGAACTACGTCGATGACCAGAAGCGGCAGATCTACTTCGAGGCCGGAGGCATGAACCCGGGTGAGGACCCGTACTTTCTGCACGCCTACCGGATCAACTTCGACGGCAGCGGGCTCACGCCGCTGACTCCGGAGAAGCTGGATCATCATGTGGTCTTCTCGCATGACGGCAAGTACTTTGTTGACCTGGCATCCACCGTCGATACGCCGCCGGTGCTGACGCTTCACTCCGCGGACGGCAAGCAGCTTATGGAAGTGGAGAAGGGCGACATCAGCAAGCTGATCGCCGCCGGATGGCAGGCTCCGATGGTCTT
>JAICYR010000279.1 GCA_025934135.1 Acidobacteriaceae bacterium | reverse complement strand
GTCGCCGTGGTCGACCAGTACCTGGATGGCGTTGAAGAGCGCGAGCTTGCCGCCGGTGGTGAAGACGGCCTCGTCGGGCGCGTAGTTCGAGCCGAAATCGGCAGCGTGCCGCTCGACGATGGCCTTGCGGACTTCTGGAATGCCGGCGACGGCGGTGTAGCGAGTGAAGTTGGCGTTGATGGCCTCAATGGCCGCGTCCTTGATGTGACGGGGCGTAGCGAAGTGCGGCTCGCCCGCGCCGAAGCTGACCAGGTTCACGCCCTGCGAGCGCAAGCGCGCGGCCTCGGCGGTTACGGCCATGGTTGCGGAAACTTCGATGCGTCCAATGCGTTCGGAAAAAGTGCTGCTGGCGGCGGTGCTCGTTGCTGTCATGATGGTTCTATTTTTTCAGATTTTGGAGAAATGCGGGGGAGAGAAATTGCGGCGTCAGATCTAAAGTTGTTCTTTTTCCACGGTAAGCAGAACCTCAGAAATCCAGATGCCGGACCATTCCGCGTCATGCATACGCCAGCACAGGTCGCGAACCCGGTAGGCAGTTTCTCTGCCTTGTTTATCGGGAAGCCGAATCGACTCGCCAATTCTCGGTAACTGCGTCTGCCATGGAATAACTGTGATCTCAGTGCCATCCTCGCCGACGAGCTTCATTTGAAGGCCCGTCCTGGACAGGCGCAATCTTGACGCCTTCATCTCCAGCCGGTCCTTGGAGGTCTCTTTGCGAACAGTTTTCAAATCCTGATGGTGCGCCTTCAGCATTTTCGTTGCTGTGCAGCCCTCGCGAAGCAAGCCCAGGAACAGATGTTCCGTCCCGATGTGCCGGTCTCTGAGGCGGTCCGCCTCTTCGCCCGCGTATGCCAGCGCTTTTTTGGAAGCGCTGGATAGCGGTAGATCCACGTTGGTTGCGATTGGCTGGTCCCTCGTGTATAGCCGCGCGATTGTTTCGCGCAACTCCGCGTAGTTTGCGCCGAGCCATTGCATGGACAAGTCCGGATTCTCGCGGGCAATTCCCAGCAGAAGGAAATCAGCCTCGATTTGTTCGCAGCCGAACTCGCTCGCCTCGTATCGGCCAAAGAAGATGACTCGCCGAGCCGCTTCGGTGTATCGCTCGAACATGGCTTTGTGGTCTCCCGCGTTTAAGTTCGATGCTGGCGCAGGCGCTCGATCACGAACTGCGGGACGAGGCCCTCGACGGAGCCGCCCAACTCGAAGACTTCCTTGACCAAGCGCGAGCTGACGAAGGAATACTTGCCGTCGGGCATGAGGAAAATGGTTTCAAGCTCAGGGGAGAGGCGGCGGTTCATGAGCGCCATTTGCAGTTCGTATTCGTAATCGCTGATGGCGCGGATGCCGCGCAGGACGGCCTGCGCCTGCTGCTCGCGGGCAAAATCCACCAGCAGACCCTGGAAGGTGGCGATGGAGACATTGCCGAAACTTGCGGTCGCTTCGGTCAGCATCTGCACGCGCTCGTCAACGGTGAAGAGAGGATTTTTCGATGAATTGAGCAGGATGGCGACGACGAGGTGGTCGAAGATCCGCGAACCGCGCGCGATGAGGTCGAGGTGCCCGTTGGTGACGGGATCGAAAGTTCCGGGATAGATGGCTTTAACGGTATTCACGCATGGGAATTGTATCGCGGCGGTGCAGGGAATGGTGATTGGGTGTTGCCGGATTAAGCCATGTTTTGTAATACATTGAAATACGGTAAAATACGCTTATGCGGGACACAAAAATAAGCGTCAGCGTCAGCTTTCGAACTCGAAAGGCCCAAATTCACCAGCTTGACGTGTTGGCGAAGCAACAGCACCGGGACCGGACGCAGTTGATTGAAGAGGCCATCGAGCAATATGTCGCCCTTCAGCACCTGTATCTGGCGCGCATCGACGAAGGGATTGAGGCTGCCGACCGGGGAGAATTTGCCACCGAGGAGCAGGTCCAGGCGGAATTTGCCCGCTGGCGGAAACCGTGAAGATCGAGTGGACTGCCCCCGCAGTTCAGCATATTCGCGAAGCGCGTGAGTACATCGAGATTGACAATCCGGCAGCAGCGACGAGGCAGATTGACCGAATTGAAGCCGCCGTCAATCTTTTGCGTGCATTTCCTATGATGGGCCGCGCGGGGAGGCGCGCCGGGACCCGCGAACTGCCGGTCCCGGGTACTCCTTACATCCTTGTTTATCGTGTGAAGCAGGAATCCGTACAGATGCTGGCTGTGCTGCACGGAGCCCGTGACTGGCAGGATTAAGTTACTGCTTCCGCGCTGGGGTCTTCACTGCTTCCTGGGCTGCAGCGGCTCCGTTGACCGGGACGGCGGGAACTTCCGGCGTGCCGCCGGACTGGACGATGCCGAGCTTCTTTCTGAGCTGCGAGTCCATGCGCGAGAAAACGTCCTTGTTCTGCTTCAGGAAATTGCGGACGTTTTCACGGCCCTGGCCGATGCGCTCGCCGTTGTAGCTATACCAGGCGCCGCTCTTTTCAACAATATTGTGCGTGACCGCCAGGTCCAGCACATCGCCCTCGCGGGAAATGCCCTCGCCATAGAGAATGTCGAACTCGGCCTCGCGGAAGGGGGCGGCTACCTTGTTCTTCACGATCTTGGTGCGGGTGCGCGAGCCCACGACCACGTCGCCTTCCTTGACGGCGGCGATGCGGCGAATGTCGATGCGGACGGAGGAGTAGAACTTGAG
>JAICYR010000013.1 GCA_025934135.1 Acidobacteriaceae bacterium | reverse complement strand
TGCCTGTGGAGAGTGGAACGCAATGCGAGATATGAGAGTTGCCCATGCTTAAGCATGGGCAACTCTCATATCTCGCATTGCGTTCCACTCTCCACAGGCAAAGACGCAATCCACCACCAGCGGCGTTTTCCATGCGGTCCTTCGCTTGTAAGAAATCCGACTCCTAGTCTAAATGGAAATGGGAAGATGCTGCATTGCTGTGGTGTACCAATAGTGAACTTCGGCACGAATGCCCGTCACTCGCGCCCTGTGCCCTGTGTCCACGTCCCTGGGCCCTGGATCCTCCGCACTTCCACCAGCGTGGAATAAAACGTTGGCCCGCCGCCAATGTCCGTTAGCCGCTGCGACGTCAGCAGGTTCACATTGTTCCCGCCCTCGGAAAGCTTGTTCCACTGGAGCCGTGCCGCCACCACGCCCTGCGGAATCGAGTCCATCACCTTTGCCGTGAGTTCGATCCTGCCCCGCGCGTTGAAAACTTCTACGCGGTCGCCCTCGCGAATCCTGCGCGCCGCCGCGTCCGCGGCATGAATCTCCAGCACGCCCATCCGCCCATTTTCCATTTTCTGGTGTCCAGGCAGATTCGCAAACGTCGAGTTGGTATAGTTGTCCGCCTTGCGCGGCAAAAACTCCAACGGATACGCATCCACCGCCCCAAACCGCGACTCCGTCGCCGGAACATATCCCGGTAGCGGGTCCAGCCCCTGTGCTGCCAGCGTCTCGGAATAAAACTCCACCTTGCCGCTCGGCGTCCCAAATCCGCCTTCGGCGAACGGCAGAAAATTCCCGCCCTTCGCCTCTTCCGCAAATTTCAGCCGGATATGCCCGCCCGCCTCCTCCAGCGACTCCGTCGTGATACCGGCCATCACCTCCGGTTGCGGCTTGCCCCGCCACAGCGCCTGCGCGATCAGGTCGTCCGGTGTGTCCTCGAAGCAAGGCTCGGTGAAGCCCATCCGTTGAGCAAGCTGCGAAAATACCCACACATTCTGCCTCGCCTCGCCCAGCGGCTCAATGGCCTTGTTTGAGAGTCCCACGTAGTAGTGCCCATACGCGCCCTGCACGTCCTTCTGCTCCAGAAAAGTCGTGGCCGGAAGAACTACATCCGCATAATCCGTAGTGTCGGTAAAAAACTGCTCGTGGACCACGGTGAACAGGTCCTTCCGCGAAATCCCGCGCAGCACCTGCGCCTGGTCGGGAGCAATCGCTGCCGGGTTCGAGTTATAAACAAACATCGCCCGCACGCGCGGCCTATCCAACTCGGTCAGTGCATGCCCCAGCCGCGCCATGTTCACTACGCGCGCCGATCGTCCCAGCGGACTCGCCTGCATTAGGTCGGGCCTCTCCATCGTCTGCTTATCAAACTGGAAGGCCCCGCTGGTGGAAAGCTGCAACCCTCCACCCCGGTACTTCCACGCGCCAATAATTGCCGGAAGCATCATCACGGCCCGCGCCGCCGCGCCGCCGTTCTCGCAACGCTGAATGCCGTAGTTCAGCCGGATCACCGCCGGTTCCGTCGTGGCATACTCGTGCGCCAGCCGCTCTACATCGTCTGCCGCAAGCCCCGTCCACTGCGCCACGCGCGACGGAGCATACTCCATGGCCCGTTCCCGCAACTGCTCGAACCCGTGCCCATGCCGCTCCACATAATCGTGGTCATAAAGCCCATCGCGAAACAGCACGTGCATCATGCCTAGCGCCAGCGCTGAATCCGTTCCCGGCCTGATGGCAATGTGCCAGTCCGCCGCCTGCGCCGTTCGCGTCCGGTAAGGATCAATCACCACCAGCTTCGCGCCGTTGCGCCGCGCCTCCTCGATCAGCGGCCACAGGTGGATATTGTTCCCATGCACATTCGCGGCCCAGGCAATGATGTAGCGTGCGTAGCGAAAATCCTCCGTGCCGGTCCCCACCTTGCGCCCATACACAGCCGTCAGCGCGTCGCCGCCCGCCGTCGAACAAATGGTGCGGTCAAGCTGCGAGGCCCCCAGCCGATGGAAAAACCGCCGGTCCATCGACCCGTAACCCAACACGCCGATGGTTCCCGCATAGGAATAGGGCAGGATCGACTCCGGCCCATACTCCTCGCTGATGATCTTGAACCGCGCGGCGATCAGGTCCAGCGCCTCGCCCCAGCTCACGCGCTCGAACGCTTCGGCTTCGCTTCCTTGCGCGCGCCGCCCTTTGGCCGCGCCCGACCGCCGCTTCATGGGATACAGCAGCCGGTCCGGCGAATACACCCGCTCCAGGTATTTCGCCACCTTGCCGCACAAAAATCCCTGCGTCACAGGATGGTCAGGATCACCCTGCACGCGCACGGCCTTGCCTGCCTCATCTACCGTGACCAGCACGCCACAGGAGTCGGGGCAGTCATGCGAGCAGACAGTATGGATAGTGCGGAGGGGCATGGCTCGATTTTAGGCCCGCCGCGGCCAATGAAGCAGGATTTCTATTGAGGGGAGAGGTTCCTATGCGCGAAGCGCGTATCGCTGGACGCGGAGTCCCTCAGCCTGTCACATTCTTCTTGCGCGACAGTACAAAGGCGTTGTCCCGCTTGCGGCTTCCTGCGGAGGCGTGGTCGATCTTGCGCCAGAAAGCCACGAAATATTCGATGGCGGAGATTACTGCGATGCCGGCCATGTAGTAGATTCCGACGACGGCGATCAGATCGACCGGAATAATAAACCAGCCAATATGCCACACGTGCCAGCCGTGGTCCAAAATGGCCACGCTCACGGAAACAATCTGAATCACCGTTTTCAGCTTGCCCACATCGCTGGCCTGAATCGTGAATCCTTCAGCCGAGGCAATGGACCGCAGCCCCGTCACCAGAAACTCGCGCCCGATCACGACGACCGCAATCCACGGCTTCACCACATGAGGGTTGTACTCCACCAGCGCGATAACTGCCGCGGTGATGAGCAGCTTGTCGGCCAGCGGGTCCAGCAGCATCCCCATCGTGGTGATCTGGCCTCGTCGTCGCGCCAGAAACCCATCCACTCCATCCGAGATCGAAACCAGGATGAAGAACACCGCCGCCACAATTTCCTGTTCGCCGTAAAAGCCGCCGTGAGGGAAATGTGGCGAGAGCATCCAGATAAGGATGGGGACCGCCGCAATGCGGCTCACCGTTATGGAGTTCGGCAGATTCACCGGGTTCAACTCTTCAGCAGGGTGTCCTTACGGCCATTATTGCAGGACGCGCCGTGGCTGCGCTCGCCGCCCGCTGTTTTGGGGTTTTTCGCTGTTGCGCGCGAAGCTACAAGGCCGCTGTTTGAACATTTTATGCCTCTCATGTTTGATGGTTTGAGGAGAGACAGCGGAATGAGCCGATTTTGCCCCCGTGGATGGAACCTATTGAAAATCATGGCACTGGCCTGCGCCGGCCTGTTGGCGGCAGGCTGCACGAACAGCCTGAAGCCGACGCACGCCAGCCTTAAGAAGGGCTTGGAGCTTTATTTCGCCGATCATAATGAATGCTTGTTCCCCAAGGGGATCCGGTTCCCCTATGAAGTAAGCCCGGGCAAGGATGCTCGCGTCCTGGAAAAGCAAATGGACGCCATGAAGGACGCCGGCCTGCTCAAGGAACTGAAAGACCTCAGCCTTCACGTCGAGCGCTACAGCTTGACGCCCCTTGGCGCGCGCGTCGCTCCTCGCTTCTGCTACGGACACCGCGTAGTAATGAGCGTGGATAACTTTACGGCCCCCGTGAAGGACGGAAACGTAATGGAAACCACCGTGACCTTTCACTCCACCATGACCGAGGTGCCTCTCTGGGTCAAAACCAACGCCATGAAGGCCGCCTTCCCGGATATGGCGCACGATATCACCAGCCCTCAACCGGGCCAGATAGTAATGGCGACGGCAGGCGTCGGCTGGCGCGTGCGCTAAAACTTCTTCACAGCAGATTTCAAAATGGGTGGCCCACAAGCGCCTTTGCTTGTGGGAGGAACAAGTTGCGTGTTCTTCAGTGCGTGCGCTAGGCGTACAGTCCGCGTTGCTTGATGGTGAACGCCACGCGATCAATCGCCAGCATGTACGCGGCAATCCGGTTGTTCACACCGTGCGTTTCCGAGTAGCGCATCACAGCATCAAAGCTCTCCGACAGAATAGCTTCAAGCTGCTCAATCACGAGCGACTCTTTCCAGAAGTAGCCCTGCCGGTCCTGCACCCACTCAAAGTAAGAGGCCGTCACGCCACCCGCATTGGCCAGAATGTCCGGAATCACGAACACATTCTTCTGCGTGAGAATCTCATCCGCCACGGCCGTTGTCGGCCCGTTCGCGCCTTCGCAAACAATCTTTGCGCGGATGCGCTCTGCATTTCGGCTGGTGATCACGTTCTCCGTCGCCGCGGGAATCAGAATTTCGCACTCCGAGGTAAAGATCTCATCGGAATCGGCGGCTTCGGCCTCCTTGAAGCCCAGCACCGAGCCATTCCTCTGCCGATACTCCATCAACGCGCCCACGTCGATGCCGTTCGGGTTGTAAAGCGCGCCGTCATACTCCACCACCCCGATAATTCTGTAGCCCTTCTCCTGCAAGAGATGTGCCGCGTTCGAGCCGACATTCCCAAACCCCTGCACAATCACACGGCACCCATCGCGCTGGATCCGCAAATACTTGAGCGCCTGGTCACAGATCACGCTTACGCCGCGCCCCGTCGCCTCCCGCCGCCCGCGCGATCCACCAATGTTAATCGGCTTGCCCGTCACCACGCTCGTCACCGTCTGGCGCATGTGCATCGAATACGTGTCCATGATCCACGCCATCACCTGCTCATTCGTGTTCACATCCGGCGCGGGCACGTCCTTCTCCGGCCCGAGAAATTCAATAATCTCCGCCGTGTAGCGGCGCGTCATCCGCTCCAGCTCGCCCATCGACATCTTCTTCGGGTCGCAGATCACCCCGCCCTTGGCCCCACCAAACGGAATGTTCACCACCGCGCACTTCCAGGTCATCCAACTGGCCAGCGCGCGCACCTCGTCCAGGTTCACGTCCGGCGTATACCGGATGCCTCCTTTGCCCGGCCCGCGCGCCTGCGAGTGTTGCACCCGGAAACCCGTGAAAACCTCGATCCGCCCGTCATCCATCGACACCGGAAAATGGACGATGATCTCGCGCGAAGGATACCGCAGCACCTTCCACAACCCCTCGTCCAGATTCAGTTTGCGCGCGGCAAAATCAAAGCGCGCCGCTTGCGCTTCCCATGGATTGATCTCGTGCTCAAGTGTGACGGACGCCATAATCACCCCACCCCTCTTGGATGCGCCGGACTTTCGGCCGTAGCCGCATTCCAGCCCTGACCGCATTCAGCCCTGGCCGCATTCCGGCCCTGGCCGCATTCCGGCCAAACCAATGGAGTATAGGCCCGCCTATCGCGGTGAGCAAGCGAGCGAGGGAGACAGGCGCTTAGGGCTGGCCGAAAGTGCCCGCTGAGTAGCCCAGAAATCTCACTCTCAAGCCAAGTTGGACTACGATTTGAGGCTAGGCTGGACGGCCATGTCGTGCTCGAAATAGCGGCCAAGCATAATGAGTGCGTCAGCGATTTGTCCTCCACCCAGAAGAGTTCACGATAAAATCCGCATTTTTTGTACCGATTTCCGCAGTACGCGATTTATACTTCGGCCAAAACAACCAAGGCCCCGAAATGCTCTCGAAGCTACTTCGCACGCTGCGCTTCGCTCTTTTCTGCGAACTATCTCTGGTCGCCACCGCAACCTTGGCACAGACAACGATACACGTCGGCCCCGGCCAGGCCTACACCACCATCCAGTCCGGCATCGATGCAGCCAAGGATGGTGACACGGTCCTCGTTGATCCTGGCACTTACAACGAAAACATTAACTTCAATGGCAAAGCCATCACGGTCACCAGTTCCGGTGGCGCGGCCAGCACCATCATCGATGGAGGAGCAGCCCCTGGATTTGCAGTTGTGGCCTTTCAGAGCAACGAGAGTCGAACCAGCATTCTTTCAAACTTCACCATCCGAAATGGGGGGCCTAACACCTTTAACTCGTCGGCTGGCGGAGGGATATATATATCAGAAGCGTCTCCCACCATTCTGAACAACATCATCACTTACAACCAATGCAATGGGATCGAAGTCTATTGGGGCGCCGCCTTGATTCAAGGAAACACTATCAGTGCGACCTCTTTAGCCACAAACGCTTATTGTTGGGACGGGGTCGCGCTCGCCCTAGAAGGCAATCAATCCGGCACCGCACTATTCAATTCGGTCTTCGGAAACACGATCGAAAGCAACACGACTAACGGAGACGATGCCGCCGCCATTTTGATTTGGGTGTCCAATGGAAACGTCATCGTTAGCAACACCATCCGGAACAATGTCTCCTCGCAGGGTGCGGTTCAGATGTACAACTCCGAAAGTATTATCTTTAGCCAGAATCTTGTCTACGGCAATTCTATTTCCGGCAGCATCACTGGGTATGATGGCACGGGAGGTCTTTACCTGGCCATCCCCGACGGGGCACCGCCATTTTATGGAGTAATTGCCAACAACACCTTTGCGAATAACACGACGTCATCAAGGGCATTCAACCAAACAGCATCGCAAGTCTTGATCGATGGAGACGTCAGCAAGTTTTCCTTTGTCAACAACATCCTCTACGGCACAGGTTCAAACCCGCTTCTCATCTGCAATGGTCTATACGCATATCTCTCGCCTGGCCCCATGCTCGTGGAGAATAACGATGTCTTCAACCCATCCGGTCCAGCTTACGATTCCTCTTGCGCCAATGGCGCAGGCGCGGCCGGAAACATCTCTGTCGATCCGGTCTTCGTTAACCCTGCGAATAACGACTTCCAACTTCAATCAGGCTCTCCCGCCATAGACACCGGGAACAACCAGGCACTCGCTATGCTGACGCCCTACGGGATCGACTTGACGAGTGACCTCGCCGGTAATCCCCGCGTGCAGGATGCTACCGGCAAGGGTTGCGTTATCGATATGGGGGCTTACGAATACCCAGGCGCATCCAGCAATTGCGGTACCTTAGAGACGTTGACCAGCTCTCTCAATCCTGCTGCGTTTGGACAGAGCGTCACTTTTACGGCTCAACTGACCACAGACTCAGGGATACCCACAGGCAGCATTCAGTTCCTGGATGGGACCACTCCTCTCTCGACGCAAACGGTTTCTAGTACTGGATCATCCAGCTTCAGCACGAGTTCGCTTGCAATCGGCAGTCACAACATCACTGCCAGCTACGAACCTACAGGCAGCTTTAATGCGAGCACGGCTTCGCTGACTCAGGTGATCAACGGGTACGCGACCACCACCACGCTTTCATGCCTGCCGAACCCGATCGACGCATACAAAACCAGCGTGTTTGCGGCCACGGTTATGTCTGCCAATGGCACGCCCACGGGTTCCATCACGTTCACCGACAACGGAGCCACCGTTGCAACAGAAGGTCTTCTCAATGGCACAACCAGCTTCACCTACACCGGCTCGGTCGCTGGGACGCACACCATTGTAGCGACCTACACGCCGACCGGACTCTTTGCCGCGAGTTCGGCAACCTGCTCCGAAGTCGTCAACGCCCTTCCGACAACCTCTGTCTTGACCGTCACTCCGGCGGTTTCTACCTACGGTTCCCGGGTCGCGCTCTCTGCGACCGTCTCCCCCGCCACGCTGCCCGGTCCCAGCACTCCCACTGGCGTTGTCACTTTCTACAACGGCGCTTCTGCCATCGGCACCGCCACACTCGTGGGCGGAATTGCAAACCTGACTCCCGCCTCCCTTCCCGACGGAAGCTACAACCTCACCTGCACGTATAGCGGAAGCTCCATCTACTCTGTGAGCAATTGCAACCCGGTTCCGGTCGTCATCCAGGCTCCTCCAGTCACGGGAGATTTTACGATTAACGTGAAGCCGGGATCGGTTTCTGTCTATCCAGGAGATAAAGCTAAGACGAAAGTGTATGTGACTAGCTTGCGGGGCTTCAGTGAACAGCTTGCACTGAGCTGTACGGGACTTCCTGCGGAGACATCTTGCCAGTTCAGTCCAGATTCCCTGACGAACGGGCAGGGAGAGGCCACGCTCGTGATTCAGACTACGTCTCCGCATGCGATTCACGCCAGCGCAGCGACTGGGATCGCGCGGATACCTGGTGTGCTGGCGTTTGTCATCTTGCTCGGTTTTCGGCGTCGTCGGCGAGGCTTGCTGGCGAAGATGCTGGCTGTATTTCTGACTGCCAACGTTTTGCTTGCGGCCGCTGGGATGCTGGCCGGATGCGGATCTCCCACTGACACTGGCGGTACCCCACCCGGCGTATATCAGGTTGCAGTGACGGCGACTACGACGGGAAGTGGCGCGGCTCTTACGCACTCGGTTCCCGTTACCCTAACCGTAAAATCGTATTAATGCTGGAATTCCATACCAATCGCGGTAAGAATTACCCAGGCTTCGAGAGAATTTCTCCCATGTATTTAGCGAATAGAAAATCGACAATGCACTCATCAACCTTCTGCACGCATTAGCGGCAATGCGGAATGTGAGTGACGCGGCCCGCAATTCATTTGAATGACCTGGATTCGCGCGGAGGCCAGATTTTGTTAATTTCCCAGCCCACCAGAAGCGCAATTCCAGCCATATAAGTCCACAGCATCAGCACAATGATGGCGGCGAGGCTGCCGTAGGTGGCGTCGTAACTGCCGAACCTCGATACATAGAATCGAAATCCCATCGAGACAAGCGCTATCAAAATGGCGGCAGTCGCGCTGCCGGGCGACAGGAACCGGAACTCACCCTTTACACTGGGCCCGAACCGGTACGTTACGGCAAGGCCCAGCAGCAAGGCCACAGCAAGAATGATCCAACGGAGAGTCGCAAAGAAGACTCGTAACGGCTGGCTCCAGCCGATGATCGACGCCACCCACGACTGAATCCCGCCTCCGAATATCGCCAGCGATAGGGCGACAATCATCAGCAGAGCAAAGAACAACAGCAGAAGAATCGCGAGTCCTCGCGCCTTCCAGAAGGGCCTCTGCTCCGTGACGTGGCTAATTACGTTGAGCTGTTCAATGATCGCGTAAAAGCCGGCCGAGCCCGACCACAGCGCAAAAACAAGTCCAAACGTTAGCAGCCCGTTGCCTCCTCTGGACCCGACGTACCGTATCGTCACCTCAAAAAAGTTCGCGGACTGCGGCGGCAGAACCTGGTGGAGAAGATCCAGAATGGCCTGCTGCAGGTGGGGGATCGAGAGGGAAGGGAGTACGGAAAGGACGAAGATCAGCGCTGGGAAAACCGACAGCACAAAGAAGAACGCCAGAACAGCCGCGCCGTCGAGCACGTTGTTGTCCTGAATTTCACGCCAGAGGTCCCTTGCGAATTCTCTCCACCGCCTGTGCCATGGAATCTTCATCAAGCGAATGCCTGTGCCGTGAAATGCTCATTACGGCAAACTTCCTTCCGATGCGTTCAGCAACAGCTATATAGGATGGCTGTTCGTTACCGTCTGCAATTGAAAGGCAGCACTTTTCCGACCACTGCCCCCTAATCCTGAGCCATATTTTCACTCCACCTGCCCGATGTATACCCCGAACGCCTGTAGCTTCACCTGCTTAAGCGATGCCGGATCATCCGTCCCCGGCGATTTCAGCAGAGTCTTGACCCGCGTGCTGTGAAGCCCATACGCCGAAAGGTTGAAACCAATCGTCTGCGGCTGCGCCGTAAAATTGCACGCCACCACTACCGCTGGCTCTCCCTTTGCCTGCCTCAGCCACGACAGCACCTGATTGTTGTTCGTGTTCAGCATCATCTCGCGCCCGCGAAACGCCGGATTCGACTTCCGCAGCGCGATCATTTGCTTGTACCAGTTCAGCATCGAGTCGGGGTCGCGGACCTCGTCCTTCACATTCACGGTGATGAAGTTGTTCGGAATCGGCAGCCACGTCTTTACTCCTGGCTTGGAAAAGCCCGCGTTCGGGCCCGAATTCCACTGCATCGGCGTCCGCTCGCCGTCGCGGCCCTTTTCCTTCGGCCAGCCTCTGATCCCAATCGGGTCCCGCACATCCTGCTTCCGCGTCGGCGGAGTCGTCTGCATCCCGATCTCGTCGCCGTAATACATCATCGCCGTATCGCGAGAGGCGAACAGGATCGCCGCCAGCATCCGGCCAATCTCCTTCATATGCGTTCCATCGCTATAGCGGTCCCAGCGCGGATTGTCGTGGTTGTCGAAGACAAACAGCGGCTCGTTCCCGTTCAGATCCGTCTCCGCCTCGGTTATCTTTTTGCGGAACACCGCCGCGTCCAGCTTGTTGATGAAGCCCACCTGCGTGTCCATCGGCAGATTCAGCTCGTCGTTATGCGGCCCATACAGCTTCCGCAGATCGGCAATCGAGCCCACATATGTCTCGCCAATCAGCACCACTTTCTGGCCCCATTTCGGGTCGCTGGTCGAATCGGCTGCCTGCCGAAGTTGCTTCAGCACTCCATTTACTTCGGGAAGATTGTCCGTCTTGCTCCGGTCCACCTCCTTGTCGCCGTAAGCGTTGATCTCGATTTTTCCGTTCTCATCCCGCACGTAAGGCTCGTTCGCCAGCGACGGGTCCTCAAACAGCGATGTAATCGCGTCCAGCCGGAAACCCGCCGCACCGCGATGAATCCAGTACCGCTCCACGTCATACATGGCTTTCCGCACCTGTGGATTCCGCCAGTTCAGGTCCGGTTGCTGCACATAAAACTCGTGGTAGTAATACTGTTTGCGCGCCGGGTCCCACTGCCACGCCGACCCTCCAAACAGCGAAATCCAGTTGTTCGGCGGCTCCCGCTTGCCATTCACCATCTTGCCGTCATTCCACACATACCAGTTCGCCTTGGGATTCGTCCGCGAGCTCGCTGACTCAATAAACCACCGGTGCTTGTCCGACGTGTGATTCAGCACGAGATCCATAATCACGCCAATCTTGCGCTGCTTCGCCTGCTGTTGCAGCCGGTCAAAATCCGCTAGCGTCCCGTATTGCGGATCAATGGCGCGGTAGTCGGAAATGTCATACCCAAAATCCACCTGCGGCGAGGGGTAGATCGGAGTCAGCCAGATCGCGTCCACGCCCAGCACCCTAAGGTAGTCCAGCCGAGACATAATGCCGTTCAGGTCGCCCACGCCATCGCCATTCGAATCCTGAAAGCTGCGTGGATAAATCTCATAGATCACGGCGTTGTCCCACCACGCCCGTGCTTTATGTGTGTGTGAAGCCTTCGTCTGCGCCGAAGCGGAAAGGGAAGTGACGACAAACAGAACAGCAAGGGCGCTGACGCCGATACCACGAGGCATGAATTTCATTAAGGAACTCCCACGGGCATCATAAATGGTGAAAAACGAGATGCAACCGCGAGGCGGAGGGGAACGCCGCAAGCGCGGGCTTCCGCCATCCCTACTTCGGGCGCTTCGCGGCCATCATCGATAGAGGCTTGTACCCATTCGGAATCGCAAACAGCGAAGGGTCCGGCTCCTCTTGTGAAACTCGTGTAAGGGCTGTCGTCACGCTGCCCGTGCGCGGATCACTGTGCCTCACCACCACATTGAGGTGCAGATAATCCGAGTACCAGTACTCATCCGTAACCACCACTGGCTGCCCCTCGCCGCTTGCCGGAAGCGTCTGCGTCTCCCGCACCCCATGCACCTGCAGTCCGTCTACTTCCCGCGTGCCCAGGTCTTCTTGCTTTGTGAATTGGCTCGGTGGCAGGTTTGCGCCCGCCGCCGTGGCATCCAACTGTCCCGGCGGGTCGGTCGACGGAGGACGATTCATCACGAAGGAGCGGTATATCTGACGCTTCGGAAACAGTGTCGTCGAGACCCGCGTCTGCGGATCATAAATAAGAACGCGCAGCAGCAGAGGCGCCGTGCTGGACGAGGCCGGAACCAGTTCTCGTGTTTCCGTGTAGATGCGCCCCGCGCTGTCCCGCGCAATAATCCGCATGGTTTTGAGGTTGATTACCGTGCCGTTTTTCTGCACAATTGACCGCTGCACCTCAACCACGCCTCGGAACGGGGCATTCGGAACCGGCGTGACAAAGATTCCCGCTCTCTGCGCAAAAGCTCCGACGCTCGCAATTGCCAGGAAGACGGAAATGCAGATACCCGAAACAGGACACCGCCGCAGCACATGTGCCTCCACTCAGGGCCCGGAAATCGAAACCAGCATACGCTGCAGTGGGCCGGCCTGCAATAACAGATGTGGGCGTCCCAGGCTTTGGTCGGGAGACGAGTGCCCTTAGCTGACCTGCTCCATCAACTCTTCCCATTCCGCCGTAAGTGCCGAGTGCCGCTCCCGTAGTTCATCGAGTTCTGCGGAAACCCGCGCCGTCTCCTCCGCGCTCACGTATACGCCCAGTGAGTCCTCCGCGCTGCCAATCAGCGCCTCTACGCGAGGAATCTCTTCCTCTACAAACCGCAGCCGCTCCTGCATCTGCTTCAGCTTGATCGGATTCACGCGCTTTCCTCTGCCGTTCGACTCCGCCGCCGCTGCTTGCTCCGCACCCGAATCCGTAGCCACCGCCACCGCAACCGGCTCAGGCACAGAAGCCGCCGCCGTAGCCGCGGCCAACTCCGCCGCGCCACCTTCTTTCCGCCACAAGTAGTCCTCGTAGTTGCCGGGATAAACGTGGACCTTGCCGCCCTCCACCTCGAACACCCGCGTCGGCAGCCGGTCCAGAAAGTAACGGTCGTGCGAAACAAAAATCACCGTCCCGCTGAAGTTTTTGATAGCCTCCAACAGCACGTCCTTCGCCCGCAGGTCGAGATGGTTCGTCGGTTCATCCAGAAGTAAAAAATTTGCCGGACTCACCAGAATTCGCGCCAGCGCGTAGCGGTTGCGCTCGCCGCCGGAAAGCACACCCAGCGGCTTGTACACATCGTCGCCGGAGAACAGAAAGCACCCCAGCAGGCTCCGCAACTCCGTTTCCGCAACCTTGGGAGCTGTCCTTCCGATGTCATCCAGCATCCGCGCCTGCGGGTCCAGCACCTTGTATTGGTCCTGCGCAAAGTACTCCGCCAGCACGTTGTGCCCCAGCTTCAGCACCCCGCTTGTCGGCGTGTCCTGCCCGGAGAGCAGCCGCACCAGTGTTGATTTGCCCGCGCCATTCAGCCCCACCAGCGCAATGCGGTCGACGCGCTCAATTGTGAAGCTCACGTTCTCCAACACCAGCTTCGGCCCGTAGCTCTTCGATAGGCCCGCAACCTCCACCACCGTGCGCCCCGACGCTGGAGGCTGCGGAAACGTGAAGTGAATCTCCGCCTCTTCCTCCGGAATCTCGATACGCTCAATCTTTTCCAGTTCCTTGATGCGGCTCTGCACCTGCTTGGCCTTCGTCGCCTGGTAGCGAAACCGATTGATGAACGCCTCCAGCCGCTCAATCTGGTCTTTCTGGTTCTTGTACGCCGCCTCAAGCTGGCCCCGCCGCTCCGTCTTCTGCTGCAAATGCTTCTCGTAATTGCCGTGGTAAACGTGCAGCCGCTTGTTCCAAATCTCCACGACCTTGTCCACCGTCACGTCCAGAAAATACCGGTCGTGCGACGTCAAAATATATCCATGCGGATAGGTCCGCAGATACTCCTCAAACCAGTTCCGCGCCTCAATGTCCAGGTGATTCGTCGGCTCGTCCAGCAGCAGCAGATTCGGTTTTTGCAGGAGCAGCTTTCCCAGCGCAATTCGCATCTGCCACCCGCCGGAAAACTCCTCCGTCCGCCGCTCCCAGTCTTCTTTGGAAAAGCCCAGTCCTGTCAGCACCCCGCCCACCTGCGCGTCCAGCGCATAGCCGTCATGCGCGCGAAATCGCTGGTCTATGTACGAGAAGCGGTCCGCCGCCGCCGCATACTCCGCGCTTTCCGGATCAAGCTCCGACAGCGCGCCCCCTAGCGTTTCCATCTCTTTTTCCAGTGCCAGCAGCTCGTCAAAAACCGAGAGGCACTCTTCAAAAACCGTTCGCCCCTCCAGCGCCAGTCCGTACTGCGGCAAATAGCCAATCGTCATGCCGCGCGTGCGCAGCGCCTCGCCATAGTCCAGCCCGTCCAGCCCGGCCAACACCCGCAGCAGACTCGTCTTGCCCGT
The DNA here is from genome assembly GCA_025934135.1 of Acidobacteriaceae bacterium. Taxonomy (GTDB): domain Bacteria; phylum Acidobacteriota; class Terriglobia; order Terriglobales; family Acidobacteriaceae; genus Silvibacterium. The sequence continues at coordinate 22,741 of JAICYR010000013.1, read as the reverse complement.
GCCGTTCGCCCCCACCAGAGCGGTGCGCTCGTCCGGAGTAATCAGCCAATCCACATTTTCAAAAAGGAGTTTGGGGCCAAATCGTTTGCCAGCCCCCGCAAGTTGCAGCATGGTTCTATTTTAGCGGGACGCTCATTCATGACTAGATATCCGGGTGCCCCATTCATCGCGCGTCTTCTGCGCGATGGGTCGGAAGCCCGTCCAACGCAAACCCCACTTTTCCGCTTCTAACCAGCGGGAGCGGCCAGCCGTTACGCCGCTCGCCGAAAGCAGGGAAGTGAATGGCGCACCTGACCGATTCCGACCTTCACGCTCCCGCCAAACCACGCCGCCCACGATGGGTACACATCATCACCTGGGTCAGCATTTTCGCAGCTCTTTTCTGCATCGGAATCTTCATCACCTTCGCCATCTATTTCCACCGTGCTGAGCCCATTCTCAAGCAGCGCGTCATCCGGACCCTGTCGACGCGCTACGACAGCCGGGTCGAGCTGGCCACCTTCAACGTCTCCGTTCTCCAGGGATTCGAGGTCACAGGCGCCGGCCTCAAGCTCTATCCCAACCAGCTTCAGATGAACCAGCCACTCATCTCCGTCGATAAATTCGCCTTCCGCACCACTTGGCACGATCTACTGCACCTACCCATGCACATCCATCTCGTCCGCATTCACGGACTCGACATCCACGTGCCGCCCAAACAGCAGAGAGCCAATATTCCCAGCCCCAACCCTGGCGGCGGAAGCCCATCCAGCGGCGGCCAAATCCAGATCATCGTTGACCGGCTTGAAATCGACCGCGCCTCGCTCGTACTCGGCACCAACAAGCCCGGCAAGGTCCCGCTCACGTTTCAAATCGGCCAGGTCGAGCTGCGCGCCGTGGGCGACGGACACCCCATGCGCTTTCACGCCATCCTGGTCAATCCCAGGCCCATCGGCAACATCGATTCGCGTGGTTTCTTCGGCCCATTCAATGAGCACGACCCCGGCAACACCCCCGTCAGCGGGACCTACAAATTCACTCGCGCCGATCTCAACTCCATCAAGGGAATCGGCGGAATGCTCTCTTCCGTGGGCCGCTATGAGGGCACCCTCAACAACATTAACGTCGATGGCGAAACCGACACGCCCAACTTCTCGCTCGACACCGCCGACCACCCCATGCCGCTCCACACCAAGTTTCACGCCATCGTGGACGGCACCAATGGCGACACCCGTCTCGATCCTGTCGACGCCACCCTGCTGCACTCCCGCATTATTGCCCGTGGAGACGTGGTTTCCGTCCCCGGTCAAGGACACCACATCACGCTCGACGTCACCATCCCCTCGGGTCGCCTGGAAGATATGCTTGCTCTTGCCGTCAAGACCGAGCCGCCTGTCATGACCGGAGGCATCACTCTTCACACCAAATTCGATCTGCCTCCCGGCCCGGATTCCGTAACCCAAAAGCTGCGTCTTAAGGGTGGTTTCCACATTTCCGGAGCGCGATTCGCCGATCCCAAAACTCAGGACAAAATTGACGGGTTGAGCCTGCGCGGTCAGGGCGAGCCTGAAAAAGCCAAGGAGGACTCCGAGCACACCATCAACGCCAACATCGCCTCCGACCTCAGGGGCAACTTCGTCCTCGGTGATAGCCGCCTTGCAATCGCCGGCCTGCACTTCATCGTCCCCGGCGCAAACATATCGCTGAACGGTGTCTACACTCTCGATGGCAATCAGATTGACTTCCGCGGCACTGCGCGGCTCAAGGCCAAGCTCTCCCAGATGGTCACGGGATGGAAGTCGCTGCTGCTGAAGCCCGTCGATCCATTCTTTTCAAAAAGCGGAGCAGGCACCGAGGTCCCCATTGAAATCACCGGGACCCGCGACAACATCCATTTCGGCCTCGACTACTTCCATCACGGTGATGACAAAGACAAGAATTAATCTCATGTCCCACGGTTCTGGGTGCCCCATCAATCAATCTTGGGTGGCCATACTGGAGAGCGCATACCGCACGGCAAGGTTGGGAATCTGACCGCTGATCGCTAAAGGCTGGACCGCTAGGTTTTCGCCCCGCACTGCCCACAGTACTTGGATCCAGCCAGCAGCATTGCGCCGCAGCGGGAACAGGTACTCACCGCCGCTGTCGCGGGCAGAGCGTTCACGACCTGCACCCGAGCCGGGACCCCACCCAGATTCGCGGCAAAATATGCCGCCAGCCCCAGGTTGTACTGCCGCACGCGCCCCGGCATAAAAAAGCACTCAATAAAACTCACTACGGTCGGAATCCCCGTCCAGAAAAAGACGCAGTACAGAACGCCCAACGCCGTCTGTCGCATATAGAAGTGGTGCGCGCCAAACGTTCCCAGAAACAGCGCCAGCAGCACGCCAACAACCTCATCCTTCTGGTACGCCGACATCTGGGCGTAATACATGGCCCTCTGCTCGTCGGTCCACGCGGAAGCAGAAGGTGGCAGCGCGGCTATCATAAATCCTCTTTGAGCGGGCCATCCGGGCCCTCGTCTGCAATAGGATACGCAATCCCCATCCCGGTGGTTCCCCTCAGCGGCTGCACCAATCCTGAATCCGCTCTAATATGGGTTCACCACACCCGAAACACTCGCCGAAGCATCTATAATCCAGTGCCACTCCCGAACGATCCATCGCCGACGCCCGCAACGCAGCCGGTCCAATCACGGCCCGCGGCAGCGTCCACCGGCGGCTCCCGGTACATCGAGCCGCTGCTTCTGATCGCCTTTGTGTTGGTGGCCCTCTACTTTGCGCGGATCGTTCTGCTTCCGCTCGCCATTGCCCTGGCCCTCAATTTCCTGCTGTCGCCCGCCGTCTCACAGTTCGAGCGCCTGCGCATCGGCCGCATTCCCTCGGTCATTCTCGTCGTTCTCATGTCATTCGCGCTCGCCGGCGGTGTCGGCTGGATCGTCGCCCGCCAGGTCATCACCGTCATCAACGACCTCCCCAATTACCGCCTCAACATCCAGGAAAAGATCACGTCGATCCACGCTCCCACCAACGGCCCACTTGGCCGCGCCTATAAGAGCATTCACGAAATCGGGTCAGATATATCGAACGCGACGAATCCTAAGCAGCCCGCGCCACCGCCGCCGCGCACTCGCCGCGAGCGCGAGCGCCAGCGGCTGGAGCAGGCCAATCAGCCGGTGCCGGTCCGCGTGGTTCCACAGCAGCCGACCACCGGCCAATATCTGGACCTGTACGCGCGTCCACTCCTTGAACCTATCGGAATGCTCATCATGGTCCTCGTCTTCACCTTTTACATGCTGGTGAAGCACGAGAACCTCCGACACCGCCTGCTGCTCCTCGCCGGCCGCGGACGCATCACCGTCATGACCAAGGCCATGAACGAGGCCGCCGGGCGCGTTAGCCGCTATCTAGTTCTCAACGTCGTGCTCAATGCCACCTATGGCGTCATCTTTGGAGTCAGCCTCTATCTGCTCGGCGTTCCCAACGCTACCCTATGGGGAGTGCTCATGGGCATCCTCCGCATGGTCCCCTACGCCGGGACTATGGCCGCCGGCCTCTCTACCATCGTCTTTACCCTCGCTGTTTTCCCGGGCTGGTGGCACGCGATCTGGGTGCTGCTGCTCTTCACCGGACTCGAATTCTCCGTCGCCAACTTCATCGAGCCTCACATTTACGGCAAAGGCACCGGCGTCTCCGCCTTCGCTCTCATCGTCATGGCCGTCGTCTGGACGCTACTCTGGGGATGGCCTGGCCTCATCGTCTCCACGCCGCTCACCGTCTGCCTTATTGTTATGGGCCGCTACGTCCCGCAACTCTCCTTCCTGGACATTCTGCTGGGCGAGGAAGCGGAGCTTTCCCCCGAGGCCCACTTCTACGAGCGCCTTCTCGCCATGGACCAGCCCGAGGCCCATCAAATCGCCACCAGCTTCCTCGAAAAGCACACCTTGCTGGAGCTCTACGACCATGTCGTCCTGCCTGCTCTTGTCCTTAGCGAGCAGGACCACCACAAGGGCGCCCTCGATGGCGTGCGTGGCTCATGGCTCTATAAAAGCGTCGCCGAACTCATTGCCGAACTCACCGATTACGAGTGTGCCCCCGCTGAGGGGCCCGAAGAACCCGAATCAACTGCCCCCCGTCCCCGGCCAGTTATCTGTATCCCCGCCGAGGACGAGGTCGATGAACTTGCCGCCACCATGCTCGCCCAACTGCTCGACCAATGCGGCTACGGGACCATGCTGCTATCCACCAGCTCTCTCACGCCGGAAATCCTCTCCCGCCTCGCGAAAGATGCTGAAACCATCCTCTGCGTCTCCGCCGTGCCGCCCTTCGCCTTTGCCCAAGCGCGCAAGCTGGCGCAGTCGCTCCGCGATAATCTGCCCCGCAACCCCATCTTCATCGGCTTTTGGGGAGGTGACGGCGACAAGGAGAACCTCCGCGCCCGCTTTGGGAACGCCCGACCTAACGCCGTGGTCACTTCTCTCGACGCGGCCCTCTGGCAGGTCAGGGAAATGACCGGAAACCCAAAGTCCCCGGCCCTGTCCTGATCTATGCCGTCCGCTTCAGGGCCGACATCTTGTCCTGGATTTTCTCCGCCGGTCCAGTCACCATTGACCACGGGTCTTTATGGCGCAGCACCCGCAGCGGCCCCTCGCTCTCGACAGACTCGAATTCCGTCACGCCCGAATCTTCACGCCTGAACCGGATCGACACCCGCGACTTGCCCACACGCAGCCCACGCAGCGTGAGTTCCGGCAGCCACTCCGGCAGGTGCGGATCAAGCAGCAGCAGCTCCTCTGGAGCATACGGCTGAATCCCAAGCATCGCCTGCAACGTCAGAAATACCGCCGAGGCCGACCACGCCTGCGGCGAATTCGTCTTGGGATACAGCGCCGGAAAAGGATGTGCCTCATCGCGCTGATGGCCGGAGAAGACCTCCGGCAACCGGAAATAACGAAACAGCGCAGCCGCCTCAAAAAAGCCCTTCGCCAGCCGGTGCATCTCCTCCACCAGCCCGCATTTTGCCAGCGCGGCCACCATCTCGCCGTTCTCCACCGGCCACACCGACCCGCAATGGTAGGAGAACGGATTGAACGAAGGATGCTTAGACGAGAGCGTGCGAATGCCCCATCCGGAAAACAGATCATCAGCCATCAATCGTCGTCCTACCGCCTTCTTGTAGCGATCATCGACGATCCCGTATTGCAGGCAATGACCTGCGTTCGAAGCGACCGACTCAATTTGTTTGTTGTTCTTGTCGATCCCCATGGCGATGAACTCGTCCTCCGGCATCCAGAAAAACTCATTGAACCGCTTCTTCAGCTCCCGCGCCTCCTTTACCAGCCTCCGCGAGGTCTTCCGGTCGTCCATTGCCCACAGCACTCCGGCCAGCGCGAGCTTCGAGGCATACGCGCAGCCCTGCATTTCGCAGGTCCCCAGCGGATCCTCCACCTGCGACCCGTCCGGATAGACAATTGCGTCATCCGAATCTTTCCAGCCCTGGTTCTTTTCACCCTGCTCCGAGCGGGTCTGGTACTTGTAGAATCCGCTCTGGTCCAGGCTGTACTTGTCCGCCCACTCGAGCGCGCGCAGCGCCGGTTCAATGAAAGGCTTTACGGCCTCTTTGTTTCCCGTCCAGTGCCACAGATCGGCCACCGCTGCGCCATAGAAAAGGGAGCCGGTTTCTCCGCCGAAATACCTCCCGTGCGGCGTGTAGTTAAGCTGCGACAGCGGGCCGGAATGGATTTCGTGAATCACTCGCCCCGGTTGTTCGTCGCGCCAATCGCTGGTACGTGTGCCGAGTTGTCCCGCCAGTTCTGCCAGCGTGCCTCGCAGCATATCTGTGCTCAGCGTTGCGGCTTGCCGCGAGGCGAACAAGGTATCGCGCGAGAACAGGCCCATATACGTGGGAATCCCAGCCGCCGGGATCCAGCGCTCCCCGAACTCGCCTTCGCTGTCCAGGTCGTACAGACGCAGCGCCGCCAGGTCAGCCGTGGCCTGCCGCGCCGTGCGGATCACCAATGGCGCGAGCGACCGCACCTCCGGCGCTTCATGTCGCGCGCAATCCGCCAGAAATAAATCGTGCTTCCGCACTCTTTCCGAATCATCGGGCAGCGGCAGGTCGTGGCCCTCCACCTGCGCCGTCCAGACGAGAGTGGCGTGCCACTGCTGCCGGGGCTTCAGTCCGATCTGAAAGCGTAACCGCATCCCGCTATACCTAGGCGGTTGCTGGTCGTTTTTGACCAGTAGCCGGACACCGCGATGAATGCTCGCTTTGCCCGACTCGCCCTGATGTTTGTAGCCGTGTGTGACCCGGTAGTCGAAAGCCAGCGTGCAGCCCTCGTTTCCCGCCCGCCACTTCTTCGTGATTCTGCCCCTTTGCCTGCGCGGCTCCGACGCCTCAATAATGTCCGCAAAATCCGCGCTGATCCTGAGACTCAGCACAAATGACGTTTCCAGCAGCGTGTGGTTCGTCAGCGTGACGTGTTCCAGAAGCCCGTCACCAACTGCGCGATCAATTTTGATTTCTACAGAATTCTGGGCGGGGTCGCATCCCGGAACCTTCTGCCTCCGGCACTCGGTTGGCGCAAAAATGAAATAGCCGATGGAACGGTTCTGTTCCAAAGTCGAGAGTACGCTCAACGTCGGCTTGCGAAGGCCGACTTCGCAGCGATAGCGCGAGAGCAGCCGCGTATTCAGCGTCCAGAGCCCCTGAAGCCCGTCGCCATCAATGGAGCCATCGCGCGCCGAGACCAGAACGGTCCTCCCTCCGCTGATGTGAAGATTCTGGCCGCGAGGGTCCAACTGAATCAGCAAAGGTTCGTTTTCCTCGTACATTGTGAAAGGTCACCTCTCTCGGCTAAGACGCTGAAAATCCAGTGGCCGGATTGCTGCGACGCAGTTTTCAAGGATTTACCGACGGGTGCCCCGCTTGAGCTTGCTGAGTGAGGACGGTGCAAAAAAGGCATGAGGCCCGACGGGGCGGACCTCATGCGCGCATTCTGACAGGCTGGATATTATGCTGCTTTTGTTAGCTGTCTGATGGGAGAAACCCCATAGATTCCCGTGAGTATGGTTTCGGCTGCGACCGCCGCGAGGACGGCTTTCCAAGGATAGCTCAGCGGAGCAAAAATCGCGGCTGCCGCCGCTGCTGAGCCAATGGCGTAGCGAATGTTCTCTTCCTTCTCGCCCATCGTGAATTCTTTCTTCATTTCCGTAACAAAATCCGGCATGGTGTTCCCCCTTTTCCTATGAGAATGTAGCCGCGCGGAGAAGGTTGTGCTGCGCCGTGCGCCTCCTGAAGAAGACCGCCTCAATGCTAAAATCGTCGTTTACGATGCAATCCGCAGACAGTATCCCGCTGATATCAGCCGGACTTAAGACGAAGATCGCGGGCCGGCAGGCCCGCATCGGAATCATCGGCATGGGATATGTCGGGCTCCCGCTCGCCCTCCTCTTCAGCGAACAGCGATTCTCGGTAACTGGATTCGACGTGGACCGCCAAAAAGTCGACGCGCTGAATGCGGGTGGCTCCTATATCGTCCGCATTCCCGGCGAAGAAGTTCAGGCGGCCCAGCGAAGCGGCTTCCGCGCCACCTCCGATTACAGCCAAATCGCCCAAGTGGATGTGGTCATCATCTGTGTGCCCACGCCGCTTAACGAACACCACGAGCCTGATCTCAGCTACATCACCGGCACTCTACGCGCCATGGCCCCGCACATCCGGCAGGGCCAGCTAATTGTTCTCGAAAGCACAACCTACCCCGGCACAACCGAGGAAATCGTCGTCCCGCTCCTCGAACAAGGAAACGCCTCCGGCCTGCGTGCCTCGCGCGATGCGGACACGTCGGGTTTTTACGTCGCCTTTTCGCCCGAGCGCGAGGACCCCGGCAATGAGACGGTGGCGCGCCGCGACATCCCCAAGGTGATCGGAGGCTGCGGCCCCGTCGCGCTGGATCTTGCCTCCGCTGTTTACGGCACTATTTTCAACCAGACCGTCCCCGTCTCCTCTGCCGCCGCGGCGGAAATGACCAAGCTGCTCGAAAACATCTACCGCTGCGTCAACATCGCGCTGGTCAACGAACTTAAGCAGCTCTGCCTGCGCATGGACATCGATCTTTTCGAAGTGATCCACGCCGCCAAAACCAAACCCTTCGGCTTTCAGGCTTTTTATCCTGGACCGGGCCTGGGTGGCCACTGCATTCCCATCGATCCGTTTTATCTTTCATGGAAGGCGAAGCAGTTCGACTTCCACACGCGCTTCATCGAACTCGCGGGCGAGGTCAACAGCAACATGCCTTACTTCGTCCTCGACCAGACCATCGCCGCCCTCAACGAACACGGCAAGCCGCTCAAGGGATCAAAAGTCTTGGTGCTCGGCGTCGCCTACAAGAAGGACGTGGATGATCTGCGCGAGTCTCCCGCGCTAGTCATCATCGAACTCCTGCGCAAGCGCGGAGCCATCGTTTCCTATAATGACCCCTATTTTGCGCACGTCGGGCGCGGACGCCACTACGACCTCAACATGGAAAACACTCCGCTGGAGAATCTCGCCCAATACGATGCCCTCCTCATCGTCACCGACCACTCTAGTTACGACTACCCGCGCATCGTCGCCGAATCGAAGCTCGTCATCGACACGCGCAACGCGACCAGCGGCATCCAGTCAGAAAAAATTGTCCACTGCTGATGGAATTTATCGACCTCAAAGCGCAATACCGGATGCTTCAGCCGAGCATCGATGCCCGCATCCAGGCGGTCCTTGAACACGGCCAGTTCATCCTCGGCCCCGAAGTGCGGGAGATTGAGACGGCGCTGGCCCAGCGCGCCGGGGCGCGCCATTGCATCTCCTGCGCCAGCGGCACGGACGCCCTGCTCATCGCGCTTATGGCGCTCGGCATCAGCCCCGGAGATGAAGTCATCACCTCGCCCTTCACCTTCATCGCCACAGTAGAGATGATCGCGCTGCTCGGCGCAAAGCCCGTCCTGGTGGACATCGACCCGCGCACCTGGAACCTCGACCCCTCCCGTGTTGCCGTCGCCATCACACCTCGCACCCGCGCCGTTTTACCCGTTTCCCTTTACGGCCAATGCGCCGACATCGATCCCATTCAGGCCGCCGCCGGCGATCTGCCCGTGGTTGAGGACGCCGCGCAGAGCTTCGGAGCCACCTACAAGGGCCGCCAGTCCTGCAACCTCGGAGCAATCGGCTGCACCAGCTTTTTCCCTTCCAAGCCACTGGGCGCTTACGGCGACGGAGGGGCCTGCTTCACCAACGACGACGCCCTCGCCGCCGCGATGCTGGAAATCCGCAACCACGGTCAGGCCTCGCGATACCGCCACGTCCGCTTGGGCCTTAACGGACGCCTCGACACCATCCAGGCCGCCGTCCTGCTGGCCAAGCTTGAAGTCTTCGAGAGGGAACTGCTTCTCCGATCTCGCGTCGCCGCCCGATACAACGAGCATCTGCGCGGACTTGTCCAGACCCCGTTTATCGACCCGGAAAATCACAGCGTTTACGCCCAATACACCATCGAGCTCGACGACCGAGACCGCGTCTCCGAGTCGCTCCGCGAGCAGGGAATTCCCACCGCAGTCCATTACCCCGTGCCCGCCCATCTTCAACCCGCCTTCCAAAATCTCGGATATCCGGAAGGCAGCTTTCCCGTCGCGGAAGCCGCCGCACGCCGCGTCCTGAGCCTGCCCATGCACCCTTATCTCAGCGCCGGAGACCAGGACCGCATTTGCGCCGCTCTCCGCCGGGTAATTTCTGGCCGAACATAACGAAAATCAAATTTTTGTCCGATGCAAACGAAGACAGCGTATCGAGACTTACAATAAGCATCTAAAAGGGACGTTATGGCGCAACCAATTTGTATTGCGGTGGTCGGTTCTGGATATGTGGGCCTCGTCTCGGCAGCGTGTTTCGCCGAACTGGGGCACCGCGTCATTTGTGTAGACAACGACGAGGCGAAAGTGCGCCTCCTCAAAGACGGTGGACTCCCCATTCACGAGGAGTACCTCCCGGAGATGCTTGGCCGCCTCCGGCAGGAAAGCATCGAATTCACCACCGACCTCCACGAAGCCACCCGCCAGGCCGATGCCGTTTTCATCGCAGTTGGCACACCGCAGTCCGATAACGGCGACGCCGATCTCTCCTATGTGGACGCCGTGGCCAGCGCCATCGCCCGCTCCATCGACAACTACAAGGTCATCGTCGAAAAAAGCACCGTCCCCGTCTACACCAACGAATGGATCACCCGCACGCTCGAACGCAACGGCGCTTCCCGCGACACATTCGACGTTGTATCGAATCCCGAATTTCTCCGCGAAGGCACAGCCGTCACTGATTTCCTTCACCCCAATCGCATTGTCATCGGAGTGGAAAACGAGCGCGCCGCCCATCTCCTGCGCCAGATTTACGAGCCGCTCACTTCCGGTGCCTATTATGACCGCCCCAGCGCCGTGCCCGGCAGTCGCAGCGCGGACAACCCTCCTCCGCTGCTGCAAATGTCCACCCGCGCGGCGGAGCTCACCAAGCACGCCACCAATGCCTTCCTCGCTATGAAGATCTCCTTCATCAACGCCGTCGCCAACATTTGCGATGCGGCTGGCGTCAACGTGGAGGAAGTGGCACGCGGCGTGGGCATGGACGACCGCATCGGCCCCAGGTTCCTTCGCGCCGGCATCGGCTATGGAGGCTCCTGCTTCCCCAAAGACGTCGCGGCGTTTCGATGGGTCGCCGAGCAGCTTGGCCATCATTTCGATCTGCTGGCGGAGGTCGAACGGATCAACGCCGACCAGAAAAAGCTCTTCTTCCGCAAAATCCGTTCCGCCCTCTGGACCCTTCGCGGCAAGCGCCTCGCGGTCCTCGGCCTCGCTTTTAAGGGAGGTACCGACGACATCCGCGAGTCTCCCGCGATTGAAATCGTGCGCATGCTCCTTAAGGAGGGCTGCTCCGTCACGCTCTTTGACCCGGCTGCCATGGAGCGCACCAAAGAGGTGTTGGAGCCCGGCCCGCGCGTCAAGTACGTGTCCGATATGTACGAAGCCGCGACCGATGCTCATGCGGTTCTGGTCCTGAGCGATTGGCAAGAGTTTGCCGCCATCGACCTCGACCGGCTCAGGGAGGCCCTGCGGCACCCCATCGTCATCGATGGGCGCAACCTCTTCGATCCCGAAGTCATGAGCGGCAAGGGATTCACCTACTTCAGCGTTGGCCGCCCGTCTCTCGCGACCGGCGTCAAGGCGGTCAAGCTATAGCGAAAGGGAACTGCCTCCATTGGCCCAAAAATCTGTATTGGTAAGCGGAGCAGCCGGGTTTCTCGGCTCTCATCTCTGCGAAGCTTTGCTCGCGGAAGGCCACCGCGTCATCGGCATCGACAACTACGCCACCGGCAACTCGGCGAACCTTGAGGCGCTCAGCCGCGCGCCGCAATTCAGCTTCATCGAACACGACATTTGCCAGCCACTCCAGCTCAGCGGCCTCGATTATGTCTTTAACTTTGCCTCGCCCGCCAGTCCCTTCGACTACGCCCGCCTCGGGCCGGAGACCCTGAAGGTCGGCTCCTACGGCACCATCAACATGCTCGACCTCGCGCGAAATTCCGGCGCGAAATTCCTCCACGCTTCCACTTCCGAATGCTATGGAGACCCCGAAGTCCATCCGCAGCCGGAGAGGTACTGGGGCCGCGTAAATCCCATCGGCCCGCGCTCTGTCTATGACGAGTCGAAGCGTTTTTCCGAAGCCGCCGTCATGGCCTACCACCGCTATTACGGCGTCGATACCCACATGGTCCGCATCTTCAACACCTACGGCCCGCGCCTCCAGCCCACGGACGGCCGCGTCATCTCCAACTTCATGACCCAGGCCCTGCTCGGCGATGACCTCACCGTCTTCGGAGACGGCTCGCAGACGCGCAGCTTCTGCTATGTGTCAGACCTCATCGACGGCATCCTGCGGCTATCTCAATCCGGCGAACACCTGCCCGTGAACATCGGCAATCCCGACGAGTGGACCATCCTCGAATGCGCGCATGAAGTGTTGGCCGTCACGGGATCAAAAAGCCGCATCCGCTACGAGCCGCTGCCGGTCGATGACCCCGCCCGCCGCAGGCCTGACATCACCAAAGCCCGCGACCTGCTCGGCTGGTCACCCAAAGTGCCGTTGCGCGAAGGCCTACAGCGTTCACTCGAATACTTCCAGCAGCGCGCAAAGGAAATCGCCGCCAGCCGTTCTACTCAAATTTGAGGTTGACAGCCCCGAACCGCGAGAAGCGCGCCTCGACGCTTGATCCCGCCTTGGCGAACGCTTTACCCGACCAGCTTCCCGTCGTGATCCACTGGCCGGATTTCAGCCCGCCCGTGCGATGGGCGCCTTCGTTCGCCAGCCACACCACCATCCGCAGCAGATCGGTCCCGGCGGTATTTGAGGCCTTGCCCTCAAAGACAACTTTGCCGTCAATCGTCACCGTTACCGACTCGTCGGCAAGATCGTAGTCCCGCCAGCCCGGTACAGCCGCCCCGGTCGCGAATCCACCATTCATTTGCAGGTCTCCGATCAGCGACAAGCGGTCAACCTTGTCCACATCAAAGTACCCAGACTCCAGCAGCTCAATCGCTGGATGCGCGCTGGCAATCGCGTCCACCACCTCTTCGCGTGAATATGGTTTGATCCGGTGCGGAAGGTCCTTTCCCAACAGAAATGCGATTTCAGCCTCGACGCCGCGAAGCCGCTTGAACGCTCCGGCAATGCGGTCGCCGGACGCGGCAAACCCTCCCCACAGCGGCATCGCGGAAAACACCGGCGTCGCCTCTGGCGTGGGCGCGCCCACTTTCCAACCGCCAATGGGACTCAGCCCCTCGGCCATCATGTCCTGCAATGCATAGGCTTCTTCCAGCGTGCCGGGCCGCAGCTTCTCCGGCAATTCATGAATCGGCATCACTTCGCGCCGCGCCTTCAGCAAAAGCTCCGCCGCCTGCCTCATCCGGTCGTTGTCAAATGTGGAAATCTTCTCCTCAGCCGCCTTCGTTGCCATAGGCTCCATGCTCCTAAATTACCAGCGATTCTCATGTGTTTCTTTATGTGTTCCAATGGCTAGGAGGATCTTACCGGGTCATTGGTTATCCATTTCCCGCAACCAGAACCCCCCGACATCAGTCCAATACCCAGCCCCACCCGGAGGGCGGCGCACCATGCTGATTCGTAAATCCGACCCCAACGCCATTCCTTCATCAGAGATCACTCCCCGGTCCGCCTACATGAACCGGCGCGCCTTCATGGCTGCTGGAGCAGCGGGCGCGGCTGCCCTCGCCGCCGGAGGTCTCACCGAATTCCTTCACCCCGCCGAGGTCCACGCCACAACCAAGCTCGCTTCGGTTCCAAGCCCGCTCTCCACCACCGGCCTCAAGCTCACTTCCTTCGACGATATTACGCACTACAACAACTTCTACGAGTTCGGCCCCAACAAGGGCGATCCCGCCGCGAACGCCGGAAGCCTGCGCACGCGGCCATGGAAAGTCGAAGTGGAAGGGGAGGTCAAAAAGAAAAAGACCTTCGACATCGACAGCCTCATGAAGCTGCACCCGCTCGAAAGCCGTGTCTACCGCTTCCGCTGCGTCGAGGCGTGGAGCATGGTCATCCCCTGGATCGGCTACTCGCTCTCCGAATTCATCAAGCAATGCGACCCGCTGCCCTCGGCCAAATTCGTGCAGTTCCTCTCGCTCGACGACCCCAGCCAGATGCCCGGCATCCGCAGCGTCAATCTCGACTGGCCCTACTCCGAAGGGCTCCGCATGGACGAGGCCATGCACCCGCTCACGCTGCTCACCTTCGGCCTCTACGACCAGACGCTGCCCAATCAGGACGGCGCTCCGGTGCGCGTCGTCGTGCCGTGGAAGTACGGCTTCAAGTCGGCCAAGTCCATCGTGAAGGTAAAGTTTGTGAAGAAAATGCCGCACACCACCTGGAACGACATGGCCTCCAACGAGTACGGCTTCTACTCCAACGTGAACCCTCATGTGGACCATCCCCGCTGGAGCCAGAAGACCGAGCGCGTCATCGGCGCGCCGATTTGGAAACAGCGCCAGCCCACGCTCATGTTCAACGGATACGCCGACCAGGTCGCGGGACTCTACAAGGGAATGGATTTGAAGAAGAACTACTAGGCTTTCGTATCAGGGCAGCGCTTTAGCCCCTGAAGAATTTATTAGCCAAACAGGAATCATCATTGTCGAATCGCGTTGTAGTCACCCTCAAGGTTCTGGTCCACATCGCCTGCCTCGCCCCTGTTGCGTGGCTGCTCGTTCACCTCTTCCAGAACAACCTCGGCCCCGATCCCACGCAGACCGTCACATTTTTCACCGGCCACGGAACCCTGCGTCTGCTCATCATCACCCTGGCCATCTCGCCCGTCCGCAAGCTCATTTCCAAGCTCGGGTGGATCATCCGCTTCCGCCGCATGTTGGGCCTCTACGCCTTCTTCTACGGCTGCCTGCACCTCATGACCTACCTCTGGCTCTATGCTGGATTCAGTTGGGCCGCCATCATCGACGACATCAGCCTGCGCCGCTTCATCGTGGCCGGAATGATCGCCTGGCTCCTGATGCTTCCCCTCGCCCTCACCTCCACCGCGTGGTCCATCCGCAAGCTCGGCGGCCGCAACTGGAAGCGCCTCCACTGGCTCATCTACTTGGCGGCCACCGCCGGAGTCGTGCATTATTGGTGGGGAGTCAAGCAGGGTGTCCGCACCCCCATGGTCATCACCATCGCACTGGCCATCGTGCTGGCCGCGCGGCCGGTTCTTACCTGGATTCGCAAGCTCCCCGCCAAACAGAGGCGCTCGGTTACGGAAAGCAGCTAGGTTATCAAAATGCACAGGCTCCTACCAATGGTTGCGGCAGTCTTAGCAGCTAATTCGCTGGCGGGATACGCACAAACAGCAAGAAATAGCGACCCCGTGTTCGGAATACAGTACAACCCGAAGCTCGTACATTTCGACAAAGCGCCGCCGCTAATTGCGGAGGCATGTAAAGACATGCAGGGCAAGGATCTGGTTATGTTTGCTCACTTCACGGATCGAAATACTCAATATTTCATCGTGCAAGAAGACCTGGGCGAGTTCGGTGTTGCAGTTGCAATTAGAGGGAAGCACTGTACTGAAATCGATTCAGACAGGTTTCTCTATGAAGGAACAGATGCGCTAGCCAATCAAGGTATCGCAGTTAGAAAGCGGGAGGGAACGAGGGTACTAGATGGTATCGCCCTTGATATCGTCAATCGGTATTCAAAGGCATTTGGAGGACGGGAAAAACTTCTTAACGCACTTGGTCCTCGTGCGAATATTATGCCGAATTCAGCGTTCCGAACCGATTTTAAGCGGTACATAGGATCCGAGTAATGGCCCTCTCGCAGCAACCTCGAAACAACCTGCGGGCGTAGACTTATCCGTTCCGCCCTACCGCTAGCCCCGCCGCACCGCCATCGCTGCCACATAGGCCGCGCCGAAGCCGTTGTCGATATTCACCACGCACACATTCGGCGAGCATGAGTTCAGCATTCCCAGTAGAGCGGCCAGACCGCCAAACGCCGCGCCATAACCCACGCTCGTAGGCACGGCGATCACCGGAGCGGCCACCAATCCGCCCACCACGCTGGGTAGCGCGCCTTCCATTCCCGCGCACACAATCACCGCGCCCGCCTGCGCCAAAACGTCCGTCTGGGACAAAATCCGATGCAGCCCCGCCACTCCCACATCCACCACGCGGTCCACTTCCACGCCAAGATACTCCGCCGAAACCGCCGCTTCTTCCGCCACCGGAAGATCGCTCGTCCCCGCGCAGATCACCGCGATCCGTCCTTTCGGCGGAGCCGCCGAAGCAGCTCCCCGAAACCCAATAATCCTTGCCTCGGCGTGATACTTTGCCTCAGGAACCCGCGCCCGCACGGCCTCAAACGCTTCCGCGCTCGCCCGCGTGGCCATCACGCTGCCGCTACCGCCCGAAGCGTTTTCCGCCATCCGCGAAAAGATCTCCGCCACCTGCGCCGGAGATTTTCCCGCCGCATAAATCACCTCCGGCAGCCCCAGCCTTAGGCTGCGATGATGATCGATCTTGGCGAACCCTGTGTCCTCATACGGAAGCCGTGACAGCCGCGCCGCCGCATCCACCGGGGAAGTCTCCCCGCGCTGGATTGCCTCCAGCAGTTCCATCAGGCTCTCGCGCGTCATGCGCGCACCCCGGCCCGCGCGTCCCGGCGCGCAAAAATCCCCAACAAATCAGTTATGAACATGTCTTCCTAAGCGTAACCCGCCGTACACTCCCCGCGCGAATTCCACTTTTGGCAGCGGGGCAGTTCGATCGTGTGTGGACGATTGAAGAGCTTGCGAGGCTGCTAGAGGCGTGAAAGCATTGGCGGCAGCCGCAATGAGTAGACTACGCAGTTTCGTCGTCTGGGCTTTTGAAATGCTTTGCGAGGCCATCGGGACGACCGCTTGGATGGCGATTCTCGCAATGATTCAATATGGTCCGGATCACGGACATTATCCCCACGGATATACAGGGCTACTTTTCGGCGTAAGTTCGGTAGTGCTTCTCGAATTTGCGCTGACTGGTTATCTACTGACGACGCTGCTAGCTGCTCAGCTCTTGCCTCGCGATCGTTGGTTTTTATATCCCTTAGTCTCGTTTGGCCTCTACCTAATTCATTCGGGGATATTCTTCGCTTTCGCGGGTAATCGAATGTTTGATAGAGAAGACCTGATTATTCAGATCGGCGGCGCATGTATTGCTTTCGGATTTACGCTAATCGGAGATCATTGTCGAAAATCGAACTGACCCACTACCCACCCTCTGCACCCATTTGGACTTCCGCATCCGAGACGATAAGGTAATAGCGATGGCCGTCTTTGAGCTGCGGACCCCGTTGTCCCCGGAAGAGCGCGCGGAGAAGCGAAAGCTCATCCTGCGGGACGCCGTCGCCCTTGCGACCATACTCGTCGTCACCATCGTTCTCGCCGTCCTCACTTACTTACTCTTCACCTCGTTCACGCATCATCGTGAGGTTCTGGCCCAGCGCTGGAAGGCCAATGGAGAGCGTGCCATGCGCCTCCGCAAGCCGGCCAACGCGGTCCAGGCGCTGCGCTCCGCGCTCGACTACGCCCCCGAACGGCGAGACATTGAAATTGAGCTGGCGATGGCGCTCGCCGCCGACAACCGCCCGCTTGAGGCCACCGCCTACTTCAATTCGCTGCTTGAAACTCAGCCCGGAAACGGCCTCATCCATCTCCAGCTCGCGCGCCTTGCCGCCCGGGACAACAAGCCCGCCGAGGCCGAGGAGCACTACCAGCGTGCGCTCGACGGAACCTGGGAGGGAGACGGCTACGTCCGCCGCCGCGAGGTTCGGCTCGAGCTGTCCCGCTATCTCATCAGCCAGAAGGATTATCCTCGCGCTCAAGCCGAACTTCGCACAGCCGCCGGCAACGCCCCCAAAGATCCCGGCCTTCAGCTTCACATCGCCGGGCTCATGGAGCAGGCCCAGGACCCCGCCGATGCGCTCGCCATCTATCGCGACCAGGCGCGACTCCGCAGCGCGCCGCTAGAGGCCTTCGAAGGCGCGGGGCGCACAGCCTACGCTCTCGGCCACATTACCGTTGCTCGCGAGGCGCTGCTTCGCGCCATCCGCCACCGAGGCTTCTCCGACCAGCCCGACTCCGAGCAAAATCCCATCCGCCAGATGTTTGCCAACTCCAACCGCATCCTCGATCTCTACCCTGATCCCGACCTCACCGTCCGCACGCGCGCCGGACGCATTCAGTACAACGCCAAAACCGCGCGCGCCCGGCTCACCACCTGCCTCGCCAATCCCAATGCCGCAGTTAAGCTGGCACCGCTCCAGACGCAGTGGCAGCAGCTTCCCCGGCTCACCATCGGCGCGCTCGAACGCAATCCGCAACTGGAGCAGACCACCATGGCCCTCGTCTATTCCACCGAAAAACAAACGGCCCAGGATTGCGGAGTGCCCACCGGCGACGACGCCATCCTGCTGAAGCTCGCGCAGGCCCCCCAGGCGGTGCAGGACTAATGATTCAGCAAAAGCTCCGAAGCCCCTTCGCCGTCAGGAATTTCATCCGGAGACTCTTCGACAGAAGCTTCCTGGCCAATGGATACAAGGCCGCCGCCTCACTGGGAGTTTCGAAGCTCGCCCCCACGCGCGATGAACGCCTCTTTCTAGTGCTCTCCATATTCATCGGGGTCATTTCCGGGCTGCTCGTGGTCAGCTTCAACATAGCAATTGAGTGGATCAAGATTCTTACGCTCGGCTCCGCTCCCCATGCCGGGCAGTACCGTCTGATTTTTGTTCCTGCCCTTGGGGGCATCGTGGCTGCCGTGCTGGTCTACTTCTTTCCCGGCTCCCGTGGCAGCGGCGTCAACCAGACCAAGGCCGCTCTCTACGTCTACAACGGCTATATTTCCTTCAGGACCGTCATCGGCAAATTCATCATCTCGTCAATTGCCATCGGAACAGGCCATTCTCTTGGCCCTGAAGACCCGTCGTTGCAGATTGGCGCGGGCGTGGCTTCCATCATCGCCCGCAAGTTCGGTATGTCGCGCCAAAGGCTGCGCGTCTTCGCCCCCATCGGGGCCGCCGCCGGACTGGCCGCCGCATTCAACGCCCCCATTTCCGCCATACTGTTCGTCATTGAAGAAGTCATCGGCCAATGGAGCGCCGCCGTACTCGGCTCCATCGTGCTCGCCGCCATATCGAGCGTCGTGGTCGAGCGCCGTTTCCTCGGGGCGGCTCCCATATTCAGCATTCCCACAGTCACGTTTCGCAATACCCGTGAGCTGTTTGCCTATGCCGTCCTGGGCATCTTCGGTGGGCTGTTTGCCGTTGTCTTCTCCCGCGCCCTGGGATATCTCCGTATGCGCCTGCGCGCCCTTCCCCGCTGGACCCAGTTCGCCCAGCCCGCCACCGCTGGCCTGCTCGTCGGCCTCATCGGCTATTTCGGCTTCTATCAGGTGATGGGGCGCGGCTATGGATCTATCGATCAGGCCATGCACGGAGAGTTCGCCTGGAAATTCCTGCTCGCCCTCGCCGTTCTAAAACTGGTTGCCACTACCTTGTCGTATTCCAGCGGGACGCCCGGCGGCATGTTCGCCCCCACCCTTTTCATTGGAGCCATGCTCGGGGCGGGCGTCGGCTCGTTTGAAAAGATCTTTTTCCCGCACCTTACCGGGACGGTCGGCTCCTACGCCCTCGTCGGGATGGGAGTTCTCTTCGCCGGTTTTCTGCGCGTCCCGCTCACCTCCGTCTTCATGGTGCTCGAAGTCGGGGGAAACTACGGCATAATCGTGCCGGTCATTCTCGCGAATACTATTGCTTACCTGATTGCGCGTTCCCTGCAACCCGTGCCGATCTTTGAAATGTTTGCGCGCCAGGACGGACTCGAACTCCCCTCTCTGGAAGAGCAGCGGGAGGAAACGCCGCTCCACATTGAGGACGCCCTCGAGCCGCTCAGCGTCCCCATCGTGCAGGGCAGGGAAGCCATCTCTGCCGCTTCCGCCGCCGTCGCTGCAACACGCGCGCACGCACTTCTGGTACAGATCCACGACGGAACCTGGTACGCCATGACCGCCGACGAACTTACCGGGGCCGCCGCCGCCCTCGCGCCCGAGACACCCATCGAGCAGGCCCTCAAGCCCGACCGCCTCCCCACGCTCTTTCCCGATCTCCCGCTCGACAACGCCCTGCCCTTTTTCCCGCGCTGGCCGGTGATTCCCATCGTCAACCGCGCCAGCCGGGGAACACTCGAAGGCATCGTCACCCTCAACGCCATCCTCAAGCGCTACCAGTCGGAGTAGAAAGCGTTCCGGGCCAGCAATATGGCCCGGCGTTCCGGAATGCGTGCATTAGAATCCCAGCATGAACGACGGGCGAATTACGGAACTCATCAACTGGGGTCAGGTCGTGGGATTCGCGGTGTGCTTCATCGGACTTTGGTGTTTGGTCTGCTATTTGACCAGTTGGATTAGCGGTTGGCATGCGCTTGCGCGGCTATATCGATTCAAACAGGATTTTGCTGGCGAGCAATGGCGGTTCCGGTCCGGAAAAATGCGCTGGAATACGAACTTTGGCAATTGTCTTACGCTTGGCGCAAATCGCGATGGCCTATATTTAGTGGTTTTCTTTTTGTTTCGGGTAGGACTGCCGCCGCTTTTCATCCCGTGGAGCGAGATTACCGTCCGGCGGGAGAGGCGTTGGTTCATGTGGCGCGTCCGATTCACGCTGGGTAGGGAGACGCAAATTCCGCTCTGGATCAACCAGCGACTAGGCGACCAGATACTTAAATATTGTCCGGCGGGTATTGACGCAGTTCAAGACATCTACGCACGTCCCGGCACGGAGCCGCCTCGAAAACTCGTGTAGACCGCGCAGGGCCCGAGTCAGGGAATAGCGAAAGGGCGGCTCGATGGCCGCCCTTTGTAGTTGAAACCGCAGATCCTTCACTGCGCTTCGCTTCGTTCAGGATGACGCCCTCCCTTCGGAAGACGTCAGATGTCCAGGTTCTTTACGTCCAAGGCATTTTCCTCGATGAACTTGCGGCGTGCTTCCACGTCTTCGCCCATGAGGGTGGTGAAGATGGCCTCAGTCTCGGCGATGTCTTCCAACTTGACCTGGAGGAGCGTGCGGCGCTCGGGGTCCATGGTGGTTTCCCATAGCTGGGATGAGGTCATCTCGCCCAGTCCCTTGTAGCGCTGGACCTGGTACTCGCGGCGCCCCTGCTCAATAAGGTACTCGAACAGATCATGCGCGGTCTGCTTTTCAACCGGCTCCAGTGAGGCGCGGCCGGTGCGTTTGGGCGCGGGCTTTGCGGCCTCGGCCTCGCCAGTGGTTTCGCCTTCGGTCTCTTCGGGGTCGGGTGTCGCTGGGGCCTTTGAGACGTACTCGATGAGGAAGGGCGGCTCCAAAAAGGCTTTGATCTGCAAGTACTTGGCGGCCATCTGGCGGTATTCGGGCGTGGAGGCCAAGGTCCAATTGATCCAGCGTTCGGCACCTTGTGAGTCGGTGAAGCTGAATGACCAGGTCTGGTGTTCCTCGTCGTGGACGGGCGCGGAGATGCCCTTGAACTGGTATTTCTTCTGGATTTCCGTCAGCGCGGCGTGCAGGGCCTTCAGCTTGGCTGGAGGCTTGCCATCGCTTTCAAAGTCGGCACGATGCGTAAGCTCGTGGCGCGCGAGCAGGCCGGTGACCTCCTCGTTACGGAGGCGTTTGTTTACCTTGTCGAAGAAGCCGAGATACTCGTTCAACTGGCCCATGAACTTGGTGAGGGCCGGGCCTTCAATCTTTTCGGCGTTCTCGCCGTGGCGGACGACCATGCCTTCGGAGGCGCGCTTGACCATGACCTTGACGAATTCGCGCTCATCCTTGATGTACTGCTCGAACTTGCCCTTTTTGATTTTGAAGAGCGGCGGCTGCGCAATGTAGACGTGTCCGCGCTTGACCAACTCATTCATGTGGCGGAAGAAGAAGGTGAGCAGCAGCGTCCGGATGTGCGAGCCGTCCACGTCGGCGTCGGTCATCAGGATGATTTTGCCGTAGCGAAGCTTGGAGGGGTCGAAGTCGTCTTTGCCGATGCCGCAGCCTAGCGCGGTAATCATGGCGCGGATTTCCTCGTGCCCGAGCATTTTGTCGTAGCGGGCCTTCTCCACATTGAGAATTTTGCCCTTGAGCGGCAGGATCGCCTGGAAGCGGCGGTCGCGGCCCTGCTTGGCGGTCCCGCCCGCGGACTCTCCCTCGACGAGGTAGAGCTCGCAGCGGTCGGGCTGGCGCTCACTGCAATCGGCCAGCTTGCCGGGCAGTCCTCCGCCGTCGAGCGCGCCTTTGCGGCGGGTGAGATCGCGGGCCTTGCGCGCGGCTTCGCGGGCGCGGGAGGCCTCAATGGCCTTATTGATGATGCGCTTGGCGATGGGCGGGTTCTGTTCCAAGAACATGCCCAGCTTTTCGTTGACCCGAGCCTGCACGGTTCCGGCGATGTCGGAGTTGAGCTTGCCCTTGGTCTGGCCCTCGAACTGGGGCTGCGGCAGCTTCACGCTGATGACGGCCACCAGACCCTCGCGGACGTCGTCGCCGGAGAGGTTTTCCTTTACATCTTTGAACAAGCCAAGCTGCTGGCCGGCGGAGTTGATGGTGCGGGTGAGCGCGGTCTTGAATCCGGACAGATGAGTGCCTCCGTCAACGGTGTTGATGTTGTTGGCGAAGCAGAAGACCGTCTCGGAATAGCTGTCGTTGTACTGGATGGCAATCTCCATGTCCACGTTGTCGCGGAGACCTTCCATCATGATGGGCTTGTCATGCAGCGTCTGCTTGCCGCGATTGATGTGTTTGATGAACTCGGCGATGCCGCCCGCGTACTTGAACTCCGACCGTTTGGCCTCGCCGGTTTTGGGATCGGTGGTGCGCTCGTCGGTGAGCGAGATTTCGAGGCCTTTGTTCAGGAAGGCGAGCTCGCGCAGCCGCTGGGCCAGCGTGTCGTAGTTGTACTCGGTGACGGTGAAGATCGACTTGTCGGGCAGGAAGTGGATCTTGGTGCCCCGGCGCTTCGTTGTCCCGGTCTTGCGGAGCTTCGATGTGGGGATGCCGCGCGCGTAGTCCTGCTCGAAGGTGCTGTCGCGCCAGATTTCCACGTCGAAGGCTTCGCTCAGGGCGTTCACGCAGGAGACGCCGACGCCGTGGAGTCCGCCGGAAACTTTGTAGGTGGAGGCATCGA
>JAICYR010000062.1 GCA_025934135.1 Acidobacteriaceae bacterium | reverse complement strand
GTTCGGCAAGGCCATCGCCGAGTTTCAGGGAATCCAATGGAAGCTGGCCGACATGGCCACCGAACTCGACGCCGCGCGCCTGCTCACCCAGCGCGCCGCCGTGCTCAAGGATGCGGGCCAGCGCGTCACGCGTGAATCCAGCATGGCCAAGCTCTACGCCAGCGAGGTCGCCGTGCGCATTTGCGACGAGGCGGTGCAGCTCCACGGCGGCTACGGATTCATCAAAGATTATCCAGCGGAAAAGTTCTACCGCGACGTCAAGCTCTGCACCATCGGCGAAGGCACGAGCGAGATCCAGCGCATGGTCATCGCCAGGGAAATTCTGAAGGTCGCTCCATCCCGAGGGTAACTGGCCGTCCAGGCGTACTGCTTCGCGTGGGTGAGTTTAAATCCCAACCTTTGCTCCGGGAACAGGCAGCCGTTGCCCAGTGGCGTCGGCTTCCAGCGCTTCCCTCAGCCGCTCGACCGTGGTGAACTGGACGGCCTTCATGCCTAGCTTTTCCGCTGCTGTAACGTTCTCCGGCTTGTCGTCGAGGAACAGCACTTCCTCCGGCTTCACATCCAACCCTTCGCAGGTGTAGAGGTAAATTTCCGGATCGGGCTTGGCGATGCCCAACTCGCACGACCATGTGAGCTGGTCAAAACGGTCGAGCCATCCGAACCACTTCTGCATGTGCATGAGGATTTCCCAAACCATATTGGAGAGGACGGCGGTGCGGACGCCCGCTTCGTGCAGGGCTTCGGTCCAGGCCAGCATTTCGTCGTTTACCGAGGTCCACATCAGGACGTCGGATTCGATGAGGTTCACGACTTGCGCGGGACTGAAGGTGGTTCCGGCGTCGGCGGCCACTTTCGCCCAGAACTCCCGGCCTGTCATACCCCGATCGTAGCTGTGGCGATTGGCCCAGTAATGCTGGTCGAGGACCTCGCGGCTAAGGCCTGAGGCCACCACCATGCGCTCGTGCGCGGCGGGGACAGCGGGATTGCTGAGCACCATTCCGTAGTCGAAAATTACAGCGCGAATCGCCAATGCACGCTCCTGATAGGGACTTCTCTCATTATCGCAGGCAGAGCCGCAGGGAGAGATAGCCCATGGCTGTGAAAGGATGATGCAATGGACCAGATGGTGCGATTCTCCGTGCGAACGGCGTGGGACTTGTCCGAAACAGACCTGGCGCGGGCGGTGAAGGCGCGTCGCGGGGCGGGGCTTCGGCTGCTGGACCTGACTGCTTCAAATCCGACGCGCTGCGGCTTCCGGTACGACGAGTCGGCCATTCTGGGCCCGCTGGGACGGCCCGAGGCGTTGGTCTACGATCCCGACCCGCGCGGAATGCGCTCGGCGCGCGAAGCGGTGAGCCGCTACTACGAAGGGCACGGTGCGGTGGTCGCGCCGGCAAACATCTTTCTGACACCCAGCACCAGCGAGGCCTACAGCTACCTGTTTCGCCTGCTCTGCGACCCCGGAGACGAGGTGCTGATCGCCCAGCCCAGCTATCCGCTGTTTGATTTTTTGGCGCAGATTGAAAACGTCCATCTGGTTCCGTACCCGCTGTTTTACGACCACGGATGGCATCTGGACTCCGACACGCTGCACCACGCCATCACGCCGCGCACGCGGGCCATTGCCGTGGTCCACCCCAACAACCCCACCGGCCACTTCACCAAGGCTGCCGCGCGCAGGGAACTGGAAGCCATCTGCGCCAAACGCGGGCTGGCGCTGATTGTGGATGAGGTTTTTCTGGACTACCCGCTGACCGACGGCCCTGAGCAGAGCTTCGCCTGCGGCGAGCATCCTGTGCTGACGTTCGTCCTGAGCGGGCTGAGCAAGATTGCCGCGTTGCCGCAGATGAAGGCGTCCTGGGTCGCGGCCTTCGGGCCGGACCCGGCCTTGACTGAAGCCCTACAAAGGCTGGAAGTGGTCGCCGACACCTTTCTCTCCATGAACGCTCCTGTGCAGTGCGCCATTCCGGCCTGGCTGGAGGGCTGCGGGGGGATCCAGAGCCAGATCAAGGTTCGGCTTCAGCGGAACCTCGATACGCTGGACAGGGAACTGGCCGGAACGGCCGTCTCCCGCCTGGAGGTCGAAGCAGGCTGGTACGCCATCCTTCGCGTCCCGGCCATCGAGCCGGATGAGGCGCTGGCCGTTAGGCTGGTCCGCGACCACGGAGTTGAAATCCACCCCGGCCACTTCTTCGGGTTCCCCGATTCAGGATGGCTTGTTTTGAGCCTCTTGCCGCCGGAGGAGGACTTCGCACAAGGCGTCCACGTTATTCGACAGTTCTTTCAGTGAGTTACGCCAAGGCCCTTAAAGCTCTAGTAACTAAGTAGATGCTCGTTAAGTGACGGTTGTAACATCGCTCACAACTACAACAAACAATATCTACTTAGATGGATTTAGCTGCGGAAGCCACGCGACCCGCCCCTCTGGATCGATGGTGATGGCCAGATTACCTTGTTGGCCTTCATCGAGCACCGGACCAGTGGCGGTATGGATCTTGCCGTCTTTCCCGGTATAGGTGATTTTGACCGGGGCGGCGGTATCCAGAATCTTGAAGTGATAATGGTAGGTCGCCCCTTCGGCGATCTGCTGGGTCCCGAAGCTGCCTCCGGGATAATCCACCTCGACGAGCCGCGCCGTCCCTCCGGTGTGGTTGATGATGGAGGTTTCCACGTAAGGCGACCGGCAGGCGGAGAGTCCCAGAAAGAGAGACACGGCGGCGGCAATAGACAGGACTTTCAGTCGGATCATAGGCTGGCGTTCGTTCCGGATTCAGTTTACAGACTGCTCTTACGTTCCAGAATACGCGCCGTCAGCACCACTCCGGTTTCGCGGGTGTGCAGGGTAATGGGGAAGGCCAGCACGTTCCAGACCCACTCCTCGCCCTTACGGGGCAGGTTAAGCAGCCCGCGAAAGGTGCGGTCAATGTAGGTCTCGCGGGTCTCGGCCACGGTTTGCAGAATCTCGCGCCAGTCCTCGGCCAGGTCCGGCATTTCGTCGAACATGTTGCGGCCGGGGAACCACTCGCGTTCGTGTTCGAGCAACCGGGCGCAGGCTTCGTTCACGTACTGCCAGTTGCCCTCGCCGTCCAGAATCTCCATCACCACGTCATCGCCAATGGCCATGTTGATGCGGGAATAGAAGAAGTCCCGCGCATCCACAACCACGGGCTTGCCGCGACGGCGTGCCTCAAACGAACGCAGCGCGGCCACCAGGTCGTCGATGGAGCTGTAGCCCTTGAGCAGGTGCATGTCTTCGACGCCGCCAAAGCGCCGCTCCAGCGTGGCCGACAGGATAATGATGGGGACCTGCGGCCGCCGTTCGCGCAGGTGTGCCGCAACTTCCGTCCCGAACTTGCCCGCGCCGAGGTGGTAGTCGAGCACGGCAATGTCGATGTCGTCGAGCATGGCCTCGGCTTCTTCAATGCTGGAGGCCGCCTCGGTCACGTATCCGTACTTGCGCAGGATGGTGGAGCGCAGCAGCAGGTTATCGGGCTGGTCATCCAGCAGCAGGACGCGAATGGGTTCGGCCACCAACTGGGGGCCTTGCTCCTGGGAGCCACGGGTTTCAGTGTCGATTTCGTTTGGCATGAATCTATCTTGGATGCGATATCCGCCTGCTCCGGATGGTTGCAAGTTCAAGGTTATGAGGACTTGTCCCTCCGCTGCAACTGTTTCATGATCTCCGGCAGCCGCGCAAAGATGGCTGTAGCCCTTAGCCACTGGCGATTGTCAAACGCCGGCGAGCCGCTGATGATCTTTCCCGGCGGCACATCGTGGGAAACGCCCGATTGAGCCGTCATGATGACGCCGTCGCCGAGCTTGCAATGTCCCGCGACCCCGGCCTGCCCGGCCAGAATGACACTTTTGCCCGTCTCCGACGACCCGGCCAACCCCACCTGCGCGCAGACCAGCGAATTGGCCCCGATCTTCGATCCATGGCCGATCTGGGCAAGGTTGTCGATCTTCACGCCCGCGCCGATGCGGGTTTCGCCCACGCTGGCGCGATCCACGCAGGAGTTGGCCTGCACCTCGACAGAGTCCTCCAGAATGGCCGGGCCGGACTGGACGATCTTGTGCCACACGCCCGAGTCGTCCTTCGCAAAGCCAAAGCCGTCGCACCCGATAATCGCCCCGTTCTGAAGAACGACGTTGTCTCCAACGCGGCAATGCTCGCGAACAATGGAGTGGGCGTGCGCGTAGAAGTGATTGCCAATGACCGCGTGGGGATAAATCACAACATGCGGCAGCAGCGTGGCGTGGTCCCCAATGACCGCGCCCTCGCTCACCACGACGCAGGCCCCGATGTGGGCGTTCTTGCCGATCTTCGCCGTGGGATCAATGACCGCTGTGGGATGAATGCCCGGCGCGTATTCCGGCTCCTGATAAAAGAGCCGCACGGCCTTGGCGAAAGCCAGATAAGGATTAGGAGTCCGCAGCGTGGCGGCGGCGATTTCGGGAAAATCAGGCGCGACGATGACGGCCCCCGCGCGGGTGCTGCGGGCAAGCGCGGAGTAGCGAGGATTCGCGATGAAGGAGACGTGCTCGGGCCCCGCCTCTTCGATTCCGGCAACTCCGGTGATGGGGCTTTCGGCATTACCGTGGAGTTCCGCTCCAAGCGCGCGCGCAAGTTCAGCCAATTTCATGCTCGAATTGTACCCTCTCACAATTAACCTGACCGTCCCCGAGCATGTCGAAGACGGCTGGACTAGTGCGGGTTCACGCGATAGAGAGTGGTGTCGTGGGCGGGCATGAGAGCGCCTATGCCAAGCCCCCCAAGCCCACCTATTACCGCTCCGACTGCCGCCCCGGTTCCTTTGCCCCCGAGAAAACCATGAGACTCCCATGCTGCCGCGGTAATCCCGCCTCCGGCGCCGGCGCCCACTCCCGCGCCAATAAGGGCGTGGCGCATACGGTGATGGTTTTTCAGCAGCTTTACGCTTCTCACGCTTTGCCTCGGAACGCTTTCAGAGCCAGCGGCGTCGGTGAAGTCGATGGCTGAATCCGAGACGCTGACGAAGGTCCCCGAATGTTTTGCGTTGGTGCTTTCGACGATCTGAATCTTCTGGCCGGGCGTGAGCTTACTGAGATTTGCCCAGGACCCCTGATTCGTTTGGGCGGCCGCGGTGAAGGTGATTCCAAGGGCACACATCAAGAGCGCGAATTTGCGCATACAAATACCTCCGGATAAGGAAGTTATTGCCTGGCCCATTAGGGGAATTGTGCATGGAGTGTACCACGGGGTCGCCGTCAGAGTTCGGGAATTGGGGAACCATGGTTTCCGGCTAAGCGTATTGCTCAGAGTACCCGCTTTTCGCCGCTTGGGAGCACCCATGTCGCACCTCATTCATGAATTGAAAATCGCCGTCCGCTATCTGATAAAGTCTCCGGGGTTCGCCCTTACCGCCGTGCTGATGCTGGCCCTCGGCATTGGCGCGACCACGGCCATCTTCTCCATTGTGGAAGGCGTGCTGCTGCGGCCGCTGCCGTTTCCCCGGTCCGACCGGCTGGTGACGCTTTCGGACGTGATTCAGGGCGTCGAGGTGGGCGGCGAAAACGAAGCGGGCGTAACCATCCCCGACATCAAGAACTACACGCGGGACACGCACAGCTTTATCAGTCTGGGCGGATACCAGGCAACAGGCTTTGAACTTTCCGGCGCGGGCGAGCCGGCGATAGTCATCGCCTCGCGCATGACCGCGGGCGTCTTTCCCGCGCTGGGCGTGCAGCCGCTTATGGGCCGCTTCTTTACCCAACAGGAGCAGGAACAGCATCAGCAAGTCGCGATGCTGAGTTACGCCACCTGGAAGCAGCATTTTAACAGCGACCCCGCCATTGTGGGCAAAAAAATCCTGCTCGATCGCAAGCCTTACGTGGTCATCGGCGTCATGCCGCGCCAGTTCGAGTTTCCGCTGAATCCGGGGCAGATCAATCACAGCGAATTGTGGGTGCCGTTAAGCCCGACCCCGCAGGAGCTTACCTCCACGGCCTCCTCCAACTGGAGCTACCAGATGGTGGGCCGCCTCAAGCCCGGCGTGTCCACGGACCAGGCCGTGCAGGACGCGACGCGCGTCGCGCAAGCGACCATGCGCAGCTATCCTGCCTTCATGGCGGGCATGAAGATTCGTCCCGTGATTCATTCGCTCCAGTGGGCAACGGTGAGGCAGGCGCGCCCGCTGATTCGCGCGCTGTTTCTGGCCGTGGTTGTGGTGCTGTTGATCGCCTGCGCCAACCTCGCCGGACTGCTGCTGGTGCGCGCCATTCGCCGCCGCAAGGAGATCGCGGTGCGCCTCGCGCTCGGCGCACAGTCCGTCGTTCTGCTGCGACAGGCGGTGCTGGAAAGTCTTGTCCTCAGCATTACCGGAGGCGCGCTGGGACTGGTTCTGGCAAGCTTCGCGCTACGCCTGGGAACAGGGCTGCTGCCGCAGTCGCTGCCGCGCGTCGCGGACATCCGCATGAATTGGGCCGTCGCGGGCTTCGCCCTCGCGCTGGGCCTTGCGACGGGGCTCATCTGCGGAATCGCTCCGGCGTTTGCCGCCATGCGCACCAAAGTGAACGAAACGCTGAAGGAGAGCGGGCGCACCGGGTCACCGGGCAGCGGCCATGCGCGGCTGCGCTCGGGCCTTGTTGTCGCGGAGATTGCCGTGGCGCTGGTTCTGCTCACCGCCTCAGGGCTGCTGCTTCGCAGCTTTTCAAAAATGCGCGATGTAAACCTCGGCTACAACCCCCACCACGTGCTGGTGGCCAGTTACGGCCTGCCGCAAAAGCAATACACCACACAGACCTCGGTCGATAGCTTCAACAAAGAACTGCTGCGCCGCTTGCAGGCTCTTCCGGGAGTGAAGAGCGCAGGGCTTACGACGTTTCTGCCTGCTTCGGGCAACAACAACAATGGGGCGATTCTGCCTGAAGGGTACACGCCGCCCAACCACACCTACGACCTGGCCACCAACGTTCAGGTGCAGGGCGACTACTTCAAGGCCATGGGAATTTCGCTGCTGCGAGGGCGGTTTTTCACGCAGGACGACACGAAGGATTCGCAACTTGTCGTCATCGTGAACCACAAGCTGGCGCAGCAGTCGTGGCCCGGGCAGAACCCCATCGGGAAGCGCCTGCGCATTGGCCTGCCCAACATGGTGACGCCTTGGATGGTGGTGGTGGGCGAGGTGGCGGATGTGAAGGAAGGCTCGCCGGATGAGCCGACCAGGCAGCAGTTCTACGTGGTCGTCGATCAGGCGGAGAAGGACATAGGCTCGCTGGGGTCGCCCGGCGACCTGAACGGCAACGGCGGATACATCGCGATGCGCACCGCGATGCCTCCCGAGCAGATGGAGAACACACTGCGGGCCACCATCCAGTCCATAGACCCGCAACTGGCGCTGACGCAGATGCAGCCCATGTCGCACGCGCTCTCGGAATCCGAGGCCCCGCGCCGCTTCAACACCTTCGTGATTGCGGCCTTCGCGGCGGCGGCGGTGCTGCTGGCGATTCTGGGAATCTACAGCGTCATCGCCTTCACGGTCGCGCTGCGCTCGCAGGAAATGGCCATTCGCATGGCGCTCGGGTCGCAGAGGTCGGGCATTGTGGGACTGGTACTCGCCTCCGGAGCAAAGCTCGCGGTCATTGGCTGCCTGCTGGGAATCATCGGCGCGCTGCTTTCCACGCGGCTGCTGCAATCGCTGCTCTTCGGAGTCAGCCCCTTCGACCCGGCCACGCTGACCATCGCCGTCGTGCTGATTCTGGCGCTCGCGCTTGGAGCATCTCTCGCCCCCGCGCGTCGCGCGGCAAGCATCGATCCCATGCGCGCTTTAAGGGAAGAGTGAAGACTGGCCGTTTAGGTAAACGCTCGCCATTTTGGAATTACCTATGTGGCCGCTCCCGTTAATCGCGGTCGCGGTAAATCGTTGGTATTAATGTTGACATTCAGATGCCCAAAAAAGTTCGCATATCGATAGCAAATAGAACATTCTTGCAGCGACTACGTTCCATGGCGCTATGGTGGGGCATCCCGGCCGTATGCGTGGAATTGTTCGGCGTACCAAGAGACCTATGGCTCTACGCGCTGATCTTCGTTATTCCTGCAACTGCTGTAGGCGTCGTAACTGTAGCGGCGATCCTGCATACGGCCGCAACAGGTCGAAACAAAGATCGCGACGGAGGCACTTCTTCGGCCTAAATCCTCTGTAAGGTCACGGGAGGAGTGCCCGAATGCCCAGCGAGTCAGCCACATTGCCGAGCCGGGCGTCGGAAGTCCAGAGGAGGGTGCCGGGGTTGACGAGGCAGGCTGCGATCAGGTGGGCATCGGTGAGCCCGATTCCCCGGGAATACAGACCGCGTGACTCGATCATCAGCCGCACGTCGCGCAAATCGACAGGCCGCACCTGTGGCATGCTGTCGAGCTTCGCCAATGTCAGAGGGCGGTTCCGCAGAGAGCCGAGGGCCAACTCCGCCACCAGATGCGGGTGCATGACGACTTGATTGTTGTCGAGCAATTTCCGTAATTCCGGCTTGCCGTGGCGAAAGAAGTCAATCCAGATGTTGGCGTCTGCAAGGATCACAGATCATCCACCCTCAGCCGTCGAACTTCTTCCAGGTCGGGCATAGTCCCTTCGAGGGCGGCGAGGCTGCGGGAAGCTTCCTTTTCAATCAGCGCCTTCAGGGCCTCCCGGAGCAGGGCAGTGCGTTCTGACAGGCCACTGTATTCCTGCGCCCTTTTGAGCAATTCATCATCAAGGGATACGGTCGCTCTCATGCTCTCTCCATGAACCAATTATAGCACCGAAATGGTGATTAAACTGGTGAGCGAGCTGAGCCAGTTCGCTCGCGACCAGCGGTAACGGCTTCGGAAGCGAGCGTTGCGAAAGCGGCGAAGCCGCGACCGCCCGTGCGGCCAGCACCTTTATACTTATATTGGGGCGCTTTGCTTGTTTCCTTTGATTCGCCCTGTGCGCGTCGCCGCGCACTCCGGGGCGGACATTTGACGGACCAGATCATCATTCGTGGGGCGCGGACCCACAACCTCAAAAACATCGACTGCGAGATTCCCCATGGGAAGCTGACGGTGGTCTCCGGCGTGTCCGGGTCGGGGAAGTCTTCGCTCGCTTTCGATACCGTCTATGCGGAAGGCCAGCGCCGCTATGTTGAGTCGCTTTCGGCCTATGCGCGGCAATTTCTGGAGCGGATCGAAAAGCCCGACGTGGATCTGATCGACGGGCTGGCCCCCGCGATTGCCATCAAGCAGAAAAACTCCACCCGCAACCCGCGCTCTACCGTCGCCACAGCCACGGAAATCTACGACTACATGCGGCTGCTGTACGCCCGCTGCGGCACGGTCCATTGCGTGGTCTGCGACGGCATTGTGAAGCGCGATTCGGTGGACGAAATCGCCGAGGCGGTTCTTGCGCTAGAAGAGGGAACTCGCCTGCACGCGCTCTTTCCGGTCGCCGTTCCCGCCGCGGCGGCGTCCCCGGAGAAGAAGCCCGCGCGCGGCAGAAAATCTGCAAAGCAGCCCGCCAAAAAAGAACCTGCATCTCCGCTGACCGATGCTCTCAAAGATCGACTGGCCGATCTGCGTAAGCGAGGCTTCAACCGGCTGTATCAAAACGGCAGCATCTACGAATTCTCCACACCGGAGTCGCTGCTGGAAATCGACTTTGCGCAGCCCGTCTTCATACTCGTGGACCGCATCGTTGTTTCGTCCGACAATCGCGCCCGCATTGTGGACGCGGCGGAGATCGGCTATCGCGAGTCCGAGGAAATTGTCTTTGAAGTGGTTCCACGGGAAGACGGCGCCTACCGCCGCAAGCTGCGTTTTTCCGCCGCGTTCGAGTGCGTGAATTGCCACCGCGTATATCGCGAGCCGGAGCCGCGCCTCTTCTCATTCAACAATCCTTATGGGGCCTGCCCGCGCTGCCAGGGCTTCGGCAACACCATCGACTTCGATCTTGACCTCATCATTCCAGACAAGTCGAAGACCCTCGACGAAGGCGCCATCGATCCCTGGAACCGCCCCAAGTATCGGCCGTATTTTACGGAGCTGAAGCGCGCGGCGAAGCAGCACGGTATTCCCACGAATGTCCCCTGGTACGACCTCACGCTCGATGAACAGACCTTTGTCCTCGAGGGCGCGGGCAGCTTTCCCGGCGTCCACGGATTCTTCGAGTATCTGGAGCGCAAGAAGTACAAGCTGCACGTGCGCGTGATGCTGTCGAAGTATCGCGGATACGCGCTTTGCCCCGAGTGCAAGGGCCAGCGCCTGCGGGCCGAGGCGCGCGCCGTTCGCGTCGCGGGAAGGAACATTTGCGAGGCCGCCGCGCTCACCATTCGCGAGGCGAATGAGTTTTTCAGCGGCCTTACGCTTTCGCCCATGCAGGAGGAGATTGCCGGCACCATCCTCACGGAAGTCCGCCAGCGGCTGCATTTTCTCGACGCCGTGGGGCTGGACTACATCACGCTGGACCGGCTGGCGTCCACGCTCTCCGGCGGTGAGGCGCAGCGCATTCAGCTTGCCACCTCGCTCGGCTCGCAGCTAGTCGGTTCGCTCTACGTGCTGGACGAGCCTTCCATCGGACTGCACACGCGCGACACCGCCCGGCTCATCGGAATCCTGAAAGACCTGCGCGACCTGGGCAACACCATCCTCGTCGTTGAACATGATCCCGACGTGCTGCGCTCAGCGGATTATCTGCTCGACCTTGGACCCGGAGCGGGCGAGTTTGGCGGGCGCGTGTTGGCCGCCGGCACGGTTGAGGAAGTCGAACGCAACCCCGATTCGCTGACCGGGAAGTATCTCTCCGGTCAGCTTGCCATTCCCACTCCATCGCACCGCCGCGAGCCGACCCCGAAGGACTGGATAAAACTGTTCGGGGCGCGCGCCAACAATCTGCGCGGCCTCGACGTGGAGATTCCGCTGAATATGCTGGTGGCCATCACGGGCGTTTCCGGCTCGGGAAAATCGACCCTCGTGCATGACGTGCTCTACCGCGTCATTTCGCACCAGTTGGGAAAAATCGAGGGCGGCGACCCGTCCAATCTTTATCGGGACATTAAAGGCGTGGAGCGGCTGAACGACATCGTTCTGGTCGATCAGTCTCCCATCGGACGCACGCCACGCTCCAATCCCGTCACTTATATCAAGGCCTTCGACGCCATCCGCGAGCTGTTTGCCGCGCAGCCCGAGGCGCAGCGTCGCGGCTACGGCGCGGGTCATTTCTCCTTCAATGTCCCCGGAGGACGCTGCGACGTGTGCGAAGGCGACGGCACTGTTACGGTGGAAATGCAGTTCCTGGCCGACGTGGAGTTGCCGTGCGAAGAATGTAACGGCACGCGTTACAAATCGAGCACGCTGGAAATCCGCTATAAGAACAAAAACATCCACGACGTACTTGGCATGACGGTGAAAGAGGCTTTGCGATTCTTCGCCGGTCAGCACAAGATCGTGGAGAAGCTTGCCGTGCTCGATGAAGTTGGCCTTGGATACGTCCGGCTCGGCCAGTCGGCCACCACACTTTCCGGAGGCGAGGCCCAGCGCGTGAAACTGGCCGCGCACTTGGCTTCGGTTCGCAACGGCAAAAAGCTCCAGAGCCGCGTGCTTTATATTCTGGACGAGCCGACCACCGGCCTGCATTTTGACGACGTGAGCAAGCTGCTGGTCGCGCTTCGCAAGCTCATCGACGGCGGCGGCTCGCTCATCGTCATCGAGCATGATCTGGACATCATCAAATCCGCCGACTGGGTCATTGATCTTGGTCCCGAGGGCGGCGCGAACGGCGGAACCATCGTCGCGGCGGGCACGCCCGAACAGGTGGCCGACACGCCCGCCTCCCATACCGGATACTGGTTGAAGCGGGTGCTTCCGGCCCGCACCGAAACCGCGTGTATCGAAACAGAAGCAGAAGTAGAGGTTGAATGCGCTCCAAAATAGCCGCGCTCGCGTGCGGCGTTCTTTTTTCGTTGGTGTCTTTGCCCATGCTCGCTATGGCGCAGGCCACTCCGCTGCCGCCGGGCACCAGCCTGAACGATGACGCTTCGTCGCAGGCCAGCCCGCTCGACGGCGTCGAGTCGGACATTGCCGCGAAGAAATACGACAAGGCGCGCGGCCTGCTGGACGCTTATCTTTCCGTGCATCGCACCGACGCCCGCGCCCTCTTCGACCGCGGCTACTGCGACGACGCTCAGGGCAACGCTGCGTCGGCAAAATCCTATTACCGCAAGGCCATCGCCGCCGATCCCAAACAATTTGAGTCGCGGCTGGCGCTGGGGCTCATTCTCGCGCAGGAGCGCGACCCCGAAGCGGGCAAGCAGTTGCAGGCCGCAGCCACGCTTGAGCCCAACCCGCCCAACACTCAGGCCAAGGCGCAGGCGCTGCGGGCGCTGGCCCGTGTGGACCGTAAATCCAATCCCGCCGTAGCGAAGCAGGCGCTGATTGACGCTCTGCGCATCACTCCTGAGACTCCCGACGACACGCTGCTCGCGGCAGAAATCGCCGAGGCATCAGGCGACAACGACGTAGCGGAGCAGGCTTATCGTCGCGCCCTGAAGGAAGCCCCCGAATCGTCGGCGGCCATGGCAGGGCTGTCGCATCTGCTGCTTCAGGAGAAGAAGTACTCCCAGGCCGAGCCTCTGATCCACTCCGCGCTCACTCGCGACCCCGACGACCCGGCGCTGAACGCCCAGTACGCCGCTCTGCTGGCGGCGCAAGGCAAGCCGAACCAGGCGGTCGAGGCGCTGGAAAAGCTGCATAAACTTGAGCCTAACGACCAGGGCATTGCCCGCATGTTGGCTGACGGCTACGCGCAGGCCGGCGACACCCAAAAGGCCGACGCCGCCTACGCCGCGTTGCTAGCCGCCACGCCCAACGATCCCGATCTGGAAGCCGCCCGCGGCCAGGTGCTGATTCGGGAAGGGAAGTACGCCGAAGCCCTTGATTCGCTTCAAAAATCCGTCAAAATCCGCAACGATAATCCTGACGCCTGGGGCGGAATCGCCTTCGCGGCCTCCAAGACCCATCAGCCGGAGCTGACGCTGCAGGCGCTTACGACGCGATCAAAATTCGCGACGGACTCGCCCGCTACTTACTTCCTTCGGGCAACTGCGAACGATAGTCTGCATCGCAAAGTACAGGCGTTGGAGTACTATCAATTGTTCCTGAAGTCGGCCTCTGGAAAGTTTCCTGACGAGGAATGGCAAGCCCGGCAAAGGATTGCGGTCCTGCAGAAGTAAGCCAGTCGACGTTCCGTAAGTGCCCTCAGGAGGTGCATGATGCGGTGCGTTATTGCGTTTGTTTTAGCGGCATTGATTGGGCTTCCCGCGGCGTTCGCGGAGGGAAGCGACAAGGTTCCCGCTCCCGAGGAACTTTCATCTCTCCAGACGAAGGCCGAACAGGCTGAACCGCGCGATCAGTGCTATCTCTACACAAAACTTGTGCAGGACATGACGTCCGTCACCGACAAGCAGATGAACTCCGGTGATGTCTCCGGAGCCTTCGCGTCCCTCAAGGCCATCCAGCGCTACACGCTCAAGATCCGCGACGTGATTACCGGCAAATCCAAAAAGCTGAAAGACGCCCAGATCATGATGCGCCGCTCCGCCTTCCGCTTAGAGGAATTGATGAAGACAGGCTCGCTCAACCAGCAGTCCGCGTTCGAGTCAACCCTGAAAGGACTCGACCAGGTGCAATCGCAGATGATGCTGGCCGTTTTCAACAAATAGTGAGGTTGAGTTTCGGGTTCCGTTCGGTGGCCACTCATCCGTCTCTGGGTGCCCCATTCATCGCGGCGGTATCGCGATGAGTGGGGGTTGGCGACTCCACGTCCAGCGGGATTCGATCTCAACCGGACCAGCGAATTGATCCATCGTAAGTGGAAGCAAGTCCATTCCCACTCATGCGCAAACGACACGCATGAATGGGGGCACCCGGCTTAAGCATTGCGAGTAACTGTTAATCCCAACATAGAGAATTCATGCTCGATGTCGGTACTAAAGACCTCGGATGTGCTGCAATAGTCTACAAAACCATCATTGTCTAACGTGATGAGATATGTTGGCGCTGAATTGAAGATCCGGGCATCCCAAGAAAAATATAAGACCATACACAGAATGCTCGCTAGTGCTTCCTCGTCACCGGGTACAAACAGGTAGACCGAGGCTTCTGCTAGACTCCGTAGGTCGCCATACCCCTTCCGATAGCCATAAAATAGCTCTTGATTCGACTCGGCATCATTATGCCAATAGGTAATCTGCATCCAGCTCTGCCCTAAAGTTAGAACAAAGTTGCTAATCGCGCTCGCCAAAACCGTCTGATCTACCGATGACTTAGGTAGGTAGTAACTCCTACATTTTCTATTCACGTGCTCCGAAATCGCAACATAGGAGTCAAGGTCATTTGTTCCTATAACTTCCTTAAGTTCTTCCACCGTTAATAATTGCATATCCTTAATGACACTCCTAGAAAACGTAAACTTAGGTTGGCGGACGGGGCGGAGGTATTTTATTCATGCCTGAACTGGAGTTGGGCGGGTGGCCCACTCATCTGTCTCTAGGTGCCCCATTCATCGCGGCGGTATCGCGATGAGTGGGTTGGTATCCGTTCACGGCGGCTCCAGGTCCAGCGAGATTCGATCTCAACCGGACCAGCCTCACCCATTAGCCCACTGCCGGAAACTCGACCATAGTAGCATCTGCCAAAACCGTTCCCGCGAACTTCGGGTTCCATCGCGCATCTCTCACCCGAGGCATTTGTAGCCGAACATCTTCATTGGATCGAGAAGCTGTTCACTTGCCACGGGGTCTGATGCCCAGCGGCATCCGATGCCTGGACTTCCAGCCGGTATTGGCCCTTCGGAAGGTTCGCGATGGGGATGCTGCGGGCAATCGGGATGACTGTGCTCCCGGGCTGCTCGTAAGTCGCCGCGTCCACCGCAGGAAAATCCTTTACCAACGCGCCGCTCTTCGCGTTAATGATCTTCAGATGCGCCTGAATTCCAGCTTCCGGTCCGGCTGCAGGCCGAGGGGCATAAATTTCAAAGTAGGCAATCAGCGGTTCGCCGGTTTCGAACGAGGTGTTTCCCGCGGGAGTGAACCGGACGCCTTTGCTCACCAGCGGGACGTACTGCGGCGCAAAGTTCGCCGCCTTCGTCTCGACTTCTGCCACGTGCGCGTCTCGGTAGCGGTTGCATAGAAAGACCGAACTCAACGCGAGATCGGTCTCATCATAGTTCTCAACCTTCAAATGGGCTTCCGCGCGGCCGAACTCCTTGTCATCGCTCAGAACAATCCGTAAGTCGTATTCCCCAGCGGGAAGGTCAAGCTGCGTCTCATAACGGGCAGGAAGAGTCCCCACCTCTAAAGGAGCCACGAGCTCCGAAGCGACGTCGGGCCCGAATCCTAATTGCTTGGTTAGCTCATTAGAGCGATCCATAGTCATAAATCCGTTTCCAAATACAAACCCGCTTGAGTACGGCGTGCAACAAGCAAAGTCGCTGAACCGGGACGCGAGAGAACCGTCGCGTCGATAGATCATCCCCAATAGGCCGACTGTGGCGTGCAGGATCCAGTCCTGACTCCATTTCCGGTAAAGCAAGTCCATGGGAAATTGAAACGAGATTTGGACACGGCCTCCGCTTTGTTCGCTCCTGAGCACCCCGGTTTGCAAAGCGAGCGGGATCAGCCCAGGTTGGCCGGAGGCGAGGTCCTGCTCCATCTGGTTGCCAAATGCGCTGCCGTTCAAAATGTCAGAGGGTGATTCATTTGCGCAATACTCCTCCCGCGCTGCCACAATTGTGCTGCGCCGGTCCACTTTGACCCTGATCTTATGGCACCCAGCTGAGCCGGAACCCTGGGGCACAAACGAGATGTCGTACCGATTCCGCGCCAGAAGGCCATAGTCCACGGCGCTCGCAAAAATGTAGTGGGGGACGGGCCAGTCCATCGTGCTCCACCTACCCACGGGAGTTTGAGAGTATTCGTCATTCAGCCCCAGATTGTCACGAACCCGGAGACCCTCGCTCGCGCTGGCCACGCTTTGTATTTTCTGTTCTTTTCCATCGATGAAAAGATGAAAATCGCTGGACTTCAGACCGCGAATGTACAGACCGTCGCAAGCAGGCGGTAGGTACGGCTCGGTCAGAGCTAGCTGTGCGAGCGTTACTGCGGCCCCAAGCGCACACCGTTTCCCCGCCTCGCTTGGCCCATTGCGCCAAGTCTTCTTGTCAGCCACCATGACCCGGACCACCACCAATTTCGATTCCACCCGCAGAACAGGGGCGCCTGACTGCGAGGCAAAGCGGTCCGAGCTTTGTGTTTGTGCAATAGCGAGGTTCGAGAGAGCGCAAGCGAGCCAGACGACAGCTTGCAAACCATATCGAGTGCGAAAGGGTTTCGCCCGTCGCCAGCTCACGCAAATGCGAATTCTATTGTCCACCGACAAGGAACCCCCGGGTCTCAACCGCACACAGCGGCGGGTGGCCCACTCATTTTTCTTTGGGTGCCCCATTCATCGCGGCGGTATCGCGATGAGTGGGGTTGGTGCCCGTTCACGGCGGCTCCAGGCCCAGTGGGATTTAATCTCAACCGGACCAGCCTCGTCCATTGCTCAGTGTCGGAAACTCGACCATAGTACCGCACCTAACAAAACCGGTCCCGCGAACTTCGGGCCGCAACGCGGGAGCGTGACCCTCCCACTCGTCCCAAAAACGCCATGAATGGGGCACCCGGCTGCTATGGTTTGCACTCGGTCTCAATGATCTTTTCGATTTCCTTCAACTCTTTCCGCGAAAGAACCGGTTCTTTTCCATCCGAGAACCGCACCTCTCCTTCCTTCTCCACAACTGCTGGTAATTCATCGCCCGAATTCGGTGTTTCGGATATCTTGATACGAACCCTCTTATCCGAAAATTTCCGAGAGGCAGCGCTAGAGGCTGCATGCAGCACATCTCTGATCTTGTCGATGTCTTTGGTGCTGTGAATTACGCAATGCTTCCCTCGTTCTTGAATATTCGCCGATGTGACTGGAGTAAGGGTTTCTACGTCAATTGGCACATAGTAAACTGTCATGCCCGACGTTTTTTCATGTCCCTGTGCTCCAGTACACCCGCCAAGAAACAATGCCATAGTCGCTAATCCGATGGCCCAAACGTCTAATCTCATCGCGGTCTCCGAAAGCCTGGATCGACATGCTGTGCGGGTGTTGATTTACCCGGCCGGGACGTTGTAGACCGCGCAAACCTGCCCGTCCGCATTCTACCCAACTTCCAGCCCATAGAATAAAGAAGGAAAACTTGTGCCGGAAGGGAACCGATGATTCTGGAACTGCGAGGCTCCGCGCCCAGCGCGGCTGAAACCGAACTCCTGGTGGTATTCGCCGCCGATCAAAATACCAGCAAAGCCAAAGACGCGAAGCCTGAAATCGCGCTGCTGACCTCGGACTCCAGCGTAAAGCAGGCCGCGAGCGGCGTGCTTGGCGGAGATGAATTCAAGGCCAAGGCGAACGAAACGCTGCTGCTGCATCGTCCCCAGGCGCTGGAGGCCGCGCGACTGCTGATCGTGGGAGTCGGGAAATCGGCCAAGGCCACGCCGCACGATCTTCGCAAGGCCGCCGGAACCGCCGCACGCTTCGCCAAGGCGCGCGGCATCCGCTCGCTCACCGTGTTGCCGCCGGAAAATTTCAGCCAGACCGACAGCATCCGCGCCATCGCCGAAGGCGCGATCATCGCCGATTTTGATTCCGACACTTATCGCACCGACCGGCGCGACACCAGCCTCGCCTCGCTTGCGATTCTTACCTCGCAGCCGGCGAATGCCGCGGCGGAAACAGCGCTTCGCGAAGCCGCCATTGTTGCCGAGTCGCAGAACTTCGCGCGCTCGCTCATCAACGAACCCAGCAACCGCATGACTCCCACCATTCTCGGGCAGCGGGCGGCGGAAGTTGCGGCGGAGTTCGGCCTTCAGTGTGAAGTCCATGGCGCAGACAAGCTGCGCGAGCTGAAGATGGGCGCGTTTCTCGGCGTGGCGCAAGGCTCGGACGAGCCTCCCGCGCTCATTGTGATGAGATACGAGCCCGCCGGCGCGTCCGCGCAGCCGGTCATCGGCTTGGTTGGGAAGGGAATTACCTTCGATACCGGAGGCCTTTCCCTAAAGCCCGCCGACAGCATGGAAAAGATGAAGTACGACATGGCGGGAGGCGCGACCATGATCGCCGCCATGCGCGCCATCGCCCAAATCAAGCCCAGCGTCCGGGTGATCTGCGTGGTCTGCGCCACAGAAAACATGCCATCCGGCAAGGCCCAAAAGCCGGGAGATGTGCAGATCGCCATGTCCGGCAAATCCATCGAGGTGCTGAATACCGATGCTGAGGGCCGCCTGGTGCTGGCCGATGGGCTCCACTACGCCCGCCAGCTTGGTGCGACCCACCTCATTAACGCCGCCACTTTGACCGGAGCCGTTTCCATCGCGCTTGGCCAGGTGAACGCCGGGGTCTTCTCCAATGACGAAGCCGCCTACGGCCAATTCACCAAAGCGGTGGAGAAATCCGGAGAAAAGTTCTGGCGCTTGCCGGTCGAGGACGACTACCGCGACCAGATTCAGTCCTCCATCGCCGATATCCGAAACACCGGCCTCACGCGCTACGGAGGTGCCACCAACGCGGCCATGTTCCTCAAGGAATTTGTGGAGGACACCCCATGGGTCCACCTTGACATAGCCGGGACCGCCTGGCTCGATGCCGACAAGCCTTGGATTGCGCGCGGCCCCAGCGGAATCGGCGTGAGAAGCGTGATCGAGTGGGCCTGTGGCTACGGGGAGAAATAAATCCCACTTTTAAATTTCATTAAAGGGAGCATCCAGGCAACCCGCATCTACGCGGAGGGCATCCATCTGACTAACCAGAAATTTATCAAGCGCACGTTACCATCTGCCTAGGAGTCTCTAATGTTTCCCGCGATTACCACTACGCATGCAGTCCCTCGGAGGGCCTTTGCTGATAGCGTGATGGCGGAAAAAACCACCGTCCGCTGCTATCACTGCATGGCCCTGCTGGGCGTATCCTCCAACCGCAAGGGAAGAGAAGAGTTGCAGGCGTCGCATCAGTGTTCCGCAAAGAACCTGGCCAAGAAGCCATCGGCTTCTGTTCCTTATAATTAACGGCTCGGGGCGGCCCCTCGGGTCGCCTTGAAGCTATTTGATTCCTGTAAGATTCGGCAAGTTATTAATCCGTTCCATGAAGTTCGGGAAGCGCCCCCGCACTGGAGAAAGTTTTCCAGCGCGGCTGGGTGCTTCTCTATTGATTTTTGGACAAAAAATCCTTAGAATAGGAGAGTTAGCACTGTCTGTCCGGCGGTGGACGGCACTGTAGTCTGCCGGAAAGACGTCATCTCCATCAAGGACTTAACTATAAAATGGCAAAGCGTCGTGGCAATCCTAATTGGGGTAAGCCGGAGCCGATAGGCCCGGTCGTCCCCACCGTGACCTCCTTTGAGCAGGTGGTCAAGGAATTTAAGCTCACCCCGGATCAATATGT
>JAICYR010000029.1 GCA_025934135.1 Acidobacteriaceae bacterium | reverse complement strand
CAGATGAGGCCGCGTCCGTAGCGGGCCATGAAGTTGATGGCCTCGGGCGTGACGAACTCGGCGGCGAGCGTGAGGTCGCCTTCGTTCTCGCGGTCCTCGTCGTCAACGACAACGATCATGCGTCCGGCGCGGACTTCTTCGAGCGCTCCGGGGACGCTGGTGAAGGCGGAGTCTGGCATGGCTCTATTGTCCGCCAGAATGCGATTGATAGCTACGGGGTGTCTGGCTGCCGAGGACGTTCGGGTGGCTGCCAGAACATGACGTTGGCGGGCGCGCCGTCGTTCTTCAGTTCCTCAGCCATGAATTCCATATAGGGGGCAATGTGGTTGAAGAAGAGCTTGTATCCGGCGCAAAGATAATTGAGGCCGGGCTCTCCGTCGGGCGTGGTGATGAAGCGATGCTTGGGGCATTCGCCATTGCAGGCGAAGCGAACTTCGCACTCTCGGCAGTAGCGGGGCAGGGTGTTCCGCTTGGCCGTGCCGAAGCGGCGCTGCTGCGGAGAGCCAACGAGCGACTCCATGGGAGACTGCATGATGTTGCCGAGCTTGTTTTCGGGATAGACGAAATGGTCACAGGAGTACAGGTCTCCATTGTGCTCGATCGCCAACGCCATACCGCAGTTTTCTCGAAAGACGCAAAGCCCCTGCGGCATTCCGAACCAGCTTTCGAGAGCGACGTCGAAGATCTGGACGAAGGAGCTGCCGACATCGCGGCGAACCCACTCGTCGAAGATGGCGCAGAGGAATTTGCCGAACTGGAGCGGCTCGACAGACCACTCGGAGACCTGGGCTGAGCTTTTAAAGTTGGGGCCGATGAGGTGAAGGCCGTCGGGGCTGGGGACGTCGGCGATGCGCTCGACAATGGGGATGAACTGCATGTAGCCGCTGCCGATTTCGCGCAGGAAGCGGTAGACATCAAGCGGATGATAGGAATTTTTGCGGTTCACCACCGTGAGGGTGTTGAAGTCGACGCCGTGTTTTTTCAGATAGCCGATTCCCGCCATGACGGCGTCGAAGGTGGGCCGTCCGCCCTTGTTCACTCGGTAGCAGTCGTGAAGTTCTCGGGGTCCGTCGATGGAGATGCCGACGAGGAATCGGTTCTCAGCAAGGAACTCCGCCCATTGGTCGTTGAGGACGACGCCATTCGTCTGGAGGACATTGGAGATAGTGCGGCCATCGAAATACTTCTGCTGTAGCTCGACGATGCGGCGGAAGTAGTCGATGCCCAGCAGGGTCGGCTCGCCGCCCTGCCAGGCGAAGGTGATGGTAGGCGCGGTCTGGGCTTGAATGTACTGGCGGATGTACGACTCCAGCACCTCTGGAGACATGGCCCAGTTGCGCTCGCCGGGATAGAGGTTTTCTTTTTCGAGATAGAAGCAGTACTTGCAGTCGAGATTGCAGATGGGGCCGGTGGGCTTGGCCATCACGTGAAATGCGGGAAGCTTCATACGACCACCGGCTAGTAGTTAAATGCGTCCGAAAAAGTGGGTCCGCGGCCGAAGGGCGATTCGGTGAGCGGCATTCCGCCGTACTGCTGCGCCTGGCTTTTCCAGAGATCCTGCATTTCCTTCAGCTTCGCTGGGTCCTGTTGCGCGATGTTGTGGATTTCTGTTGGATCGTCGGCAAGGTTGAAGAGCCGCCATTCGTCCTGAGAAAAAGGAGTGCCGGGTTTGTGCATGGCGACCGCTCTCCAGTTGCCGGAGGTGATGGCGCGATTGTTCAGCAACAGAAAATACTGCGTCGTCCGAGGCGCTAGGGCATTCGGGTCGGAGAGGGTGGGCAGGAACGAGCGGCCCGCGACGGGAAGCTGCTTCACGCCGTGGAGTGTTTGGTCAAAGTGGGTACCGGCTGCTTGCAGGATTGTCGGCGCGACGTCCACAACGTGGACGTACTGATTGCGGATTCCTCCTGGGTCCTTGACGTGACCGGGCCAATTGACGATGAGAGCGTCGCGGACTCCGCCGAGAAACGGCCACAGCTTGTAACGGCGATAGGGGGTCGCTCCGGCCATGGCCCAGGGACGCTGATAAAGTGCTTCGGTCTGGTCGCTGCCTAGTTCGTTCAGGTGGGCATTCATTTGCGCCAGTGTGGTGCGGTCGCCATAGGGCGTGTAGAAGCCGCCGGTCTTGGTTTCGCTCGCGGGGCCGTTGTCGGAGATGAGTACGACGAGGGTGTTCTTCGCAATGCCGCTGGCGCGCATGTAATCGAGCACGCGTCCTAACTGCTCATCTCCATACTGCAGATAGCCCGCATAAGTCTGCATGTAGCGCGCATAGACGCGCTTCTGCTGATCGGTGAGGCTCTCCCAGGACGGATCGCCCGGATTGCGCGGCGGCAGCTCGGCGTTGACCGGGATGACGCCCAGCTTCTTCTCGCGCTCGAAGCGCTCGGCGCGGATCGCGTCCCACCCTTTGTCATAGACGCCGTCGTATTCATTGATGTACTTCTGCGGGACTTGAAGCGGAGCGTGCGCCTGCGTGAAGGCGAGGTAAAGGAAAAACGGCTTGCCGGAGTGCTGTGCCTGGTTGGCCTTCATCTCGCTGATGGCGTGGTTCGCAAGGTCCCATGCGAGCGTGTCGCCGTAGGGATAGATCGGGATGGGGATGCGCGAGTTGTTCTGGTAAAGGATGGGGTGGTACTGGTCGGTCCATCCGTCGCGATAGCCGTAGAAATAATCGAAGCCACGCTGGAGAGGGAAGTCGGCGTTATTGCCTTTCGAGCCGTCTTCAAAGGCCGGCGCCAGGTGC
Source organism: Acidobacteriaceae bacterium (assembly GCA_025934135.1). GTDB lineage: Bacteria > Acidobacteriota > Terriglobia > Terriglobales > Acidobacteriaceae > Silvibacterium. Next base: position 24,934 of record JAICYR010000029.1, on the reverse strand, counting down.
CATTTGCCGACGGCCCACGTCGCATATCCATCGAGCTTGAGCGCCTGGGCGATGGTCTCCGCATTGCGCGGCATCCAGCCGCGTTCCGGCGACTGGTCGTTGGGGTCGCGCCAGCCTGGATCAACGGCGAGCAGTTGCTGGACTGATTTGGGCAAGGGCTTTCCGGCGTATCGCTCCTCAGTCTCCTTTGTGTCACGCGCGGCGAGAAAGCCCATCTTCACGGTTTGGGAATTGCGCCCGGTCAGGAGCGAGGCACGGGTGGCGGAGCAGACAGCATTCGTGTCGAAGCGAATGTAGCGGACACCGTCGCGCGCGAGGCGGTCAATGTTCGGGGTGTGGATTTCGCCACCGTAGCAGCCGAGGTCGGAGTAGCCCACGTCGTCGATCACAACGACGAGGATGTTGGGCTTGGATTCATCGGTCTTGGCCGGTTTTTCCGGGGGAGTGGCAGCGGCGGCCCTTGTCAGGCCCTGACATACCACGATTGCGAGAACAGCGAACCCAATCCAGTAACGCCTGAGCGCCTCGTGCATTCCTTCCCCTGACAGCGATGGAGTATTTATTTCACTCGCGAAATTATTTAGTAATCGTATCATCGCGCGAGGGTGCTGGTCTGGAGGAAAAGTAATTCGCCAGCCCTGCTCCCAATTCAGGGACCCCGCGTGAACTTTCCATCCGGCGTTGTCGTAATTACCTGACGTTAGCTCAAATCCAGTTCAGTCTCCGTGACCGAGGGAGCGCCCCTATGAGCGATCTGTGGAACGACATTAAGCACGCGCTGCGCATGTTCGCCAACAATCCCGGCTTTACTTTCGCCGCGCTGGCCGCTCTCACTCTCGGCATCGGAGTCAACACCGCGATCTTTACGGTCGTCGATACCGTGCTGCTCAAGCCGCTCACCTATCCCGATGCGGGCCGCATCGTCATGTTCATGCACACCTTTCCCGGGGGCGAAAGTTCTACTGCTTCCCCCACCGACTTTCACAAATGGCAGCAGCAGACCAACGTGTTACAGGATGTCGCCGCCTACGATTTTGGAGGCCCCGGCTATAACCTGACCGGCGACCACCCTGAACTCGTCCAGGGAATTCACGTTACGCAGCGCTACTTCGCGCTCTTCGGTGCGCCGGTCATTCTCGGCCGCACCTTCACGCAGCAGGAGGACAGCCCGAACGGCGGTCATGTTGTTGTCATCAGCTACGGTTTATGGCAGCGCCGCTTCGGAGGCGACCCACACGTTGTGGGCAAATCCCTCATGCTCGGCAACGAACCGTACACGATTCTCGGCGTTGTTGGAAAATCTTTCGAGACTGATCCTCCCGCCGAGCTCTGGCTGCCTTTTCAGTTCGAACCGAATAGCAACAATCAAGGACATTACTTTTTAGTGGCGGGCCGCCTCAAGCCGGGAGTCACACTGGCCCAGGCCAATGCCCAGATGAAAATCGCCGCCGACCAGTTCCGCCGGCAATATCCGAACGTTATCGATCCGAAAGAGAGCTATGGCGTTCAGCCTCTCCGCGATGCGGTCGTCAGCGGCGTGCGCTCCTCGCTCTTTGTTTTGCTCGGGGCCGTGGGCTTTGTCCTTCTCATCGCCTGCGCGAACGTCGCCAATCTGTTGCTGGTCCGCGCTACAGGGCGCAAGCGGGAATTCGCTATCCGCTCGGCGTTGGGCGCCCGGCGGGCGCGCATTATTCGGCAACTTCTTACGGAGAGCGTTTTGCTCGCTGTGGCCGGAGGCGCGCTCGGGCTCGGCCTCGGGTTTGTTGGCGTGCGTGCTTTACTCGCTCTCAATCCCGGCAACATCCCCCGCATTGGTGAGCATGGGGCCGCCGTCGGCATGGACTGGCGCGTTCTCCTTTTCACGCTCGGCGTTTCCGTGTTTACCGGAATCCTCTTCGGACTGTTCCCCGCCATCGGCGCCGCGCGTCCAGACCTCAACACCACGCTCAAGGAGAGCAGCAACCGATCCGGCACAGGGTTCCGTCAGAGCAAGGGCCGCTCGCTGCTCGTCATCAGCGAAGTCTCGCTCGCGCTTGTGCTCCTGATCGGCGCGGCGCTGCTCATCCGCACCTACATCGCTCTGCGCGGCGTGAACCCCGGCTTCGACCCGCACCACGTCATCACCATGCAAATGTCACTGACCGGGGAAAAATATCAGAAGACCGCCGGAGTCGCGCTGCTTGTCCGCAATGCGCGCGAGCGGCTGAATGCGATTCCCGGCGTTGAGGCTTCCGCGTCAAGCTGCTGCATCCCGCTGCAAGGTGGTTTTGGATTGCCCTTCAACATCGTTGGCCGTCCAACCGGTAAGAGTCCCTACACCGGCGGAGGCGGCTGGATGAGCGTCTCGCCCGGTTATTTCTCCGTCTTCAAAATTCCTCTGATTCAGGGGCGCGACTTCAACACCCAGGACACAACAGGGGCCGCCGGCGTCGTCACCATTAATGAAGCGATGGCCAAACAGTACTGGCCCAAGGGCAGCCCCATCGGCCAGCAAATCATCATCGGCAAAGGCGTCGGCCCCGAGTTTGAAGAGCCGGCCCGTCAGATCATCGGCGTCGTCGGAGACACCCACGATGGTGGCCTCAATCACGACCCGCGCCCACTGATGATTATTCCGCAGGCCCAGGTGCCTGACGGCATGACCGCGCTCAATGCCAACATTGGCCCCATCGCATGGCTTGTCCGCACGCACGGCGATCCCCACCAGTACATCTCCGCCATTACCGAGCAGCTTCGTCAGGCCAGCGGAGGACTCCCCGTTGCCCATGTCCGCACCATGGATGAAGTTGTCCTCAAGTCCACCGCGCGTGAGGACTTCAATATGCTGTTGCTCACCATCTTCGGGGCATGCGCGCTCGTGCTGGCCGCCATCGGAATCTATGGCCTCATGGCCTACTCCGTCCAGCAACGCACGCAGGAGATGGGCATCCGCATGGCGCTCGGAGCCGACCGCGGCAAAATCCGCAACCTCGTCGTCCGCCAGGGCATGACTCTCGCCATCCTCGGCGTCCTGGTTGGCACGGGGGCGGCTTTCGGCCTCACTCGGTTCCTTGCCAGCTTTCTCTACGGAGTCAAAGCCTGGGACCCGCTCGTCTTCATCGCTGTTCCCATCATCTTGGCCGTGGTCGCCTTCGCCGCAACCTGGATACCCGCCCACCGGGCCTCGAAACTCGATCCAATGGAAGCGCTCCGCGTCGAGTGAGGAGCGAGAATCCGGCAAATATATGCGCCTCGGTTCATATAGGACTATAAGAGTCGTATATTGGAGTTATGCGCGCAGTCCCGCATTCAGAAATCGCAATTCGTGAGCCACGTGCGAGCGGCTTTGCGCTCCGAATTGCCTTCGGGCTCGCGGTAGCGTCGATCCTGGTTGTTCTGATTTGGCGTGGGCTGTCTTCCTCGGGATACACAAACTTATTAGCTCAGAGCTCGCCTGCCGGGATTCTCGACATCGCAATTCTGGTATTTCGGGAAGGGTTGGAGTGCATTCTGGTCCTCTCGGCGATTACGGCGAGCATGGTTAAATCCGGCGAACCGTATCAGCGGCCAGTGGCCGCGGGAGTAGTGATCGGATTTGTGGCAACTCTTATAACCTGGTGGGTTGCGGTCGGCATCATCAATGATTTGTCACAGAACATCAGCGCATTAGCGATACAGGCTGGCACGGGCCTGCTTGCGGTCATCGTGCTTTTGGTCGTAATGAATTGGTTTTTTCACAGACTCTATTGGACCGGCTGGATTTCCATCCATAACAAGCGGAAGCGCGAGCTGCTCGCAAATGTCAAAGAAGGACGTGGATACCAAAGAAAGTGGCTCCTGGGAATGGGCCTGTTGGGGTTTACTTCCTTTTATCGCGAGGGCGTTGAAGTTGTCCTTTTTCTTCAAACCTACCGGCTAAAGCTGGGCGGTTACCCGGTCCTTTGCGGGGTTCTTCTCGGACTGCTGTTTACGGCAATCGTTGCCGTGCTTACGTTCCAGGCGCACAGGAAGCTTCCTTACAGGAAAATGCTTATTCTTACAGGCGTTTTACTTGGCGTCGTGCTGCTGGTGATGGTGGGAGAGGAAGCGCAAGAGATGCAGTTAGCTCATTGGCTGCCAACCACATTGATTCCGCAGATTGCAAACCGGATCCCCGCATGGATGGGACTATGGCTCTCCATCTTTCCCACGGTGGAGACGCTCACGGCACAAGCTATCGCTGCCGCGGCGGTAATCGGGTCCTATTTTATTTCGCGACAGTAGGGTTTTCAGTCGGATCCCAAGGGTTCCGCTAAAGGATTGGGAAAGTTGTCACGGTCGTCCTCTTCTGATTGCGGTTGCAGGCAGCGGAAGTCTTTTTCGATTACGATTCGCAAGGTCTTTTCTTCAGCTATGGACTGCGTAGAGTCGATCCCAACCTGATCGGTATTCGCCCAGGGTCCCACCAGCCTGCTTGGGACTTCCACGCGGATCTCTCCGTTCTTAAATCGAGCGGTAATCCCGCCGGAGCGGTCAACCGACCGGAGCGAGTAGGTAAGCAGATCGCCCTGAGCAGCGGAGAAGAGGACCGACTCATGCACGACTCCCTCGGTGAGCAGCTTCAGCACCTCTCCCTGAGTCAGCCGGAATCGCAACGAATTGCCCCGCAAGCGCAGCTTCATATTTTTTGATTGTAGGACCCGTCCCAGGACCTTGGGAAACGACTTGTCGTTAGCACGGGCAAACACATCCCGGCGCTCAACGATGCTCGCACAATGGAGCTAACAGGGCCTAATAGCGCCGCAAAACTCCCAGAACCCGTCCCTGAATGGCGACCTCGGAGGCGGGAACGTAAATGGGGTCCATTTCGGCGTTGGAGGGCTGGAGGCGGACAGTCGCGCCTTCCATGTAATAGCGCTTGAGCGTGGTTTCTGCGCCCCGGACCAATGCGACGACAATCTCGCCTTCGCGCGCGGTGGAGGTGCGCTCGACCAGGACATAGTCGCCGTCCACGATGTGCTCGTCGCGCATGGACTCGCCCCGGACCTGAAGGGCGAAGGCGTCGCGGTTGCCGATGATGTCGCCGAGCGAAATGGTTTCCACGGTTTCGGTGGTTTCCACGGGCAGACCGGCGGCGATGCGCCCGGCCAGGGGCAGGCGTTCGCCGGGACGCGCTTTGGGGCGCGGCGGCAGCACGTCAATGGAGCGGCTGCGGTTGTGTGCGCGCTGCAGCAGTCCTTTGTTGTGGAGGTTGGTGACGTGCTTGTGGACCGTGGCGAGGGAGCGCAAGTCGAGTCCGCGGGCGATTTCCTCATACGAGGGTGAGTAGCCGTTGCGCTGGGTGAAGGAGGAGATGAAGTCGAGGACCTCTTTTTGGCGACGCGTGATAGCCATGGGCGGATTATAGCGAATAAAAGGCGAACCGCAAAAAGATAATTTTTTGTGGGACTGAGAGCGGGATTCCCGTTTCGGGCCTTCGCGGGTTGCTCTTCCCACTTTCAAATCATGCCTTAGTTTTCTCTCACTCTTTTCTTGTGTCCTGTTCCGCAACAAGAGAAGGTGGCTTCAGCAGTTCTTGCGGAGAGCAAATGCGTTTTCTTATCGCGGAAGACAACGAGGCGCTGGGGACGTTTTTGAAGCGCGGGCTGGAGGCGGACGGGCACGAGGTGCTGGTGGCCTCCGACGGGCAGGCGGCGGTGGACATTTTTCTTGAGCAGACGCCGGAGATGGCGGTGCTCGACCTGAACATGCCGCGGCTGGACGGAACCGAGGTGCTGCGGTTTTTCCGCACCGTGACGAGCGACCTTCCGATTCTGGTTTTAAGCGCGCGCAATGACGTGGCGACACGGATCGCGTGTTTTGATCTGGGAGCGGACGACTGCATGATGAAGCCGTTTTCGCTGGCGGAGTTGCGCGCCCGCTGCCGCGCGCTGGCGCGGCGCAGACGAGACGACAGCCTGGTGCTGCGGCATGGGCCGCTGGAGATGGACCGTGTGGGGCGGTCGGTGGTCTGCGACGGTCAAGCGGTGGAGCTGACGGGCAAGGAATTCGCCCTGCTGGAAAATCTGCTGCTCAACCGTGGACGCGCGGTTTCGCGTGCGGCTCTGCTCGAACAGGTATGGAAGACGCCGGAGGCGGGCACGAATGTGGTGGACGTGTATGTGACGTATCTGCGGCGCAAGCTGGGCCGGGAAGCGGGCGCGCTGATTGAGACGGTGCGCGGCGAAGGGTATGCCATCGGGCTGCGAAAACGACGCGCCGGCGTGGATGGAAAACTTGCGGTAAATCAAGCCTTGGTTAAAGGGGAACAACAAACATGGCAGCAGCCACAGCATTAAGACCAACACAACCTGCGGCGCGGACCGCCGTCATCGCCAGCGCCGATCTTTCTTTTCGCCAGCGGGTCAGGGAGGCGCTGACCGACCTGCGCTGGAAGGTGCGCGAGGCCGGGGGCGGCGCGGAAGCGCTGGCCTATCTGGACGCGGCGCCCGCCGAGACCCTGATTCTGGACTCCTGGCTGCCCGATCTGGAGATACAGGAATTTATTTCGGAGTTTGAGAAGCTGCATCCGGTCATTGATCTGGTGACGGTGGATGAGACGCCCTCGCGGCGGAGTGGGGTACGGAGTCCGCGCCGCAACGAGGTGCTGTTCGCGCTGCGCCACGGGCAGGATGCGGACGGCGCGGTCTGGAACGGAGCGCCGGAGATTGAGCGGCGCGAGACCGGGCCGGACGGGCCGGGCGTCGTTTCAAGAGAGCTGGTTCTTACCGAGCAGGAGCGCGCGCTGGGCGAAGCGAACGTGCGGACGGCGGCGGCAGCATCATCGTCGTCGAATGTGATGAATGCCGCGTGCCGCCTGCCGGAGTTCATCGGCGAGCATCCGGCAATGCTGAAGGTGAGCCGCCGCATCCGGCTGGTCGCGCCTCATGGCACGCCGGTATTGGTGGAAGGGCCGACGGGCACCGGCAAGGAACTGGTGGCGCGGGCCATCCATCGGCTGAGCGCGCGTTCTTCAAAGCCGTTTGTGGCGCTGAACTGCGCGGCGATTCCGGAGATGCTGCTTGAGGCCGAGCTTTTCGGGCACACGCGCGGGGCCTTTACGGGCGCGGTGCAGGGCCGGACAGGCAGGATCGAGGCGGCGCAAGGTGGAACGCTGTTCCTTGACGAGATTGGCGAGATGCCGCTGGCGCTGCAATCGAAGCTGCTGCGCTTTGTGGAGAGCGGCGAGTTGCAGCGCGTGGGCGAGAACGATCCGGTGAGGGTGGATGTTCGGATCATCGCGGCCACGCACAGGCCCTTGGCGCAGCTTGCCTCGCAGGGGAATTTCCGCGCCGACCTTTATTACCGGCTGGCGGTATTTTTGATCCGGACGCCGGCGCTCACGTCGCATCCGGAGGACCTGCCGGGGCTGGTGGGGCATTTTCTGGCGCGGCAGGCCGAGCGCGGTCCGGCAAAGGGCCTGAGCGCGGACGCCATGCTGATGCTGCAGGAGCACAAGTGGCCGGGGAACGTCCGCGAGCTGCAGCACGTCCTTGAGCGGGCCACAATTCTGGCCGAGGACCGTCCGGAGATTGGCGTGGAAGAAATTGAATTTGGGGATGTGGCGTAGCTGTTCTGAGATTTCTCCAATGTTCCTGAACGTCGAATGGCCGGGTTGATGCAGGGAAATTAATGAATCTGGGCAAAGCATTTCGAGTGTGCGAAGGGAGTTGAGCGATGCAGATTACGACGCCGTTGAGTGATGAGCTGGGGCGGTATCTGGATCTTTCCGGGCTGGAGCTGAAGCTGACGGCTCAGAACATGGCCAACGTGGATGTTCCCGGCTATCGGACGGTGGGCTTCGATTTCGCCGAGGCAATGAAGCAGCAGATGGGCACGGCGCTGGCGGCGCGTGGCGACGGCCCGGCGGGAGCGAACTCCGGACTGGACGGGGTGGATGTGGTCAAGGTGGACGGGCTGGTCGAACGGCCCGACGGCAACAACGTTTCGATGGACCGCGAAGGCATGAAGATGGCCGAGGCGCAGTTGAAGTTCCGGGTGGGCGAGGAGTTGCTGAAGCATCAATTCTCGCGCGTGATGGACGCGATCCGCGAGGACAAGTAGCGCAAGCAATCGAGTGAAGCGCGGGAGTGGGGAGAGGGAAGAGAGAGATGAATCTTTTCGGAGTGATGGATGTGAGCGGTTCGGCTTTGCAGGCTGAGCGGCTGCGGGCCGAAGTGGTGGCGTCGAACATGGCCAATGCCAACACGACGCGCACGCCGCAGGGCGGGCCTTACAAGCGTCAGCAGGTGGTTTTTGAATCGCAGGCGAACGACCAGGGCGTTTTTGCGGACCATTTTTTGTCGCAGGGAGCCGGATTCAGCAGCAATGGCCCAGACGGCACTGGCTTAGAGAGCAATGCCCCTGAGGGCCGGGGCGACATCGGCGGAGTGAAGATCGCGGCCGTGGTCTCAGACAACAGTCCCGGAGTGAGGCGTTATGATCCCAGGCATCCCGATGCGGACAAGAACGGATATGTGACGTTTCCGGACATCAATCCGCTGACCGAGATGGTGGACCTGATGAGCGCGACGCGCGCTTATGACCTGAACAGTTCGGCGGTCGAGGCGACCAAGGGAATGATTACGGCGTCGCTGGACATTCTGAAATAACGCCGCGATGCGCGGTGCCGTGAAAGCGGCAAGAGAGAGGACCTTTATGCTGGGCATTTCAATTTCAAACGCGATTACGGGCATGGCCGGAGACTGGCCGTCAGCCGGAACGATCGGAGGGGCCGGAAGCGCGCAGGGTGCCGCGGCGCCATTTGCCGGACTTCTGAAGAACGCGATTCAGGGCGCGCAGGGACTGGAAAACAAGGCGGCGGGCACGGTCGAAGGGCTGATGACGGGGCAGGGCGTGGACGTGCATCAGGCGATGATTGCGACCGAGAAAGCGGACCTGTCGTTTGAGATGGCGCTCGCGGTGCGGAACAAAGCAGTGGCCGCGTATCAGCAGGTCATGCAGATGCAGTTTTAAGAAACTCTAACCAGCGGACAGAGCGGGGCGGCGGGAAAACAGGGGAATGGACGAGAACCAGCAAATGACAACCGCCGCGGGCGGCAAAGGTGTGGAGGCGCGCGCTCTTGAGTTCGCCTCCGGCATCGCCTCGCATTTCCGCGCAATGGAGCCGCAGGCCAGGACTCGGCTGGGCATCGCCGCCGGAATCCTGCTGGCGTGCCTGCTGGGTCTGGCCTGGTATGCGACGCGCACGGACTGGCGGACGCTCTATGCCGGACTCGATTCCGACGATGCGCGCCAGATGGCCTCGGAGTTGACGGCGGCCACCATTCGCTATGACGTTTCTCCGGACGGAACGGCGCTGCGGGTCCCGGCCGATTCGCTGGACAAGGCACGGCTGGTGACCACGGCCAAGGGCGGGCCGAAGAGCGGGCGCATGGGCTTCGAGCTTTTCGATAAGCCGAACTGGATTGGCTCTGAATTTGACGAGAAGGTGAACTATCAGCGCGCACTCGAAGGCGAACTGGAACACGCGATTGACACGCTGTCGGATGTCGAAAGCTCGCACGTGAATCTGGCGATGCCGCATGATTCGCTCTTCACCGATAATCAGCGTCACGCCAAGGCCTCGGTGGTGCTGAAGCTGCGGCGCAGAAGCCTCACCGATGATGAAGCGGCCTCGATCCGGAACCTGGTGGCCGGAGCGGTGGATGACCTGAGCGCGCAGGACGTGACGCTGGTGGACGCCGCGGGCCAGCAACTGGGTGCGAGAAGCGGCAGCGAAAAGAATGCGGCCCACGAGCAGGACCTGGCCGGGAAGATCATTGAGACGCTTCAGCCGGCGGCAGGCGAGGGCAACGTGCGGGCGTCGGTGAATGTGGATTACGACACATCGACCTCGGACGAAATGGATGAGACATACGATCCGACGAACGTGGTGACGCTCTCGATGCAGCGTACGGAACAGACGGCGGGCGGACAGCCGCAGGTGGCCGGGGTCCCGGGCACATCGAGCAACGCCCCGAATACCAAGCCTCCGGTGTATCCCAAGTCCACTCCGCAAACCGAGAGCGAGAAGCAGGAGAGCGGGACCTATGCGGCCTCGAAGAAGGTGCGGCATGTGACGCAGGGTCCCGGTAAGGTGCGGCGCATGACCGCCGCCGTGCTCATCAACGAGCGCATGGTGGTAAACGGCGGAAAAACATCATGGCAGCCGCGCAGTCTTGAGGAGATGAAGCGGCTGACCGACTTGGCTGAAGCGGCCATCGGATACGATTCGGCGCGCGGAGACACGGTCAGCGTGGTTGAGCTTCCGTTTCAACAGCAGGCTGCGCCGCAAACGCCGCTCAGCCAGCGACTGCTGGCCGCTACGGAGTCGGGTCCGCTGCTGAAGTACGGAGCGGTTCTGCTGGTGCTGCTCGTGTTGCTGGTGCTGTTTGCGCGTCCGGTGATGGCGGTGCTGAAGCCGGCTCCGGTGGCGGCATTAAAGGCCCCTCCGGAAACGACGGCGCTGGAGCGCGGCGAGGAGCCGGTGGTCCTGGAGGACTCTCCGGCGGAGCTGCAAAAGCAGCACATGCAGAAGGTATTCAACCAGGTTTCAGACCATCTTCGCCAGGAACCGGCGCAGAGCACGCGGCTGCTGCAAAGCTGGATTCACACGGAATAACGGGACCAACCACGGGATCATTCATGAGTACACAACCCAATCCGCCCCTTCCGTCCACGCCAGCTTCCACCAGCCTTACGGCCCCGGAGCGCGCCTCCGAGGCGCGAAGGCCGCTGACGGCTGGGCTGTCGGGTGTTCGCAAGGCGGCGGTCCTGATGGTGGCGGTGGGCGATGAGTTGGGCAAGGCCATCATACAGAACCTGCCCGAGGCGGATGTCCAGCGCCTGACAGCGGAGATCTCGAATCTGAAGAACATTCCGCCCGATGTGTCCTTCGAAGTGATGGAAGAGTTTTACGAAATGCTGGAGACGCAGCAGTACATGATGCACGGCGGCATCGAGTACGCGACGCGGCTTCTGGTGGACTCGTTCGGCAAGCAGCGGGCCGAGGACCTTCTGGCGCTGGTGAAGCGCGCGCAGGAGGCGAGCCAGGGAAACTTGGCCATGCTGCAAAGGGTTGATCCGGCACAGTTGGGAAAGTTTCTGGACGGCGAGCACGCGCAGACGGTGGCGCTGGTGCTGGCGCATCTCGATCCACGGCGGGCCTCGCAGGTGCTCGACAGCCTGGGGCCCGAGCGCAGGGTTGACGCGGTGAAGCGGCTGGCGGCCATGCGGCAGTTCTCGCCGGAGATGGCGCAGAAGGTGGCGTTCATTTTGCACCAGCGGCTGGAGAACGTGGGAGACACGAGCCGCAAGGCGTACTCGGGCTTCAAGGCCGTGGCCGACCTGCTTAACCGGCAGGATGCCGAGCGGGCGAAGAAGATTCTGGAGCAGATTGAAGACAGCGATCCGGAGATGGCGCTGAGCATTCGCAATCTGATGTTCACCTTTGAGGACCTGGTGACGATTCCCTCGGCCAGCATGAGGGAAATTGTCTCGCTGGTGGACAAGCGTCAACTTGCGCTGGCGCTCAGGGGCGCGAACGACGACCTGAAAGCGCATGTGTTCCGGGCCATGAGCTCGCGGGCTTCCGACATGCTGCGCGAGGACATGGAGGTGCTGGGGCCGGTGCGCACGAGAGAGGTCGCCGGAGCGCAGCAGGAAATTTTGAATCTCGCGCGGCGGCTTGAGGCGGAAGGCAAAGTCATCCTGAAGCTGGAGCAGGGCGACGACCTCATCATGTAATGCGGGACGACCTAGAGGAGGACTGATGCTGGAAACGATACTCGAACCCGGAGCGGTGGCGGCGGTCCGTCCTATGGAATATCGCGCCATTCTGGCGGCGGGAATTGTAGCGGATGCGCAACCCCGCGAGGACGACTTGCCGGACCCGGCCCCACGGGCTGAGGAACTGGAGGTCCGCGTCCGCGAACTGGAGCGGGAGTTGGCGGAACGGTCGCGGCGCTTCGCGGCTGACCTCGAGACTGCGCGCGAGCAAGCACTCGAGGCGGGCCGATGCAGCGAGCGCGGCGAACAGGCGGAGCAGATCGAAGGGATGTCGCAGGCGCTGAGCGCGGCGCTGGAGGAGTTTGCGGCTGGGCGGGACCGGTATCTGGCGCAGGTGGAGCGGGAGGTTGTGAAGCTTGCGCTGGCCATTGCCGCGCGCGTGCTGCACCGCGAAGCCGAGATGGACCCGCTGCTGCTCGCCGGAGCGGTGCGGGTCGCATTGGGGCAATTGTCGGATGCGACGGAAGTGCGGCTGAAGGTGCCGACGGCGGAGGAGGCGATGTGGAGCGAGCTGCTGCGGGCGACGCCGGACCTGCCAATGGCTCCGGAAATTGTTTCCGATTCATTCCTCAGCGCCGGCGAGTGTTTGCTGGAGACGCAACTGGGCGGCGTGGACCTGGGCGTGAGGGGCCAATTGGCGGAGATCGAGCGCGGGTTTTTTGATCTGCTGGAACAGCGGGAGAAGCAGGGTACGGGACGCAGTGAACCCACGTCTCAAAAGCGAGACGTGAGGCACCCGCATGGGGTTCAGCGATCAGGAGATCAATCCGGCGGTTCGGGCCAGTGACGGAAACGGCGGAGTTGCTGGGGACCTATTTTTCGCGCCTTGAACAGCGTCCGGCATGGCGATGGCGCGGACGGGTGGTCGAGGCGTTGGGTCAGACCATAGAATCGGCGGGTCCAAGATGCTCGGTGGGAGAGTGCTGCGAGATTCTTGACGGCGCGGGCGGGCGGCATCTGGTGGAGGTTGTCGGTTTCCACGGGACGAATGTCGTCTCGATGCCGGTGGAAAGCTCGGAAGGGATTCGGTACGGCGATGTGGTGGAAGCTCTCGGGGCGACTCCGCAGATTGAGGTGGGGGACTCGCTGATTGGGCGGGTGCTGAACGGGCTTGGGCAGCCGATGGATGGAGGCCGTCCTCCGGTGCTGCACACGATGGTTCCGTTGGAGCGCGAGGCCCCGGACCCGCTGGAGCGGACTTCGATTCGCACGCCGCTGGGCACAGGCATACGGGCGATTGATGGCCTGCTGACGGTGGGACGCGGGCAGAGGGTGGGGATTTTTGGCGGGTCGGGCGTGGGCAAGAGCACGCTCATCGGCATGATGACGCGCAACAGCGAGGCGGAAGTAATTGTTGTGGGGCTGGTGGGCGAGCGTGGCCGCGAAGTGGGAGAGTTTCTGGAAGACAGTCTGGGCGAGGCCGGACGGCGGCGCGCTGTGGTGCTGGTTTCGACTTCCGATCAGCCTCCGCTGCTGCGGATCCGCGCGGCGCTGGCCGCGACCAGTGTGGCTGAGTATTTTGCCGCTCAGGGCAAGCATGTGCTGCTGGTGCTGGATTCGCTGACGCGCTTTGCCATGGCCGCGCGCGAGGTGGGGCTTGCCGCCGGAGAGCCTCCCACAGCGAAGGGATACACGCCTTCGGTCTTTAACCGGCTGGCGCGGCTGGTGGAGCGCGCCGGGCAGTTCCGGCGGGGCAGCATTACGGCTTTTTACACCGTGCTGATGGAGGGAGACGACCAGCAGGACCCGCTGGTGGACGCGGTGCGCTCGTATCTGGATGGTCATGTGATGCTTTCGCGCGCGCTGGCAGCGGAGGGGTGGTATCCGCCGATTCAGGTGCTCGATTCAATCAGCCGGTTGATGCCGGCGGTGGTCACGCCGGAACACAAGCGGGCCGCCGCGGCAGTGCGGCGGATGCTGGCCATCTATGCGCATTCCGAGGATCTGGTGCGGATTGGAGCGTACAAGCCTGGCTCAGACGCGGACCTCGACCGCGCGCTGAAATCGCGGCAGGCGGTGAGGTCGTATCTGGAGCAGGACGCGGCGGAAGAGGTGACGCTGGGTGCGAGTGTCGAGCGGCTGGCCGGACTCGCGGCGGGGTTGTAGGCCATGGGAAATTCACTGGCGCGGCTGTTGAGGGTCCGGCATTTGCTGGAGGAGTCCAGCCGGATGGAGTTGGAGCGGCGCGCCGCGCTTGCCGCACGGGTTGAGGAGCTTCGTGAAGGCGAGCGGGCGAGAATTCGTGCGGGCCGGGAGTGTGCGCTGGCGAGCATTTGCGGAAGCGAGCCGGAGGAGGAGCGGCTCCGCGAGCGAAGCATGGAATGGAGAAGCGCGGAGGAGGCGGCAAAGCGCGAGCAGCAGCTTGAGCCTGTGGCGCAGGCGGCGGCGCGGCGTGTGGCGGAGGGCCGGGAGGAGTTTCTGGAGCGGCGCAAAGAGCGGCGCCAGGTAGAGAGGGTATTGGAGGCCGAACAGGAGCGGCTGCGCGAGGAGCATGATCGGCGGATGCAGCGCGGCCTGGACGACTGGTTTGGGATGAAGGAGGCGCGGCGGCGGAAGGGGTGGGTCATCATGAGATTTTTCCAATCCTGAACGCCCCGGCAGAGATGATTTTCGGCCATCCATCTGCAATGTACTGGTTCGAGGTCTACGAACTTGCCTGTAGCTTCCGCCATTTCGACGCATTCGGTCCAGGCTTCGCATCATCCCGGAGCCAAGAGCATTGGTGGGCGCGGGCAGGGTGGCGCAATCGAAGGTCACTCCGGGCCGGATTTTAGCGAAGTCCTGCGCGGTCAGGCGGGCGCGGTTTCGCAGCGGGGCGAAGGGGTCGCAAAGCAGGTTTCTGTTCCTGGTTCTGAACAGGTTGCGGAGAAGGCTTCTGGCACGGGCGCGGCGAAGATTTTGGAGCAGACCAATGGCGCGGCGGGTCAGATTAAAGAGGCAGTAAAGGCGAAAGCGGTGGCGGAGTTGAATTCGCCGTCCGCGCAGTTGCACTCGCTGTCAAAAGGCCGCGCGCAGTCTGCGGATGCGGATAACGTTCAGGCTGGGGCGACGGATGCGGCGGTATCCACGGCGCTCGGAAAGCTGGAGAAAGACGATAACGCGAAGCTCGCATTGCTGGGTGCGGGCGCCGGGGGTGGCAAGGCGGTAAAGGACAAGAACGGAAAAGACGGAAAATCGGACAAGGCAGACAAGATCATCGCCGCGCAAACCAGCGCGGAGAAGCCGCCGCAGATTCCGGTCGCTGCTCTTGTTGCCGCCGCCGCTTCAGTGTCCGCTCCAGTTCTGCCCGTGTTGCAGGAAAAAGCGAGGGTTGAGGGCGCGGCCCCCGCGCGAAGCATGCTTGCGTCAGCGGCAAAATCGGATTCCGGCAAGCAAGTGCAGCAAGCAACGAAGACGACTGCGGCGGGAAAAACTCAGGTCGCGCCGGAAGGCGCGGGCCTTCCGATGCCGGACGCATCACTCGCACCTGAGGACGCTCAGGCTGCGGCTGGAGATTTGACCGGGGATGCGGGTTCGGAGCAGTTCCCCGATATAAAGGGCGCGGGAAAGCAAGACCCTGCCGCGATCACGGCCAAAGCAGGCGGCGAGGTTGCTCCTCAGAAAAAGCATTCAAATTTGCCCCTGCCGGTCGCCATCCATCCGACGCAGGTTACGCAGGCGGCGGTGGCCGGGCCTGGTGAAACAGCCACGCATATTTCCGCATTGCCGCGGAATTTTGCTAATGTTCCGAGTCCGGCAGTGGGCGTGTTGCACGGGACTGCCGTGGGCGGCGCAAGCCCATATGACCGCATCGACCAAGGAACGGCGCCGGTGGTTTTGCACGCGGGGGCGCAGCAGGTGGCGGTGGGCATTCACGATCCCAGTCTCGGCTGGGTGGAGATCAAGACGCAGAGCGCGGCGGGTCATGTGGATGCGACGCTGGTCGCCTCCTCCGGTCAGACGCACGATGCGCTGGCCGCGCAGTTGCCCGCGATTTCGCAATTTCTTGAGCAGCGCGATGTGCGGGTGGGCTCGCTGGTTGTGAATCATCAGAGCGCGGGAACGGGAAATGGCACGAATCATTTTGGAAACAGCTCGGGCGGCGGTGGCGCGAGCGCGCAACATGCGGGGCAGGGGTTCGGCGGCAATGCCGGAAGCGGCGGAAATGGTGCGAACAACGGAGGCGAGCGACGCGGGCCGCAGTACAACGCTCCGATTTCGGCGCGGCACTCCGGCCCGGTGACGGGGGCGGGCGGAGAAAGCGCTCCACCTGCGCGTCCGCTTTCCTACATCAGTGTTCGCGCCTGAGCGGAAAACAGATTCAGTAAGAAGCAGCAGCAAGCGGAAAGGAACCTATGCAGATTGCCAATCAACCCAACGCGGCGCAGCAGCCCGCGGCTTATATGTTCAGTGCGCAGCCGGAGGCCACGACATCCACTTCGGGCGCGTCCGCCAATCCGGGGACTGCCACAGCCACCGTGACGGCGAATGATTTTCTGCAATTGCTGGTGACGGAATTGCGGAACCAGGACCCGACGGCGAACACCGACCCCAGTAAGTATGTGGACCAGCTTGTGCAGGTCAACTCGCTCCAGCAGCAGATCCAGATGAACCAGACGCTGGACGGCGGGCCGACGCTGACGGGCGCGGGCAGCGGCGTTTTGCAGCAACTGGAGGGGATCAATGCAACGCTGAACGGCGATCTAGCTTCATCGGGGGCTTCGGCGAATGAGCGAAATACTCCGGCGGCGCTGACGATGAAGGCCGCGGTGAAGCCCACTTCGAGCGGCAACCTGAGTGTGGGTTCGGACTCGAAGACGCGGGCCTCGGCGGAAGCAGTGGCCGAGGCGCTCGCTCCGCACAGAGGGCCGGTGATCCCTGCGGTCCAGAGCGATGCGTTCCGGCAGTTTGCTGAGCGTATCAAGGCAAGCGCGGGCAAGTAGCGGGTCCGGCGGACCCGGCGCAAAGATCAGATTTCAAACCAGCAGCAGTCAGCAGCATTAAGGAGAGATATGTCTTCATTTTCGATTCCACTGACCGGGCTTAAGTCCTCAACGACCGCCCTGAACACCATTGCGAACAACCTGGCCAACATGAACACGACGGCGTTCAAGAGCCAGGATGTGAGCTTCAGCGATTTGTTTTACCAGCAGATTGGCGCCTCCGGCTCCGGCGACCCGCTGGTGGTGGGCGCGGGCTCTCAGGTGGCGGCTACCAGCACGGACTTCACCGAGGGCAGCGTGAACTCAACGGGTAACGTGGATGACATGGCCATTGGCGGCTCGACGGGCGCGGGGTTCTTTGTGGTCCAGGACGGAAACACGACCGAGTACACGCGCGACGGCGGCTTTACGGTGAGCGCGTCGGGCAATCTGACGACGCAGGGCGGACTGAACGTGATGGGATATCCAGTGGTCGGCGGAGTGGTGAACATCAACGCGCCGCTCACGCCCATTCAGCTTCCGGTGGGCAGCTCGCAGCAGCCGGCGGCGACCTCGAATCTTTCGCTGACGGCGAACCTGGATTCGACGGCCGCGGTGGGCGATGTGGCCGCGGGGCAGGTGCAGCTCTATGACTCGCTGGGCAAGAGCTACAACGCCAACGTGAGCTTTACTAAGACCGGGGTCAACACCTGGGACTACAGCTTCGCGCTCCCGGCGGGAGCGTCGACCGGTGGAACCAATCTGACCGGCACGCTGACTTTCGATGCCAACGGCAACCTGACCTCGCCCGCAACGAATGTGAGCGGCATCAGCTTCACCGGCATGGGTGACGGCGCGGCGAACCTGACCTTCAACTGGAATCTGTATGGAGCCAGCGGGCAGCCGAGCGTGACGCAGTTCGCGACGCCTTCCGATGTTTCCGGATATGTGCAGGACGGATACGCCAGCGGACAGTACGAGGGATTCACGGTGGCTGGCGATGGACTGATTTCGGCGAAGTTCAGCAATGGGCAAACCTCGCCGGTGGGTCAATTGGCGCTGGCGAACGTGGTGAATCCGCAAGGCCTCGCGGTGGGCGGGGGAAATCTTTACCGGACGACCCTGGCCAGCGGAGCGGCGAGCATTGGAGTGGCGGGAACGGGCGGCCTGGGCACGATTCAGGATGGTGCGTTGGAAGCCTCGAACGTGGACATTTCGTCGGAGTTCTCGAACCTCATCATCGCGCAGCAGGCCTACGAGGCCAGTTCCAAGGCCATTACGACCTTCGACACGGTCTCGCAGGAAACCATCAACATGATCCACTAAGCCGATTTCAGAAGTTCTGAAACCGCTGAGGCTTGAATAAAAACCCGCCCGGGAACGGTGTCCCAGACGGGTTGTTCAAGCAAATTCGCTCTGAGCGGATCACCTGACCTCGAAATTCGTTTCGAGCGGCGTGTGCTCCGAGGAGTCACCCACATATACCACAAACTTGCCGGGGTCGACTCGCCAGTTATTGGATGCGGTATCCCAGTAGGAGAGGGAGCGGCGGTTGAGGGTAAGGGTTACGTGCTCCGCCTTGCCGGGTTCGAGCCGCACCTTTTTGTAGCCCTTGAGTTCCCTGACCGGGCGATCGATTTTGGCCGACGGATCGCCGACGTAAAGCTGCGCCACATCCGCTCCCTTGCGCTGGCCGGTGTTGGTTACGTCAAAGGAGACGGTGATGGGGCCATCAGCGGAAGCCGCTTCCGGTGACACCTTCAGGTTTGAGAATCGGAAAGTGGTGTAGGAGAGGCCGAACCCAAAGGGATAGAGCGGCTCAACGTGCTTGCTGGTGTAGTAGCGGTAGCCAATGTAGACGCCTTCAGCGTACTTGACGTGGGGCGTCTGGCCGGGAGCGTGGGGCGCCGGGTAGTAGTTGTCGTGGGTGGGGTTCTGCTCCCATGACTTCGCAAAGCTGAACGGGAGATGGCCCTCGGGCGAGTGCTGTCCGAAGAGGATTTCCGCGAAAGCCTTGCCACCCTCCTCGCCGGGATAATAGTTGTGCAGGAAGACTGGGACCTTGTTGATCCAGTTCGCCGTGGCCACGCCGCCGCCGGCGGTGAGCGTCACGATGGTCTTTTTGTTGGCGGCGCTGACAGCCTCGATCAACTCCTCCAGACCCCAGGGAAGCTGGTAGGAACGATCTGAGCCTTCCGCTTCAGTCGATGCATTAAAGCCGACCGCGACAACGGCGGCATCCGCCAGGGAAGCGAGCTTGGCGACATCGGGAGAAATGATGTCGCTCATGGGCCGGATGCCAAGGCTGAAGCGAGCCTGGGCGGCCGCGGGAACGTAGTCCACCTGCACGGAGACGGGCTGGTTCGCGGTGAAGTTGAGGTCAGCGGAGAGCGGATACTGGCGGTCGCCGGTGTTGGGCTGTGCCAGAATCTTTTTGCCGTTCACCGTGACCGTATAGGAGTCGCGGCCTACGGCTGTGGCAAGCACCATGTAGCTGCCGGTTGTCTCCGGCATGAAGTGGGTCGTGAACCGGTAGCCTTTGGTCTGCTTCAAGGCGAGCCATGAATCCTGCGGATGGTACCCCACAAGGCGCGACTCGTACGACACCTGAGGCGTGCCGCTGAAGTTGTGATTATCGAACACTTCAACCTTAACGACCTTGTTTCCGGACTTCCCGCTGTCGTCTACAAAGTTGGTTCCGGTGAAGACCTCTTTGGCAGTGGGCAGGCCCCGCGCGTACAGCACCTTGACGCGCTTGCCGAGGTAGTCCGACAGGCCGGTCATGAAGCTGGAGGCCTGGAACGGCGTGACTTCCGAGCTGCCGCCGCCGCCGGGCACCGCCGGCCAGGCGTCCGGGCCAAAGACGGCGATGGTGTGGATGTTGCTTTCGTCGAGCGGCAGGATATGGCCGTCGTTCTTGAGCAGCGTGATGCTTTCCAGAGCCTCGCGGAGAGAGGCGTCGCGACCCATCTGCGTGTAGGCGGGAATGCTCAGGATGGCCTGGTCGCGGTCGAGGAAGTGGAAGCGAATGGCGGTGCGGAAGATGCGGCGCACCTTCTGGTCAATGGTGGCTTCGTTGACCTTGCCGCTCTTGATGGCGGGCAGCAGGTTTTTCGGATTCATGAACTCGCCGTAGGGCATTTCAAGATCGAGTCCGTTGTTGGCTGGGCCGACAGCGCTGTAAACGGACGTCCAGTCGGACATGAGGATGCCCTTAAAGCCCCAGTCCTTGCGGAGAATGTCGATGTTCAGGTGCTTGTTCTCTGAGGCGTGTACGCCGTTGACGAGGTTATAGGAATTCATCACAGCACCAACGTGGGCAATTTTCACGGCGTCCTCAAAGGCGGGCAGATAAATTTCGCGCAGCGTGCGCTCGTCCACATCGGAGCTAACGTTGTGCCGGTCGTACTCCTGATTATTCAAGGCGAAGTGCTTGACGGTGGCAACCACTCCCTGGCTCTGCACGCCCTCAATATAAGGAACGGCGGTGTGCCCGGCGAGATAGGGGTCCTCGCCAAAGTACTCGAAGCTGCGGCCAGCCATGGGCGCGCGGTAAATGTCCACGGCGGGCGCGAGCAGAAAATTGACGCCGCGCGCGCGAGCGTCATCGGCGATGGAGACGCCCATCTCGCGGACGAGATCGGGGTCCCACGACGCGGCCAGCGCGAGGCCGGCGGCGTAGGCCGTATCCGGTCCCCAGGTGCGGACGCCGAAGGGGCCGTCGGACATTTTCAGGCGGGGGAACCCGGCGGCGGGCTCGGCACGGATGAACATGCTGTCCTCGCCGCCAATCAGCTCCAGTTTTTGCTGGAGCGTGAGCTTGGAGATCGTCGCGTCCACGCGCTGCTCAATGGCGGGCGAGTCGGGGACGGGAGGATCGTTAATCGGCTGTTGCGAAAGTGTGAGGGGCGCGGCTAGGGCGAGAGACAGAACGGCGGCTGACAACCGGAAGAGTTGAGTGAACAATTAATACACTCCTTGAAATAATTCCTCGCACAAGGCTATCGCATTTGCGGAGGTTCGTAAACCCAAGGGATACAGAATAGGAAGCGCCAACGGAGAGCGCTTGAATGGCGGCTCCAGACATAATAGAAAGATCAGGCAGGCATGAGGCTTTCGGTCATAGTTCCGGCGCGGAATGAAGAGGATTGTGTGGGGGAGTGTCTGCGTTCGCTTGCGGCGCAGCAGGAGAACGGCTGGCGGCTTAACCAGGAGTGGGAAATCCTGTTAGTGGACGACCACTCGACGGACAAGACTCGGGCGATTGCCGAAGGTGTCGCGGGCGTGACGGTGATGGATGCTCCCAAGCTGGAGCGCGGCTGGACGGGAAAGAATAACGCCGTGTGGGCGGGCGCGCGGGCGGCGCAGGGCGAGTGGCTGCTCTTCACCGACGCGGACACGGTGCATGAGCCGGGGTCGGCGAGCCGCGCGGTGGTTGAGGCGGAGCGGCACGAGGTGGCGCTGCTCTCGTATTCGCCCCGGCAGATTGTGCGCGGGCTATGGCAGCGGGCGCTCATGCCGTTGGTGTTCAGCGAACTGGCGATGACGTACTCGCCGGCGAAGGTGAACGACCCGCAGAAGCATCTGGCGGCGGCGAACGGGCAATTTCTGCTGATGCGGCGCAATGTGTATTTCGCAAACGGCGGGCACGAGGCGGTGAAGAATGCCGTGCTGGAAGATGTGGCGCTGGCGCAGATGGTGAAGCGGCTCAAGCAGGGGCTGAGGTTCCGATATGCTCCGGAGGCGGTGGCCACGAGGATGTACAGGAGCCTGGGCGCGATGGTGGAAGGGTGGACAAAGAACCTGGCGCTGCTGTTTGGGAATGCTCTGGCGCTGGCAGCATGGCGAATGCTGGATTTTCTGCTGCTGTTCGGGCTTCCGGCGCTGCTGTGGTGGACATACGAAGTAAGCACGCGGCGGATTCTGTGGATCGTTGTACTGCTGCTGTGGCTGCGGACTCTGTGGCGGTTTTACCGGAGACTGGCGAAGTCGAATTTTCCCTACAAGGATTACGTGCTGAGTCCGCTGGCGCTGCCACTGTTCGCGGGGCTGCTCTATCGAAGCTGGTTTCGGCACACAATGGTGAAGCGGGTGAATTGGAAAGGCAGGGAGTACGGGAGCGGCTGAAAAGCGGCCAGCCAGTGAAGCGGTCAGCTAAGAAGCGGGTAGCTGATGAGGCGGTCAGATGTATCTAATTGGCGGGTTCGTCAATCTATTGAATAGGAATAAGCTGGACAGATGATTCTGCTTACTCGGAAGGCTGAATTTTCGGCATCGCACTACTATTGGGTCCCTGAGTGGACGGAGGAAGAGAACCGGCGGGCCTTTGGGAAGTGCGCGAACCGCAATGGGCACGGCCACAACTACACGCTGGAAGTGACGGTAGCGGGCGAGATCGACCAGAAGACGGGTTTTGTGGTCGATCTGAAAGAGCTGAAGGACGTAATTGAGCGCGAAGTGATGAGCGTATACGACCATCGGCATTTGAATCTGGAAGTTCCGGAGTTTGCCTCGAAGATGCCGACGACGGAAAACATTGCCATCGCAATCTGGGACCGGCTGGATGGAAAGATTGCGGGCGCGAAGCTGCATCGGGTGCGGGTGTATGAAATGGCGGACCTGTTTGCCGATTACTACGGAGAGCAATGAGAGCCTATCTGGGAAGACGGTATCGGTTGAGCGCATCGCACCGGCTGCATTGCGCGGAGTTGTCTGACGAGGAGAACCTCGCGGTGTACGGCAAGTGCAACAACCCGCACGGGCACGGACATAACTACATCGTCGAGGTGAAGGTGGCCGGCGATGTCGATCCGGTGACGGGAATGGTCTGCGATCTGGCGCAACTGGATGAATGCGTGCGGCGGGAGATTCTGGACCGGTTCGGCGAGACGAACCTGAATTTATACGAGGGCTTTCACGAACGGGTGCCGACCACGGAGAACTTCAGTATGGAGATTCAACATCTGCTGAAGGGGGCGTTCACGAAGGCAGAGATCGTCCTGGTGCGGGTTGAGGAGACGGCGAAGAACTCGTTTGAATATGTGGCCCCGGCTGAAATGGGAAAGGCGGTCCAAGGATGAACAGCAATAAGCATGCGTCATTGGCGCTGAAGGAAGTGGTATTGGGCGGGACCGGTCTCGAAGAGTATTCGACACAGGACATGTATCGCGAACTCTTGCGGCGCTTCGATGCCGACCCCACGCGGGACGGGCTGGTACGCACGCCGGAGCGGGTGCAGAAGGCGATGGAATTTCTGACCAAGGGTTATCGAGAGGATCCGGATACCATTCTGTGCGGCGCGCTGTTCGACGTGGATTACGACGAGATGGTGATCGTCAAGGACATCGAAATGTATTCTCTCTGCGAACACCACATGCTGCCATTTTTTGGCAGGGTCCACGTAGCTTACATTCCTAAGGGGAAGGTAATTGGATTAAGTAAGATGGCCCGTCTTGTTGAGACGTTTTCGCGGCGCCTTCAGGTGCAGGAGCGACTGACCCGGCAGATCGCGGACGCGATCCAAGGGGCGATCCATCCTCAGGGCGTGGGCGTGGTGATCGAAGCGCGGCACCTGTGCATGATGATGCGCGGCGTCGAGAAACAGAACTCGTCCACCGTGACTTCGACCATGGAAGGCGTTTTCCAGAATCCTCAGACCCGGGCGGAGTTTTTGTCGCTGGTGCGGGAGAGGACGCCGAGCGGGATATAAAAGTCAGGGCACAGGGCGTGGTTGTGCGGTTATGCTGCTTGCATAATGTTTAAGCAAGCAAGAGCTAAGATCAAAAGGGCCAATCATCATATCGCTCAGTTGGATACCCAAATTGAGTTGCTGGAACAAACTGACGCTGCCACTGTCGAGATTAATCCGGAACTCGGCAACGAGGTTATTAAGCACGACATTCCGGATCGGAACCTCGTTAGCCAAATTGCCCTGATCGCGGGAGATGCCGTTCACAATCTCAGGTGCGCCCTCGACTATGCGTGGGTGGAAACCATTACTAAAATCGCCCCTTGCGCCCTCGGGAAGTTCACGAAATTCCCTGTCTATCCCACTTGCGACGCACTTGAAGCCGCGCTTCGCGGGAACGGAATAGATCAAGCCACCAACGATTTATTTGAAGTGATGCTTACAAAGATAAAGCCCTACGCGGGAGGGGATGACGCCGTTTGGCCAATACATAGACTGGATATCCGAGATAAACATCGGCTTCTCATTCCAGTTATCATTTATTCATCAATCAGTGGCATCGAAACGCAGGACAGCACAGGAAGGGTCTCTTCTAATGGATTCACGGCAGGCACTCACCAGGAGCCGCCGTGGTATATCCCGATGCCTCTCGGCATTCACGTTAAAAACAAGGGAAAAGTTTTCTTCTCCATATTGTTCGAGTATGGGAATGCGGGAGATCAAATGATCTTTGCGGATACGCTCCAGTTTTATTCACAGTGTCTCCTAAGAATTGTGGAGACCCTTGAGGCTGTCGTCTAAGGGCGAATTGCTTTTTACGCAAGATTGATTCGCTCCTACGGCTGGTGGGATTCGCTGATCAGCGAATGATGGCGGACATCGGCGCCGCGTACCCAGAAAATCACATCTTCGGCGATGTTGGTGGCGTGGTCGGCGACACGCTCCAGCGTGCGTGAAATGACGAGCGCACTGAGGGCCTGCGGCGCGACGTCGGGCTGGGTCTTCATCACGTTGAGCAGAGTAAAATACGCGGCCTGGTTCAGCCGGTCCACGGTGTCGTCCATGGATAGAACGGACTCGGCGACGGATGCGTCGGCCTCGATAAACGCCTGGAGGGCCCGGCGCACCATCGCCTCGGCAAGCGAGGCCATGCGCGGAATGTCGATGGGCATCTCGGCGATGGGCAGTTCGATCAGGGCGCGCACCCGGTCGCTGATGCTCTGGGCCGAGTCGCCCACGCGCTCAATGTCGGCGTTGATCTTGATGACGGCGAGGATGAAGCGCAGATCGACGGCCATGGGCTGCTCCATGGCGAGCAGATCGAGCGCCATCTGATCGACCTCGCGCTCCAGGCGGTTAATGGCCAGCTCGCCGTGGTCGACCAGATCGCAGATGGTGAGGTCGCGCGTGCGGTAGGCTTCGACGGAGCGTTGGATGGCCTGCTCGGCCATACCGGCCATGACCAGCAGCTTCTCCTTCAGTTCGTCCAGGCTTTGTTGAAAGCGAATGCGTGTCATCCGAACCTGCCTGTGATGTAATCTTCTGTCCGCTTGTCGCT
>JAICYR010000299.1 GCA_025934135.1 Acidobacteriaceae bacterium | reverse complement strand
TGGGCAATGATGGAGGCGACGCGGAGGATTGAGTCGCGATCTGTGAGGTCGGGGATTGAGAAGCCGCCATCGGGGAAGATCACAATGGGCATGGGATCAATGCGGTGGGTGACGCAAAAGTACTCGCCCTGAATGGCGGTGTTTTCGCAGCGGGTGTGCGGGTTGATGTACTCGAAACATTGGTGAAGATCGAGCGGGCGCTGTTGATACGGTGTGGTGTCGTACATGGGTACCCCCTCCCCCCGGGGCTGTGGAAAACGTGTGGGTTAAAGCAAGACGGCCCGGCGACTGGCGGCCGGGCCTTCTGCTGTATTTGCTCTCTTAAGTTAATTGTAGCGGTTGGAGCATAACTCGTGTCACATCGAAATTGAGTTTGTATGTCGCTGACTAGGAACCACTTGCTGTCTTTTCCACCAGTTTGGGGGCTTGACAGCAATCTAGAATCGAACTTCAGAGAAGAAGGGTTGGGTTGATTTGAAGAGACTGGGGATTCTGCTGTCCGGCCGCGGCACGAATTTTCTCGCCATCGCGAAGGCGATTGGCGATGGCCGATTGCAGAACTGCGAGATTGCCCTGGTGCTCTCGAACCTGCCCGATGCCGGCGGGCTGCAGGCGGCGCGGGAGCTGGGTTTGACGGCGCTTGCGATTCCCTCTGCCGGAAGGAAACGCGCTGAACACGATGCCGAGATGGTCGCCGCCCTGTGCGAGCACAAGGTGGACCTGGTATGCCTGGCGGGATACATGCGCATTATCTCCGGAGTGTTTGTGAATGCGTTTCCGAACGCGATCGTCAATATCCATCCGGCGCTGCTCCCGGCATTTCCTGGGCTGGAGGCTCAGACGCAGGCGTTCGAATATGGCGCGAAGGTGGCGGGCTGCACGGTGCACTTTGTGGACGAGGCGGTGGACCACGGGCCGATTATTCTGCAGCGCGTCGTTTCGGTGCAGGACGAGGATACGGCGGAGTCGCTGGCGGCGCGCATCCTGGAGCAGGAACACATGGCCTACGCGGAGGGCATTGCGCGGGTGCTCAGCGGCGAGTATGAGCTGGTGGGGCGGAGGTACGTGAGGAAGTTTGTGGTGGGACGCTCGTCAACGCTGCGAAGCTAGACATTCGGCCTGGACTCTCCGCACACTTCGATCTCAGCGCGGTCGCGGGGGCGGTGCGGTCGTCGTGTGGAACAGGTTGTTGAGCCACGGCATCAGACCGAAGGCGCGGAGTAGCCACACCACCACAGCGATGATGACGATGAGGCGGATAATCTGCTTGATTGCGCCATCCATGGGGATGAGGTCAATCAGGTACAGCACCAGGCCGATGACAACGAGCGTAATGATGATGCCGATGATGCCGGACGTAAACATGCAGAGGCTCTCCTAAGTGCTTGGATGCAAAGCAGCAGGTTTGGTTCTGCCGTCCGAGGCGAATTTGTTCGCCTGTTTCCAGACCCAGATCAGACCGGGCGCGGCGGGTTCTGGGAGAAGGCCTCGATCTGCTGCTGCACCTTGCTGCGGAACTCGAGTGGGTGGGCCACGCGGTTGAAGGGCTCAGGCGTGCCGCCGGTGCCGACAAGGAC
>JAICYR010000186.1 GCA_025934135.1 Acidobacteriaceae bacterium | reverse complement strand
GGACAGCGGTAATCCACCTTGCGCGCGAGGCCGGAGGAACCGTGTCCTTATAAGCCCCGAACTCATCGCAGATGAGCGGAACTTGCCGCTCGCGCGCCCACGACGCCGCGAACGCGATGCGCCCGGCAATGGACTGAGCGTTCCAGCCCTCGACGCCATATAGATAAAGGTTGTAGCGCGCCAGGTCGCCCGGAACGCTTTTCATCTGCGCGGCCAGGTCCGCCGTAGTAGCAGGAAAGGGAATGTCCTTGTAGTAGATCCAGGCGTCATCGCCCCATGACGCGCCCTGATGCGTGAACTCGTGCGGGTCGTAAAAATGGAAGTTGTAGATCACGTTGTCATCGTGTACCCGTTCCAGCATGAGCAGGTCGGGCAGGTTGGAATAATTCGCCGCTGTGGCCACAATAGTGTGCGCGGTGTCGATCTGCCGGGTTGCCTCCACCACGCGGGCCTGGATCCCGATCCAGCGGTAGGGGTCCTGGACCTCCGGCTCGTTCATCAGTTCATAGAAGATGTGATCGTGGTCCTCCGGAGCGAAGTGCTCGGCCATAATCCGCCATAGCTGTACAAAGTCGTCCACTCCGCGATCGGTGTCGAGGGTTCGCTTGTAGTCGTCATTCGGGAAAACGCAGAGCAGCACTGAAAGATGATTGTCCACCGCCTGGTGGACCGCCTTGTCCAGCAGCGCCAGCATTTCAGGGTCCGCGGCAGCGACCTTGCCATGGCGCTCGATCAGCGAGGGATCAACTCCGAGCCGGACAAAGTCGAAGCCCATTGAGTGGATCGCCTTCAGGTCAGAGGCGGTGGTGAAGCTCGTTATGTGTTGCCGCGAAAGGTCCCGCGAACCTGCAAACCATCCTGAAAGATTGATGCCGTGTTGCAGATTCCGCGCGCGCTCGAAGGCGACGTCTTGTGACCAAACCATCGGAGCAACTCCGAACAGCAGCAACAGGGAAGTAACCAGCAGCCGGCGAACGTTCATTCGTTCCCTCCAGATCATCTGAACAGCGCTCCCATGTTCTCACGAATTCGCTGATGGTCTTAGTGCCCACGCAGTTTTCGCGCGAGACCTGTGTTCATGATCTTTGACACGAACCCGCCAGATGAAGCCGCGCTGGTGGCGGCGATGGGATGCGCGGGCGTAGGTTTTGGTGACGGAGCCGATGCGGCGCCGGGCTGCTCCGTCGCTGCCGGGTTGTCTTCGGTGGCGGGTCGCTTCTGTGCGGCCACCGCCGTACCGGAATTCAGGTATTGAACGATGAGAGAAATTCTGCGATTCGAGGGGTCGAAAGGATTGCTGGGCACGCGCAGTTGCTGATCGGCATAGCCGCGCACCTGCGATACTTGATTCTCGCGCAGGCCTGCCGCCTGCATCAGCCGCCGCGCCGCGTTCGCGCGGTCGGTCGAGAGTTCCCAGTTGGTGTAGTTCGCCGCGCCCGAGTAGGGTTGGGCGTCAGTGTGGCCTTCAATTGAAATGCGGTTCGGGACCGTACTCAACTGGTGGGCCACCATAGCGAGTATCTCGCGCCCGCGCGCGTTGAGCACCGCGCTTCCAGTATCGAAAAAGCTGCCGTCTTTGGTTTCCAACAACTCGATTCGCAGGCCCTCCGGCGTGACCGTGATTTCGATCTGGTTCTTGAGCGGCTTCAGGTCCTGCATCTTCTGAATGCCGCTCTCCAGCCGCTGTTTCAATTGCGTGATGTTGTTCTTGGTGATGGGGAGGTTGTCCCCGGCGCCTAAACGATCGGTTCCGGTCAGCTTGGAACGGCCCATCGGATCATTGAAGTACCCGGCCACGGCCTTTCTCACGCTGGCGTTTGTGTTCATCAGCCATAAGACAATGAACAGCGCCATGAGCGCCGTTACGAAGTCTGCGTAGGCCACCTTCCACGCGCCTCCATGGTGCCCGGCGTGGCCCTTCGCTTTCTTGACCAGAATGATGGTTTTGGGCGGCATCGGCGCTTACGCGACCTTTTCTTCTGTGGCCGCTGGAGTGGCGGCCGGCTGTCCGTGGCACGCGGCCTCTACTTCCGTAAACGAGGGCCGCACGTGAAGCGGCACCGCCCGGCGCGCCATCTCCACCGCCTGCACCGGAGCGTTGCCCTTGATGAACGCGATCATGAGGACGCGCAGCACGTAGAGAAAGGCGTGTTCCTCCTCGGCCTCCTTGCTCAGATACGCGCCGATCGGCCCCACAACGCCGTAGCACAGCAGAATGCCCAGGAAAGTGCCTACCAGCGCCGCCGCCACTTTGCGTCCAATCTCTTCAGCCGGGCCGCCCAGCGCCTGCATGGTGATGACCACGCCGAGCACGGCGGCGACGATCCCGAGGCCCGGCAGCGAGTCGGCCACGGTCATGAGCGAGGAAACCGGCTGGTGCGCGCAGCGGTGCTGCACTTCCATGTCGAGGTCCATCATCTGGTCCAGATCAAACGGCTCAATGCCGCCGGTCACGGCCATGCGCATGGTGTCGCAGACGAAGTTGCGCGCGGCCTCGTCGTGCAGGAAATCCGGATATTCCTTGAAGAGGACGCTTTCCTCCGGCTGCTCGATGTCGGCCTCAATGGACAGCATCCCGCTCCGCCGCACCTTGTTCAGCAACTCGAACATCATCTTGAGCATGGAAACGTAACGCTGCCTGGTGAAATGCGACTTGCTGAAGACTCGCAGCGTCGAGGAGAGGATGGACTTCAGGATGTGGGTCGGGTTGGCGATCAGTACCGTGCCGAGTCCCGCGCCCACGATGATGAGGAACTCCGCCGGCTGCAGCAGCACGGCCACATGGCCCTTTTCCATGAGAAAGCCGCCGAGCACGGCCCCAAAAACCAGCAGAATTCCAATGACGGCAAACATCGGCGCGCCTTCCACAGTTCCGGCGATTGAACACAAAGACGCCCCCCGCTCCCAAAACCCTGGAGGCCGAAAGATGCTGAAGCGGGGTGGCGTCTGACTTCTCTATCGGCGGGGAACGGGAGGGGCTTTACGGTTTTAAGGTCATGCCGCGCGGGGCTCGCCCGGCTCGGGCACACGCGGCAGCGATGCAGGGAGCCGCTCCGCCACAAGTTCCCGCAAGGTCTTCGCGTCGAACGGAGCGCGTACCTTGGCGTCGTTATCGAAATAGACGTAGACGTCGCGGGACTTATGCGGAGCGCTGTGGTCAGGCTTCGCGAACCGCCCGTCTGGCGAGTTACCACCTTGCGCCCACGCCGTCACGCGCTCGGCCCATTGCTCCAGCGCTGCCTCCGTGTAGCCGCTGGCGTAAAGCTGCTCCGAACCGTGCAGGCGGCAATAGACGAAGTCGCTGGTCACGTCCATCAGCAGCGGCCACTCCACCGTGTCCGCCACCACCAGGCCAATGTCGTGCTCGCGCAGCAGGTCGATGAACTCGGGTACAACGAAGCTCTCGTTCCGGATCTCGACGCAATGGCGCAGAGGGCGGTCGTGACCGGCTGTCGTAACGCTGCGCTCGTCCATCCACTGGTCATGCTCGCGGGCCAGTCTGGCCGCCTCGCCGGTTGAGCGCGGCAGCAGCTTGAAGAAGCCCTCGAACTTCTCCCGGTCGAACTTGAAGTTGGGCGGAAACTGCCAAAGAATTGGGCCCAGCTTTGCTTCCAACTCCAGCAGCCCCTGCGCGAAGAAGTTGGCCATCGGCTGCCTGACTTCGCGCAGCCGCCGCAGGTGCGTGATGTAACGCGACCCTTTGATGGAGAAGACGAAGCCGTCCGGAGTTTCGTCGCGCCAGCGCACGAAGCTCTCGGGCCGCTGCAGGGAATAGAAGCTGCCGTTGAGTTCAATGGTTGCGAACTCGCGGCTGGCAAACTCAAGCTCGCGCTTTTGCGGCAGCTTTGCCGGGTAGAAGACGCCGCGCCAGCCCTTGTACTTCCAGCCGGAGATGCCGATTCGGATTTCGCCTGCCCGCTTCATAAGCAACTCAGTTAGATGCCCCGCTCCCGCGCATCTTAATAAGGAGAGCCAGCCCACAATCCCGAAGGGAGAGAAGCCATGAAGGCAGCCGTAATCGAAGACTTTGGAGACGCGAACAAGTTCCAGATTGAGGACGTGAACGAGCCAGGCGTCGGGCCGGGCGAAGTCCGGGTGAGGGTGCGCGCCACCAGCGTCAATCCCATCGACTGGAAGATCCGCAGCGGCTCGACCCGAGGCCGCATCGATGTGGAGCTTCCTGCGATTCTGGGCCGCGATCTCGCGGGCGAGGTGGACGAGGTGGGTCCCGGCGTGACCGGATTCACCAAGGGCCAGCGCGTAATGGCGCTCGCCAACGGCACCTACGCCGAGCTGACGACGGCCAAGGCCGACGTGCTCGCGCCCATCCCCGAGAAGCTGAGCTTTGAGCAGGCCGCGGCCCTGCCGCTGGTCGTGACAACCGGAGCGCAGCTTATGGAGCGCGCCATCAAGATTCAGCGCGACCAGAAAGTGCTGGTGCTGGGCGCGCTGGGCGGGGTGGGACGCAGCGCCGTCCACGTGGCGCTTGAGCATGGAGCGACGGTGCTGGCCGGTGTTCGCCGGTCCCAGATGGAGGAGGCCCGTTCACTCGGCGCCCACAAGGTCATCGCCATTGATGACGAGAAGGAGCTGGAGAAGCTTCGCGACCTCGACGCCGTGGCCGACACGATTGGAGGGCCGACCGCCGAGCGGGCCGTCCGGACATTAAAAGATGGCGGCGTCTATGGGACCGTGGTCGGGCCGCCCAAGGGGGCGGAGGGGCGCAATATCCAGGTCGCCCGCATGATGGCCGTACCGGATGCTTCCCGGCTTTATCAACTGGCCGACGACGCGGCGCGCGGCATGTTCCGTATTCCCATTGCCAAGACCCTGCCGCTGGACCAGGTGCGGGAGGCCCACGAGGAGGCCGAACATGGGCACGTCCAGGGAAAGATCATTTTGAAGGCGGCATGATTTTAGAGATTAGGCATTAGGCATTAGGCATTAGGCATTAGCCATTAGGCATTAGGCATTAAGCATCGGCCTGAGTCGTCTAAATTAGGCAGATTTTTTCTCCCGAAAGCGCTGTAGCTCATTCATTCTAAAGAGTATTCTGAAAAGATGGATTGCATAGTTCATTGATTCTAAAGGATCTTCTGAAGGAAGTCGCTGCAGCTCCTTCAGTTCATAGAGGTTTCTGAGAAATTTATTGGTGAAGAAGCGGGATAGCTGGCCTCTCCTTTGTGCCACCGCGATTCAGGTCAAAGCTGGCTTTGGATGGGCCGCCCATTCCATAAAAAAAATATGCTGATCCTGAAAACAAAGGACTTAGCTTAAGCTGATTCTGTAAATAAAGGACTTAGCAAATTTGATCCTGAAAACAAAAGACTTAATCAATATCCTGTTCCGCTCCCCCAAAATTACGAAGGGCGCAGCTCGTGGCTGCGCCCTTCAAGAGTTGATCCCTATATCCATTATAGCAATTTGCGAGAAATTACATGCACTCGATAAGTTGTTGAATCTGCGTTATTTACCTCAATCCGGCTCTTGACAAGAGGTCGGGTAATGGGATGGGTTCCGCCCGGTCGCCTTCCCACATCTCTTCGAGTGTGGGGCACCCACGTTCGCACCCCTTACGTCGCGCAAAATCTAGATATTTAAGAACTTAGGTCGTGAGTGCCCGGACGGATGCTCGGCGTCAGCTTTGTTCCGGCAGTTTGGTTTGGGGCAACTGGACGATGAATTCGGTGTGGCCGGGCTGGCTGGTGAAGGTGATTTCGCCGCCGAATTGGCCGACGACGATGCGGTGGGCGATGTCGAGGCCGAGTCCGGTACCGACCCCGGCGGGCTTGGTGGTGAAGAACGGCTCGAAGATGTGGTCTTGGTGTTCGCAGGCGACGCCGCGGCCCTGGTCGGAGATTCCGATGCAAGCCCTGCCGTTTTCAACCCAAGTTCGAATGACGATTTCGCCCTTTTCCGGCGAGGCGTCAACGGCGTTGTCGAGGATGTTGGTCCAGACCTGGCTGAGGCCCGCGCCTTTGGTTTTGATGGTCGGCATATCGGGGCCGAAGACCTTGCGGATGTCCAGTTGTTTCTGGCGGAATTTGTGGGCGAGGATGGTGAGAGTGCTCTGGATGCTCTCGTGGATGTCGATTTCGCGCTCGCGGTTTTTGTCGTCGTAGGCGT
>JAICYR010000190.1 GCA_025934135.1 Acidobacteriaceae bacterium | reverse complement strand
GGGATTTTTCATCACGTTTGAGGGGCTGGACGGGTCGGGCAAATCGACGCAGCTTCGCAGGCTGGCGCAGTGGCTTCAGGAGCAGGGGCATCGCGTGACGGTGACGCGGCAGCCCGGCGGAACGCATCTGGGAGACCGCATCCGCGCGCTGCTGCTCGATTCGAAAACGGAAAACGTGGCGGCGGGAACCGAGCTGGGACTGATGTTCTCCGACCGCGCGCAGTCCATTGCGGAGGTGATTCGCCCGTCGCTGGAACGCGGCGACGTCGTCCTGTGCGACCGCTATACGGATTCCACCGAAGCCTACCAGGGCGGCGGGCGCGAGTTGGGCAGCGAAATTGTGCTGAAGCTCCACGCGGCCATGTGCGGAGACCTGTGGCCCAATTTGACCATCCTGCTGCTGCCGGATTTCGGTCGCTCGCTGGAGCGGGCGCGGAGGCGCAACGCGCGCGGCAAAGGGCCGGACGAAAACCGCTTCGAGCGCGAGGATGAGCGGTTCTACCGAAGGGTCTTTGACAAGTATCGCGAGATTGCGGCGCGCGAGCCGGAGCGCGTGGTGGTGATCGATGGCGACGGCGGGATTGACGACGTGCATCAGCGGGTGTTGCGGGCGGTCCAGATGAGGCTCGCCTGCCCTTCCAATCAAATTGAAATCGCAACAGAACCGGGATAATCTGAGTCACCATGCCAAATATCGGATTGCTCCTTACCGCTGCCTTTTGCTTTGTGATTGGATTTCATTCAGATGTCCGGAAACCTACATATAAGGCAGTAACAATTGACGGAAAAGGGCAACTCGTCATTGAGTTAGCATTGGGCGGTAAAGTTAAACCACCGAAACTACCAAATCAGATCGCATTCGAAGACCCTCGAATATCTCCAGACGGCGAGACGGTCGGCTGGTTGGCGGATTATCCGTTTCCTGGCGCAACGAACTATGTGGCTGATCCCATTTCCGGAAATCTGGTCCTTTATCGGGCGGGCCATATTGTCCAACACTTCCCGACAGGTCAGGTATTTTGGTCGTGGAAATTCGCTGATAGCTACAAGGTTGCTTATTGCACGGGACCAACTCACGGTGGCGCAGGAGAATGCGACTTAAGGGATATCGCCTCGGGGCGGATTCTGGCACGATGGCTTCCGGACGGTGACAATGCCAATACGCCAGCGTGGGCACAGGGCCTGAGTTACTGAGCAGGTGCGCCGTGCATCGCGAACTCGCTAGCGCCCTTTCTTCCTGATAAAGAAGAATCCGGCGGCCTGCAAGCCCAGCGTGGCAACCACCAGCAGCCAGAAAGCGATCAGCCAGGGCGCCTTTCTGCTTTCCACGCTCTGAAACAGGATCCCGTGGACCACGGTAAGCACAGCGGCGGCGTAGGTCCAGCGCTGCAGGGATTTCCATTTCTTTGATTTGAACGACCGCAGCGCGAAGTCATTGGAGATGGCGAGCAGCCCCACGAAAAGCAGCGCCGCCGCCAGCCCGAGGTAATTCGCCAGCCCGAACTCTGTATTTTGGATCTTCAGCGGATGGAGGTCCCTGAAAAAGTACATCCACATGCGGCCGCGCAGATGCACAGTTAGACCAATGGCGGTATGCACGACGGCCAGAACCCCTGCCCAGATTCCTATATCGCGCCGAAAATCAAAGCTGACTGGTATGGGACGGCCCCGCAGCACCTTCCATGGGCCAATACTGAGGCACACAACCAGCAGGACCAGTCCGCTGTAGGCCGTACCCATGCTTAGTTTGTGGCGTGTGTCCGACCCGGGCACCGCGAGATACGTGGCCCAGGCCATTGCAACGGCGCAAAGAGCGAGCACGCAGTGCCGCTTCGCGCGCTGGACCCAATAGTTGGACGGAGTGATGAGGGTGGTATTCACAGCGATGCAAAGGCAAAGTCTACCATTCAGAAGAGCCTACGGCGTTCCCTCCCCTGCTACTCTGAAGGCGTGAGTTTCCGCGATTTTCTTGGCAATGAAACGACGGTGCGCCACCTGCGCGAGGCGATTGCGGCGGAGCGCTTTCCGCACTCGCTGATTCTGGCAGGGCCGCGCGGCGCGGGTAAATACACGCTGGCCGTCAAGCTGGCGCAGACCCTGAATTGCCTCAATCTTCAGCAGACGGACGGGCTTCCCGACGCCTGTGGAGTCTGCCGCAATTGCGCGCAAATTGGCGAATCACTTGACCTCGACACGCGCTTTGACGAGGCCGTGGCGGTGCGCGAGGAGATGCGCGACGCCGACAAGAAAGACACGCGGATTCTGATTCAGACACATCCGGACATGCTGGTGATTCCGCCCGACCCTCCGCAGATGCTGATTAAGGTGGGGCAGGTGCGGTCGTTGATCCGGGAGATTTACCGGATGCCCGCCGAGGCGCGGCGTGCTGTCTACATCTTCACCAGTTCGGCTTTTATGAAGGAGGCAGCGAACTCGCTGCTGAAGGTTCTGGAGGAGCCTCCGGCGCACGCGAGCATCGTTCTGCTGGCGGAAAATCTGGGAGACCTGCTGCCGACCATCCGGTCGCGGGCGGCCATAGTGCGGCTGGGCGCGCTGCCTCTCGAGCAGATTGAGGCGCTGCTGGCGGAGCGGCGCAAGGAACTGCGTCCGCAGCAGCGGGCGCTGGTGGCGCGGCTGGCACAGGGAGCGGTGGGGCAGGCCCTTGGGTTCGATCTGGAAGCCTGGCTGGCGAGCCGGGCGGATGCGCAGGTAATGCTGCGCGGCGCGCTGCGGGAGCCGGACTACTCCACGCTGTTTCGCATGACGGAAAGCTACCGGGCCGGGGCCGACGGCCAACGGAAGACGGCGGGGCTGATCCGGGCGATGAACAGCCTGCTGGAAGACCTGCTGCTGCTGCGCTCCGGCACTCCGGCCCTGGTGCGGAACATCGACCTCGAAGCCGAGCTTGCGGCCATGGCCGGACAGGTTTCAGTCGAGTGGATCGAAGGGGCCGAGCGGGGGCTTTATCAGGTGGAGTCGGGAATGAGGCGCAACCTGCTGCGGTCGGTCTCGCTGGACGCCTACGCGACGGCGCTCGCACGATAGGGTCTTCTTTCGAAATATGAGCAGGTCCCCCACGCAGGCCAAAGCCGGTCTTGTATGGGCCACCGTCCCAGCTGGCCTTGGCGGAAGCTGCATCTACCTTTGTAGGCGCTTGGTGCGCATTTCCTTCAAAGGGCCGCCCACATGAAAATTCCTGCGAAAGTTTCTCTGGCTTTCTGCTCTGCTCTGGTTCTCTGCTTTGCGCTGACCGGCTGTCCGACCGGAAACGTAAATGTGGATTACGACCACACTGCTTACTTTCCCAAATACCGGACGTTTTCCTTTGCGGACGTGCAGACGGACAATCCCTTCTTTGAAACGCGGATTAGGGACGCCGTGGCACACGATCTGGAGTCCAAAGGATTGCAGTTTGTGCCGTCCAATGGAGACCTGGAGATTACGGCGGTGGGCGCGGTCCACAATCGCCGGGAGTATCAGACCTTCTACTCCAATCCCCGCTTCGGCTACTACTGGTGGGGCTGGCCCGGATATCCGGGGTACGCGGCCACCACCCGTACCGTCCACTACAGGGTCGGAACTCTGGTGCTCGACATGTACGACGGGCGGACGCGGCATCTGGTGTGGCGCGGGACCGCGGCCAACGTGGTCAGCCCTTCTCCCCGGGTGAACACTAATCATCTCTATGACGCGATTGGCGAAATGCTGAGGAAGTTCCCTCCGCGATAGAAGAATCTACCGCGGCCTCCAAAATCCCCAAAAATGCGGTACCATGCCAGCATCATCCCCGGAACCTGATTTGACATAGGGCTGAGGCAGCACCGGAACATGGGGGCGCATCCCATGTTTTCAGCAACGCTGTGACAATTATGGCCAATACTTCGCAATTCCCGATAGCGGGACTTCCTGCCTTCCATTCCGGGCCGCCGCAGAAGCGCAATGGAACGCGGCTTCAGGCTGTGCCCGCCACCGCCCCCAATCCTAAACCGGACAACGCGGACGACAGCACCAGCCTTCCGCTGGTTGGCCCGCGCAAGCTCGTTCGGCCTCCTTTGAACGAGCGCACCATGCACGGCCGGTCGTTCAGCCCCCACCAGGAACCCGCCATTCTTGCCCATCAGGGCATGGCGCTCAACGCGGCAGCGCACGAAAGCTCCAACGCCGAGGCGTTTTACTTTCAGAAGCAGGTGCAGACACAGACCCGAATGGTCATTGTCCTGGAAGGCGGCGAGCAGGTGGAAGGCTGCATCGAGTGGTACGATCGCAACGCCATCAAGGTGCGCGGCGCCACTCGGATGCTGATCTATAAGGACGGCATCAAGTACATGTACAAGGCTGCCGAGCGCCACGGCTAGTCGTCGCGCGCGGCCTTATTGAGCCGATCGCGGATCGCCGCGCCGATCCCCATTGCCTCCGGCACAGGACAAAGAATCAACGTCGCTCCGGCGGCATCAAGCCAGCGCAACCCGGCAAAGAGCCTCTGCGCAAGCTCCTCCTCGTTACTCCACGATCCCCAGCGGTAAACCAGCGCGCTTCCCTGTTCCGGGTCCCAGGGAAAATCCTTCGGCAGCATCAGCCCCAGCTTTTCTCCTGAATTGAGGGCTTGGCCGACCTCCTCGTCAAAGCGCTTTCGCGGATCGCCGCCATCCGCGTCAATCAAAACCAGCCGGGCGCGAGGCGCGTAGTGGCGCATTCCCACACCGGGAGAAGGCAGCGATTCCGGCTCCTCGGCGGGCGCGGCAGAATTCTCCTGATACGCCACTGCGCCGGGGCACACGGCGCGAATCTGCTCCAGCGTAATAACGCCAGGCCGATAGACCTTGCAGGGGTGGAAGGATGGGTCCACCACCGTCGATTCCAGACCGTAAGTGGTTTCTCCGGAATCAAGCACCGCGTCGATCCGCCCGTCCAGGTCCTCGATGACGTGGGAGGCGAGCGTGGGACTGATGCGGCCAAAGCTGTTCGCGCTGGGCGCGGCAATGGGGATTCCGGCGGCGCGCAGCAGCGCGTGGGCCACGGGATGGCTCGGCACCCGCACCCCAACCAGCGGGCGGCCCGCCGTTACGGCATCGGGAATGGCGGAGTTGCGCGGTAGCAGCAGGGTGAGCGGCCCCGGCCAGAAGGCATCCATCAGCCGGACCGCCTTTTCTGGTTCGCGCAGGGTGATGGAGCCAAGCAAATCTCGGTCGGCCAGATGCACAATCAGAGGATCCCATCCGGGGCGCTGCTTGGCGGCAAAAATCTTCGCCACGGCGGCGGCATCGAGCGCGTTCGCGCCCAATCCATAGACTGTTTCGGTGGGGAAAGCCACTGTTCCCCCGGCGCGCAGAATCTCCGCAGCCTGTTCGATGGAAGCTCGCGAGGCGGCGGAGTCGAGTTCGTTCGCATTCACAGAGAGCCGCAGCGTGCGCATTGATTCCATTAGAGCAAATCCTGAGAGACTGTGCCCCTTTTGAGGTTGTGCGAGGTTGCCGACTCCCTGACGGTCGCGTCAACTCAAGTGTCGAGACTTCGGCATACAGCATCTCGGGATTTGCTGCATCGCCGATGCGCTGCGCCGCGCCTTATACTTGCCCAATGAGCGCTGTCGAGACCGAAGTGAAGTTCCGCGTCGAGGACATGCGGGCGCTGGAGGAGCGGCTTCGCGGGCTGGGCTTTCGCGTCATTACGCCGCCCACGTTTGAGCGCAACACTCTTTATGACACAGCCGACCGCAAGCTAAGGGAGCGCCGCTCGATTCTGCGCATTAGAAAGTATGGCGACCGCTGGCTGCTGACCCATAAGCGCGTGCCCGACGACCATGACCCGGCGGCGCGGCATAAGCGGCGGGTGGAAACCGAAACCGAGGTGACGGACGGCGACGCTCTGGGAGCGGTCTTTTGCCAGCTAGGGTACGATCCGGTCTTTATCTACGAAAAGTGGCGGGCCGAGTATGCGGACGAGACCGGGCACTGCGT
>JAICYR010000081.1 GCA_025934135.1 Acidobacteriaceae bacterium | reverse complement strand
TTGCCGCCGGCGATTGCCGCCTGCACGGCCTGGACTTTTTCGGCGCGCACGTCCGGCAGCGAGGCCGCCAGACTGGCAAGCCCAGCAGCGCCGCTCAAGTTCGCCTGGTCCGCGGACTCGGAACTCGTGCGCAATTCCGGCTTGACGGAGCCGCTTCCAACAGCGAAGATGCGGGCACCGCCGGATACAGGCTGCGCGGCCTGAAGATCGTTCGAGACGTTCATGCGTTCCGGTTTCTCCTCAGTTGAGTCCATCGGCAAAATTCGCGGACACTTTAGTACTGTGTCTCAGGCCAATCCTTAAGAATTTCTCAAAGTTTACCTGAACTTACAGCAGAACTGGACTCCACGTGTGTCCTGAAATGATTCAAAATCTTTGTCGCGATGCCAAAACCACCGCGTTCGGAGATCGCTTTTGCCAGTGCTTCCGATCCAAAACTCATCAATGCCCCGGAACTGCCGCCCCCCACGCCGGCCCCGTCCTCATCGCCGGAGTCGAACAGCGGGTCATGCTGCAAGGGCTTCAGAAACTCCTGCATCAGGCTGGCCTCAAATTCATGGGCCGCCGACTTCAGCTTCGGGTTGTCGACGGAAATTGAGTCCGGCCCCTTCCCTGCCTGTACATTGCTGATATTCATTGCCTACATCACCTCCAGATCGGCTTCGAGCGCTCCCGCCTGTTTCATGGCCTGGAGAATCGAAATAATGTCGCGGGCCGTGGCCCCGATCTGTTGCAGGCTCTGCACCAGATCATCGACCGTCGCACCCTCGCGCAACTCAATGCGGTTGGCCGGCTTGTCCTGCGCCTGAATCGTCGTCTGCTTCACCACCTGCGTGGTCCCGCTTGAAAACGGTCCGGGCTGCGAAACCTCCGTCCTGCTGATGACATTCACCACCAGCCCTCCGTGAAGGACCGAAACCGGCTGCAAGCGGACCTCTCCGCCAATCACGATGGTCCCGGTACGTTCGTTGACCACCACCCGCGCCCGCGGGAAGACCTGCACATCGATGGACTCGACCGTGGCCAGCAGGCTGGGAATGTCCTCGCCGGGTTGCGCCGCAATTTGAATGCGGCGGCTGTCTTCGGCATGGGCAGCGTCGCGACCCAGCGTCTTGTTGATCGACAAGGCCACCAGTTCCGCCGTCTTAAAATCAGGATCGTTCAACAGCAGTGAGAGCTTGCGCATGTGGTCCAAGTCGAGCGGCACGGCGCGCTCCACGATCGCGCCCGAGGGAATGCGTCCGGTGGTGGGATGGTTCACCGTCTTGCTGTTGCCGTTGGCCTGTACCGAATAACCGCCAAGCACAACCGGCCCCTGCGCCTGCGCGTAGATTTGCCCATCCGGGCCGTAAAGCGGAGTCATCAACAGCAGACCGCCTTCGATGCTGCGCGCGTCTCCAGCCGAGGAGACGATGACGTCAATCTTGTTGCCGGGCTGTGCGAAGGGCGGCAGCGTGGCGGCAATGAATACGGCAGCCATGTTCCGCACCTGCAAGGACGAGGTCGCCTGCCCCTGCGGCAGGTTCACGCCCATGCGTTCGAGCGTCGAGATCAGCGTCTGATACGGAAAGACCGTCTGCTGGCTGTCCCCCGTTCCGTGCAGCCCGACAACAATTCCGTAGCCAATCAACTGGTTGTCGCGAATGCCTTCCACCGTCGCCACGTCCTTGATGCGGGCAAGCTGCGCGGACGGCGCGGAGTCGGCGCGCAGCGGCAGGCCGGCCGCAATCACGGCGAGACAAACGAGGCTGGAGATGAACCGGAGAGCAGTCATTTAGAAGACCAGCCATTTCTCAATAAAGCGGACCACCGCGTTCGGGCGATGCGTGTAATCGTTGATGATGCCCTTGCCGACTACCTCCAATTCAAGATTGGCGATGTCGGTGGAGAGCACCTGGTTTCTGGCATTAATGTCGGCGGGCCGCACCAGCCCGCGCAGCCGGATCAGTTCCGTTTGCTGGTTGAACGAAACCTGGCGCACGGCCTGAATCACCAGCATGCCGTTGGGAAGCACAGCCTCCACCTCGCCGCCCAGCGTGGTGGTGAGGCTGGAGTCGGTCACGCTCTGCCCTTGCGCGTTCAGCCCGTCACTGGAAACCTGGTTCAGTAGGCTGTTGAGCGCGTTGCCCGCGTTGATTTTTCCAAGCATCGCCGAAACCTGCGAGTTGGCGTTCGAGGAGCGCGAGTTCTTCACGGTTCCGTCAGTGGAGGCCGAAAGCGACTCGACCACTACCACGGAGATGGGATCGTTCTCGTGCGTGGCCTTCACATCCGTGTTCAGCCGCGTGAGCTGGCCATCATCAATCCAGATGGAGCCGGGGGTGCGCGCCTCAGCCGCGCTCTCCGCCCGCACCCGTGCGATATAGGCATTCAACGCCGCATCGGGCGGGCTGGAATCACGTATGGAAGACTTCTTCTTCGCCTCGGCGGGCGCGGCGCACATCATGAGCGCCAGCAGCACAATCACAGGCGCGGCGTAATGTTTCATGGCTTCCCCCAGACCGGTTCAGCTGCGGCCGCCAACTCGACGGAATGCGGACCGCGCACAGTTCCGCGAAGAAAGCGCCCGCTCGCATCAATGCGCACGCGGATTTCCTGCCCGACGCGGCCCATCTCCATCGCGGTCCCGGAAAGCAGGATGCGGGCGGGCAAATCGGGCGCGCTGGAAACTTCAATGTCGGCCCCAGCCTTGATGACAACCGGCGCGGGCTGAGAATTCGCGGGGGGTTGCGCGGATTTCGGTTCCTGTTCAACGGGAGCGGCGTTTGCGGCGCGAGTGAGATGCGCCCCCTCTGGAGCGAGCTCCATGCGGGCCGGCGCGCCGGGATGGTCGCAGTCCACCAGCACCTCCCAATCGCGCTTCAGGGATGCGTCGTAGACGTAGTGATCGATTCTCCAGTGCGGCTGCACTGTTTTGTTGCCGGATGGCGCGTCGCATACCGAGGCATGCGCCGAGGCGGCGGCGAGCGCGAAGATCAGGAGTACCCAGACGAGGCGGCGCATCGCTACTTCACCATGTTGTTGACTTCGCTGT
Source organism: Acidobacteriaceae bacterium (assembly GCA_025934135.1). Taxonomy (GTDB): domain Bacteria; phylum Acidobacteriota; class Terriglobia; order Terriglobales; family Acidobacteriaceae; genus Silvibacterium. The sequence goes on along the minus strand of JAICYR010000081.1, from coordinate 12,322 downwards.
ACATCTCATTGGCCGCGGTGATGACCTTGGAATTGCTTTCATACGCCCGCTGCGCCAGCACCATCTGCACGAAGGCCCCGACCACGTCCACGTTGGAGTTTTCAAGATAGCCCTGCTGCAGCATTCCCAGTCCCTCCGGGCCGCCCGGATTGCCGAGCACCGCGTCTCCCGAAGAAAACGTCGCGGAATAGAGGTTCGACCCGATGCTGTCGAGTCCACCTGGATTGGCGAAGGTGGCAAGCTGGATCTGGCCAAGCTGCTGCGGGTTCTGCTGGCCGGGTATGGTCGCATTCACCATGCCGTATTGCGTAATGGTGACACCGGTGGCGTTGGGAGGAATGGTGATGGCGGGAATCAACTGGTCGCCCTGCGTGTCCACCAGCGTCCCCTGGCTGTTGCGGTAAAAATTGCCCGCCCGCGTGTACGCGATGGTCCCGTCGGGCCTCTGCACCTGGAAGAATCCCGCTCCCTGAATAGCAAGGTCCGTGGGATTGTCCGTCTTGTTCATATCGCCCTGCGTCATGATGATTTCGCTGGCCGAGGACTTGGTGCCGAGGCCGATCTGCAAACCCGCGCCGACCGTCTGGTTGCTCTCGGCCGCGCCCGGCGTCACCAGGTTCTGGTAGATCATGTCCTGAAACTGCAACACCCTCTGGCGAAAGCCAACGGTCGAGGAGTTGGCCAGATTGTTGGCGATGGTGTCGAGGTTCAACTGCTGCGCGCTCATGCCGCTGGCGGCCGTGTAAAGAGCTCGGATCATGCGTTTCTCCTTAAAATTGAGCCGGGGATTTCCTAAACCCTGGGCAATTGCTCGCTGGCGGTTTTGTCGAGATCGTTATCAAAAAGCACCAGCGCCTTCTGCATCATCTCCGCCTGGCGCTGCGCGAGAATCAGATCCATCGTGCCCTGAATCACGTTCTGGTTCGATCCTTCGAGCGCTCCCTGCCGAATGGTCTCGCCGGTCGCAGGCAGCGGCTTCGCTCCATTGGCCGGAGCGAATCGATTGGCCCCCTCCGGCGTAATGGAAGCAGCCGACGGAAAGCTGAACACGCCGAGGTTGCCGGCCACCGCTCCGTTCACCGAAATGGCCCCGTTCGCCCCAATCGTGATGGTCCCGGCGGGAATGGGGATGGGTCTGTTCTTCGTATCCAGCACCGGCTCGCCTTCGGAAGTGACGAGCGTCCCATTGGCCGAGCGCTGAAAGCCGCCGTCGCGCGTGTAGCGAATTCCATTTTTCACCCTGATGGCGAAGAAGCCCTGGCCTTCAATGGCCACATCCAGAGGATTGCCCGTGTGAGTCAGCGCGCCCTGCCCGAGGTCAAGCTGGTTGCCGCCCAGCACGCCAAAGTTGTTCACGGTGCTGTCAAGCTGGTCACCCAGCGCCCCAGGCCCCATCAGTGCCGAGCGAAAATACTCGCGCTCGGCGCGAAAGCCCTGCGTTCCCGCATTGGCCAGATTGCTCGCCGCCGCGTCCAGCGCCTCGGAACGCGCCAGCCAGCCGGAAAACGCCGCATAAAATCCACTGCCCACCGGTGTCTCCTTATGCCGGCGGTAGATGCAGGAAGATGACCAGAGTTGGGGGAAGCAGATTAGGAAAGGTTAATGGCTGGAAGAAAGTTTCCGATCAGGCGCGGCGCCGCCGGTTCAGGCGTTTACCAGGGAAAGCACCCTCTGTTTCACCTGCTCGGCTGTGAAGGGCTTTCTTATATACCCCTGCGCGCCGGCGGCGATGGCTTCACGCACGCTTTCCTCGCCGCTCTCGGTCGTAACCATTACGACCGGCACTCCCGCGGCGAGCCTTCGGGCGCGAATCTGACGCAGCAGTTCCAGACCGCCCATACGGGGCATGTTGACATCGGACAGGATCAAATCGACAGACTGCTCCGTCAGGATGTCCAGCGCCTCGGCCCCATTGGAAGCTTCAAAAACCTCTGCAATCGCCAGCCCCGCCTGACGCAGGGCACGCTCGAGCACCCGTCGCATTACGAATGAGTCGTCAACAAGCAGAACGGATATCTCGCCCGGGTCCCGGCTACTTCCTCGCATCTTCCGGTTATCGGCCCTGCGCGAGGAAACTATAGCCAAGCCTGATAGTCAGCAGGCCCGAGGTCAGGAGAAGCGGACCACAGATCCAATCACATCTTCTTCCGTACCGGCAGCGCGCCACATCCGCAGCCAGAAGAGGCCTCGGACCCGCGCCATGCGCGACTCCGTCGGCTTCTGCTTCTCTATATGCTTCGCAAACGCCTCGGCGAGCAGGGAAAGACTCCCGGCCTCGATTACCCGCGCCCTGGCGAAACGGCAGTGGCGGTGCCGCTCTTGGGCCGCGCGAAATTCCGATGCGGGCAAAAGGCCGCTCTCCACCCGCATTCCGGTGACGCGCTCTATGGCGAGCGTCAGGCTGTGATCAATGCGGTCTTCGAACGCCAGATAAATAATCCCTGAAGCCGCGCGCCGCAGGGGCACAAAGCCGAAGCCCTCGGAGAGAAGCCGGGGGACGGAGGTGACCGGCGGGCCGCCGCCATGCTTATCCAATGAAAATACCGGGCAGCTCCATTGCAGCCCAAGCGCGTGCGCCAGCCGCGTCTCGTCGAGGCCGCGGTTCGCCACCAGCCACTCGCCCAGCCTCATGCCGCAGCCGTTCCGCTGCGCCTCCAGCGCGTCCCTGAGGTGCTCATGCTTGATCCAGCCGCGCGTCAACAAGACCAGGCCGACCGGAACGCGGTGGCGGTACGTCCCCACCGGGCCGACTCCCGCCTGCTCGCGCCCAAGCAGATCTTCCATTCGCGCGCGGGTGCACTCCGGGCTACACAGCCATCCGCCTTCGACCACGGGAACGCGCCGCTTGCGCCATAGCTGCAGCCATCCGCTTGCGCAGCGCGGGTTTGAGCATTGCGGAAAGGTGCGCGCGCGTTTGCCTGCGGAAATGTGCGGCCCGGGCGCCACAGAAAGGTGATTTGCTAAAAGAGGCACCGAATGCTCTCCAGACATTTTCTCGGCTCGGCGACCTCCAGCACGCGCAGGCCAAAAGTTCCATTCACCAACACGACTTCGCCCCGGGCGACAATCTTGTCGCCCACCAGCAGGTCGACAGGGTCGGAAACATGGCGGTCCAGCTCGACGACATCGCCAGCGCCGAGGTCCAGCACCTCGTTCAGAGGCATCTCGCGCGAGCCAAAACGGAGCGAGGCCTCAAGCTCAACATCGAGCAGCAGGTCCACGCCGCCAGGCGTAATCGCCGGAGGCGCAGCGGAACGGGGCGGCGGCGGGTCTTCCGATTTGTCCGGAAGCTGCTCCGATCCTTCGGGCACGGGATCCGTCGCCGCCTCTCCTGCGCCGGCAACGACTTCTAGCGGCTCCGTCTCGTCGGTAAAGGCGAGCAGCAGCACGGTTTCACCGAAGCGAAGCTCCCAGGCCGCTGACGGCAATCCCAGCGTCCACTCGGCATCCTCCATATTGGCCACAGCAACCGGAGATTCGCCGGAGATGTCGGCCTGCGCCGCTTGCTCCGCCACCTGCCGCACCATGCCGCTCCATATCTCACGGTCCCGATCGGCGTCGAGCGAGCCGTCCGTGATGCTGGCGGCAGCCAGCAGCGCGTGCAGCGCATAGCGGTCGGCGGTGACGAGGAACCGCCCTTGAAAGCGGCCGCCAGGAACCACGGCCAGCGTGGCCGCGGTCTCCGGTTGGGGAAGCTGTGCCGATGGCCGCAGTTCCAGTTCTCCGGCCAGCCCGCGGGCAAGCACGGTTGGGGCCTCGGCCAGCCACGCCTCCAGAAATGGTTTCATCGTTCTCCTCACTTGTCCGCGTCTATTCAAGGGGTGCGGCCAGATGCGCCGCGCGGTGCTCGTCCGAACTTATGGGCGAGGCGGCAAAGAGCGCGACTCCGGCCACGCGAAATTCCGCCGACTGTTTCGCCGAAAGGTTGAGGCGCAGAATCGAACCCGCCCGCAGAGCCTCGATCTCACGCGCGGCGACGCGCGTGGGCGGCAACTGGAGCGTGCCCCCCACGACCGCCTTGCCGGCGCGCTCAAAGATCCTCTTCCGGGTCTCCGGAGCGTGACGCCGCTGGCGCGTCCAGTCCCCGACCAGGCGGCGCAGAATGGTGTTCGAAACAACGGCCGGAAAGGCCAGGTTCAGCAGGCCGCTGGTGCCCGGCATTTTGATTTCAAAGCTCAGGCAGAGCGTCTTTTCCGAGACCGGCATCAGGCGTGCGATCTGCGTCTGCATCTGCCGCTGCTCGAAATGAAAGCTGAGTCCCACCTGCTGCCAGGCCGCGCTCAACTCCCGGCAGATGACCTCGGCGACGCTAGCCAGAATCGACTCCTCAATGTCGGTCAGCTCCCGCAGCTCGCCCGGCGCGCCTGTGCCTCCGAGCAACAGGTCAATGATGGCCGGGGCCTGTCTGAGGTCCAACTGCAGGATGGAGAGCGCGCGCAGCGGCTCCAGCCGCACCGAGCAGACATAAGCCAGTTCGGGAATGCGGCGCATGTATTCGTTGAACGGCATCTGTTCGGCGGAAACCAGATCAACCTCGAAGCTGCTCCTTAGCCAGGCGCCCAGGTTGTGGGTCAGGTTGCGCGCGAAGATGTCGTTCAGCAGACTGATGGCCCGCATTTGCTCATTGCTGATCTGCCCCGAACGCGAGAAGCTGTAAGGCTGCACGCCCGAGCGGTCGCTGTTCGCCGCCTCGGCGGTCCTGCCAGAGCGCGCCGCCTGGAAAAGCGCGTCGATTTCGTCCTGCCTTAGTGCCTTATCCATGCCCACTCCAATTCTTCAATCGTGGCGGGCGCCTGAATCAGCCCCCATTGCCGCAACCGAGCGCTTCCTGCGCGAACGCGACCGGTCAGGCGCGCTCCCCTCCATGGCCCCCAACGAGGAACGCAGGTGCAGGACCGCGGAGGCATGGATCTGCGAAACGCGCGACTCGACCACCCCCAGCGCCAGCCCGATCTCCTTCATTGTCATCTCCTCGTAGTAGTAGAGAGTCATGACCAGACGCTCGCGCTCAGGAAGCTGATCGACGGCTGAGGCAAGATGCGACCGCATCTCGCCCTTCAGGCAGCAGAACAGCGGATCGTCCTCCGGGCGGTTGGGAATGTAGGCCAGTTCTTCCTCGCCCGAGTCCTCCGAGTGCTCCACGTGAAGGGTCCCGATCTCCAGCCCCTTTAACTCGCCCAGCAGTTGCTGGTACTCGCCCAGTTCCATGCCGAGTTCGGCGGCCACCTCCGGCTCCGCGGGAGCGCGGCCAAGACGCGCCGTCAGCGCGCGGATGGCCTCCTCGATGGCGCGGCCCTTGCGGCGCAGATCTCGGGGACTCCAGTCCAGCGTCCGCAGGCTGTCCAGAATGGCGCCGCGAATACGGAACTGCGCATAACTGCGGAACTGGACCTTCTTGCCAGGATCAAATTTGCGAAAGGCATCAATCAACCCCAGCACGCCCGCCGAGACCAGATCGTCCATTTCCACGTGCTGCGGCAATCGCTCATGAATGCGGCGAGCAAGATAGCGCACCGTCGGCAGATGCTCGAGCATCATTTGCTCCTGATCGAGAGACATTTCGCCGGGCGTTTCGCGACGGACATACGCCGCGCGCGCCGTCCCGGCCACCACAAGGTCGGGCGCAAAATCTTTCGCCGCCACGCCTGCGGGCGGCATCAGCATCGTCTCGTCGCTCTCGTCCCGCTGTCCCGCCGTGTTTCCCCGTCTCAATTCCATGTTGTGCATGTTCCTGGCCCCTTTATCCGGTTTCCGCCGACAGCTTCTCCCCGCTCCTGATCTCCCATCCTTCCGCCTGCTCACCGCACCACTCCCGCCGGACGAAGATGAACATCCGGAGGAATCTCCGCCGGCGCGATGACCCGGACCCCGGGAAGAACGGGTTCAAGCCAGCGGCGCAGATGGTAACGTGCCGGACTCTGACAAAGAAGCACGGGGGATGCCGAAAGGCCATTGGGGCCGATTATTTGTTTCAAAGAATCCGCGAGACGGCGCAGCGGCGGGGCGGAATCCCGTCGAGTGTCGGCCAGCAGGCGTGCGGCGCCCTCGCCCTGAAAGGTCGAGACAACCTCCTCCTCGATCGCCGGATCCAGCATCCACACTCGCAGATGTCCGTCGGTATCGAGCAGCGGCTGGACCAGGCGGCGGCCCAGCGCCTGCCGCGCGGCTTCAACCAGCTGAGGCAGGCTCCGAGTATTCGCGGCGGTCTCAACCAGCGCCTCCAGAATGCTGCCCAGATCGCGGATCGGGACCTGCTCCCGCAACAGCTGCTGCAAGACCCGCTGCACCTCGCCAAGCGTAAGCAGCTTCGGCACCAATTCCTCGACCAGCTTGGGATGCGAATCGTTCAGCGAATCCAGCAGACGCTTGGTTTCCGAGCGGCTCAATAACTCATAGGCATGTCCGCGAATCATCTCCGCGACATGCGTGCTGATGGCCGTCACTGGATCCACAACCGAATAACCCGCAGCCATCGCCTGGCCTTCGAGCGCGGGGGCGATCCAGTAGGCCGGCACTCCAAAGGCCGGCTCACGGGTCTCCCGGCCCGGCAGCGGATGCGCCACCGGCTCGGCGCTGACCGCCAGCAGCGCATTGCCCTCCGTCTGCCAACGGCCTATCTCCAGCCCGCGCAGGGAGAAAACATATTCGCGCGGCTTGAGCCGCAGGTTGTCAGAGATATGAATCGGCGGCACCACAAAACCCAGTTCTCCGGCAAGTTGGCGGCGCAGTGCGCGCACGCGGGAGAGCATCTGGCCGCCCTGTTTTTCGTCGACCAGCGAAATCAGCTGGAAGCCAATTTCGAGGCTGAGATCATCCATTCCAAGCAGCGACGCGAGGTCCTCCGAATGTCTTTTATCGTCAGACTTCTTTGATACATCCGGAGTTGTCGCCTTTTCGGACACAGCGCCGCCCATCCGCTTCCCCAGCCAGCCAAGAAACACCGCCAGCAGCAGAAACAGCATCTTCGGCAATCCGGGAACCAGGCACAATCCGGCCATTACGGCACTCGCCACATAGAGCGTCGTTCCCCTACGGAACAGTTGCGAACCTAGCTCCGCGCTGAGCGACCCGGCAGAAGACGCGCGTGTGAGTACGATGGCTCCGGCGACGGAAACCAGCAGCGACGGAATCATGGTCACAAGCCCGTCGCCCACCGTAAGAATTGTGTAGGTTCGCACCGCTTCACTGAGTGCAACGCCCTGCTGCATGGTCCCGATCAGCAGTCCGGCGATGATATTGATGGCTGTAATCAGGATGGTGGCCAGCGCGTCCCGCTGGCTGAAGCGCGCCGCGCCATCCATAGCCCCGTAAAACTCGGCCTCCTGCGCAATTTCCTGGCGGCGCTTCCGGGCCGTGGCTTCGTCGATCAGCCCGGCGTTCATGTCGGCGTCAATGGCCATCTGCTTACCCGGGAGAGCGTCCAGAGTGAAACGCGCCGTGACCTCGGCGGTGCGCACCGCTCCATGGCTCACCACAAGAAACTGGATGGCGATCAGTGCCAGAAACAGTACGAAGCCGACCACGTAGTTTCCACCGACCACGAATTGCCCGAAGGCCTCGATCACCTTGCCAGCCGCCGCCGTTCCCTCGCCGCCGTGCAGCAGAATGCGGCGGCTGGAGGCGATGTTCAGCGACAGACGGAAAAGCGTCAGCAGCAGCAGCAGCGTCGGAAAAACCGACAGGTCGACGGCCTTCCTCACCTGCACGGCGGAGAGGAAGACCAGCACCGAAGCCGCGATCGAGCAGGCCAGCAGGGCATCCATCAGAAACGCAGGGACCGGCACCACCATGACAAACATCACGCTGATGGCTCCAATGGGCAGCGCCAGTTCCTTGAAGCGACGCAGCACAGCGCCGCTGCCCCGGCTTGCGGTCGAAGGAGGATGAACTGTCAGCCGGGCTGGTTTGGGCGGGCGCGCGGGAACTTCCTGCGCGGCGGCCCGGATGGATCTCGCGGCAATCGCACGGTCCGGTGCGGTGGGCAAAATGGGTGCGGTCGGCGTCATGGCTTCTCCTTTTCGGCCACAGGATTTGTCATGTCAGCGGACGGTTGCCGGCTCTGCTGCTCTCTCCGCATTTGCTCCTCCACCTGCTGGCGATACAGCCAGGCGAGAATGGCGGCGACAGCGGAATACAAGTCGAAGGGAATCGCGCGGCCCTCTTCCACGCTGCGATAGAGCGAGCGGGCCAGCGGCGGGTTCTCGACAATCGGGACACCGGCCCAGCGCGCGTCGCTCTTGATCTGTTCGGCCAGCAGGTCGCGCCCCTTCGCCAGCAACCGAGGCGGCTCCATGGTTTCAAAATCGAAGCTGAGCGCCACGGCGTAATGGGTCGGGTTGGTGATGACCACCGAGGCGCGGCTGACGTCGGCCTTCATGCGGCGGCGGCGCATCTGGCGGCGGAGCCCGCGTATTTTGCCCTTGATCTGCGGATTGCCTTCCGTCTCCTTGTATTCGTCGCGCAGGTCCTGCCGCGACATCTTCAGGCGGGCCTCGCGGCCTCTCCATTCAGCCAGAAAATCTACCGCCGACCACGCGAACAAAATGAGCGCGGTGTAGAGCAAAATCCTGTAAACGTCCCCGAACATCTCAGGCAGCCGCTCCACGCTCATCGGCGGAATCAGTGATTCGTTTCGGAGCATATGGATGGCAATCGCCACCAAAGCCGCGACCGGAATCAGAGATTTGCCCATGCGCGCTGCCCCGCGCATCGAAAAAATATTCTTGAGACTGGCGGCGGGGTTGATCCGCTCCCACGAGGGCTGCAGCGCCTCGCCCCGGAATTGCAGCCCGCCCTGCGCCAGCCCGGCCACCAGCGCGGCACCGAAGACCATGGCAAAAACCAGCAGCAGCGGCAAAAACAAAATGACCATCGCGTGGCGCATGGCCAGAATCGTGTCCGGTAGCCGGTCTTCCGTCCACGCGCGCGGCATTCCCATACCGAGATAGGCCTGATAAGCGCCCGCCCATTCCCCCGGCCATCTCTTCGTGACCTGCCCCAGCGCCACGGCCCCAGCCAGCGTCCCGGCGGCGCCAATCAGCTCGCGGCTGCGAAGAAGATCGCCTTCCTCCTTGGCCTTCTGACGCCTTCGCGGAGTGGCTTTTTCTGTCTTCTCGTCGCTCATCGCGCCACCACCGCCTGCCGCAGCACATGCTCGGCGCCGTCAAGCAGAAACGAAAACCGCGACTCCAGAAAGCGCGGCCACAAGGCGAGCGAACCGATCAGCACCACATAGCCAAGCATCGTTTTGGCCGGGACGGCGATCGTCATCACCGGCAACTCCGGCGAAAGTTTCCCCAGCACCGAGATCACAACTTCTACCAGCAGCGTCGCGGCCATCACCGGCGCGGCCAATTGCAGTCCGGCGAAAAATACACCGCTCATGGCGAAGACCAGCGGCAAACCGGCCTGGCCGGGAAAAACCACCGCCCCCACGGGAGCGTCGCGGAAGCTGCGCATGAACGCCAGCAGGATGGTGCGGTCGAGGCCCGCTCCAAACAGCACCAGCGTGCCTAGCAGCGTGAACATCTGCGCCAGCAGCGGGTTCTCAATTTTGGAGTTGGGATCGAGCAGATTCACCAGCGAAAAACTGAACTGAAAACCCAGCAACTGTCCGGCAAAATACACAATCTCGTTCAGCAGGCTCAAGCTCAGTCCAAGCAGCAGCCCCACGCCCAACTCGCCTGCCACGGGCATCACTCCAAGCTCGGCGTGCGCCAGCGGAAGCCCGGCCACCATGGGCGCCAACAGGAACGAGATGGCGAGCACAAAGCCCGCTTTGATGCGTGCTGGAATGGCATCGGACGAGAAGATGGGCGCGAACACCATGATGCCGCTGACGCGCACCATGACCAGCACCAGGGCGGAGAGAAATTGCCCCCAGTCGAGGTTCCCTTTCAGGTGCCCGGCGAGCTCCGCGCCGGCTTCAGCGAGCGGCATGGTGGTCATCGTCTATCCCAGGTACCGGTGGAAGTTGGTGAACAGCACCACGGTGTAAGTCACCAGCCTGCGCGCGAACCAGGGCAGCGCGGCCAGCGTTATCACTGCGACGATCAGCAGGCGCGGGACCGTCGTGATCGTCTGGTCCTGCAGAGAGGTAAGGGTCTGGAAAAGGCTCAGGATGAAGCTGGTCAGAGCGGCGGCAATCAGCAGCGGTGCGCTCACGATCAGCGCCTCCCTCAGCATCGCGCGCATCAGTTCAACAGCCTGGTCGGTTCCCATACTTTCCTCCGCTCAAAAGCTCTTCAACAGCGACCCGGCCAGCAGATGCCAGCCATCGGCCATCACAAACAGCAGTATCTTCAGCGGTGTCGAAATGACGACCGGCGGCAGTTGATACATGCCAATTGCAGTCGTGATGGACGCCACCACCATGTCCACCAGCATGAACGGCAAGAACAGCACCGCTCCGATCTCGAATCCGGACTTCAACTCCGAGAGCATGTAGGCCGGCACCACGACCCGCAGCGGCAGGTCATCCGGTTTAGCCGGACGCGAGACCATGTCCGCCGAGGCGAACAGCGCCAGGTCCTTTTCCCGCGCATAGCGCAGCATGTAGTGTTTCGGCGGTTCAGCCCCGCGCTCAATCGCCTCCCAACCGGAAATCTTTCCCTCACGGAACGGCACAACCGCCTGCTGCTGCACCTGCACAAGGACCGGCTGCATCAGAAACCAGGTCATCATCAGCCCCAGCCCCATCAGCACTTGATTGCTCGGCGCGGTCTGCGTGCCCAGCGCCTGGCGCAAGAAGTGAAACACCACCAGCAGCCGCACCATCGGCGTCATGGACAGGACGATTGCCGGCAGCAGCGTTAGCAGCGTCAGCGTGAAGACAATGGTCCACGGAATCGAATCGTTGTTCCCGACGTGAGGACCCAATCCAGGCAGGGGCAACAGCTTCGGGGCAGCGGCGGCGGCCAGCATCAGAATCATTACTCGCGCTCCCGGCGAGCGCGCCGCGCGGGCTTCGGCCCGGCAATCTCAAGAATCGGCCCTACACCGTCCGCCGTCGTCGCCACCAGAAACCGCTGCCCATGGCAGCGCACCACCACCAGCGCCTTCTTCGGCCCGAGCGCCACTCGCTCCTCAACAGCAAGCGCGCGCTCAGCGCAGCGCGCCGCGGGCTTCAATCGCCCGCGCAGGCTGAGGAACGCGCCGCGAAGAAATCGCGCAACTGGCGAAGCCTCAATGGGATTCGGCCGAGGAGTGGCGAAGCCTTTAACGGCCATGGCTCTGCTAGCCAAGGCGTGTCACCCGCACGGCCAGTTTCTCGTCGACCACCTCGAACTCGCTCCACACCAGTTGCGAGCCTCCGCACCAAACCGGAACGTCGTCGGTGTGCGGCCATTGGCTCGCAAGAACGGACCCCCTGTCGAGCGTCAGAAGGTCCCGTACCCGAAAGGAAGAAATAGGAATGGTCACGTCGAGCTGCATGGGCAGCCCGGCCAGAGGCGAGCTCTCCGGGAAATGCTTCGGACCGGAGCCGGAGGAAATACTTCCCTCCTCTCCTTCGCTTCTGTGTGGAAGAAGCGCGGACATTTCCGCATGATTTTCAGGTGTTGCGGTATCGTTGGACACGTCCCGCAAGAGTGCAGATGGATGACCGGAAATAGACCAAAGGAGATTAGAAAAATCTCAGAATTGAAGAGGAATCAAATCGCAGCCGATTAACTCGCCTTGCGTCGGGAGCGGCCCTCCGCTTTGCCCACAGGCTTTTTCCCCGGCATCTCGACTGTTTTGCCCTTCACTTCCCCGGCGTGCCGCTCCATGCTCGCCTTGAGCGCGTCCATCAGGTTGATGACCTTCGCCGGAGGCTTCTTCCGCGGCTTCTCCACTTCGATCTCGGCCCCGGCGGCCTTCTGCTCCACCAATGCCTCAACCCGCGACTGATATTCGTCCTTGAACTGTGAGGGATCAAATTCCGCGGTCAACTGCTTCATGAACTGCTCGGCCAACTCGACCTCGGCCTTTTGCACATTAGCGACCGGCTGGTTGCCGTACTCGGCCACCTCACGCACTTCCGCCGGATAATACAGCGTGTGCAGCACGATGCCCTTGTCATAGGGCCGCAGCATCACAATCTGCTCCCGCTGATGCAGCGTGATCTTGGCAATCGCGCCCACCTTCAGGTGCTCCATTCCCTCGAAGATGAGCGTATAGGCGCGCTGCCCAGCGGTTTCCGCCACAGTAAAATACGAGGTCTCGAAATACAGCGGGTCCACATCATCCAGCTTCACGAACTGGACAATCTCCATCGTCTCGGACGACTCGGCCTCAAGGCTGCGAAGCTCCTCATCCGTCACCTGTATATTGCCGCCGCCCT
>JAICYR010000218.1 GCA_025934135.1 Acidobacteriaceae bacterium | reverse complement strand
GACTTTCTGGAAGAGCAGGAAGACAGCGACGAATTTGAGCGCACCAGCCTGCCCGGCAATCAGCAGCAGCGTGAAAACGGACGCGGTCGCGAGCGCGAACCACAACGGGCGCAACCAGCAAAGGCAGCGGAGCCGGAAGGCGAGACCGGAGAAGAATCTCCCGCCGGGACGCGGCGCTGGCGCGGACGCCGCGGACGCGGTCGCGGAATGAAGCAGCGCGGGCAAGAAAGCCGCGAGCAGGAAACCCAGGCCGGAGGACGGGAGCAAGTTCAGAATGAGCCGGTCGAAGCCGGCTCCGAAGATGTGCGCTATGACGCGCCGGCGCCATCGGCGACGTTTCCAACGGACAACAGGATTTATGAGTCCGAGGCGGCCTTTGAGCAGCCGCGCGCGCAACGCAATGCCGAGCCCATTCTGCTTCCCGGCGAGTCGCTGTCGAAGTTCGGCGGCAAGCCAGCGGCGGAATCAGCCAGTCCGCAGGCGGCCGCAGGCGCAGCCGTTCCGGCTTTCAAGCCGAACTACAAAGCACCCAAGCCTTCGACGCTGATTGACGCGCCGCTGACCTGGGACGGTAGCTCTCTTCTGCCGGGCGAGTCGCGCTCGGTACGGAGGGCCGCGAGGACGGAGCAGGCTCATGAGTCGCACGCCGCCGCTCCGGTTGCCGAGTCTGAAGAAGAAATTCACGAGGAGTCTTCGATCCCACCCTTGAGCGCAGAGAACGCGTTCGAGGATGGGGCACCCACAGTCGAAGAGGAAGCGCCTGCGGTCGAGCAGGAAGCAGTCGTGCCCGAAGCTGAGCCTCAGCCCGAACCGGAGATGCACGAGGAAGTGCAGGAGTTTGAGCCGGAGGAAGCTTCGGCTTCGCACCGGGTTGAGACTGCCGGATCGAGCGAATTTCGCGTTCCCAGCGTGGCCGAGCCGGAAGAAGAAGCACACGAGCAGGAGCATGAAGCGGAATCCCATGAGGAAGAACACGCCTCGAATGGCGCTTCCGATCATGATGAACAGGCGACTGAAGTGGCGGACCAGCTTTTTGGGTTTGCGCCGGGAACCGGGATTCTGGAAGAAGAAGTAATTGACGAGGACGAGTACGACTTTGAGCCGATCCACGGCGAGGGCGACGAGCCGGAAGCGGATGAGATGGAGGAAGAGACCCTCGAAGGCTCCGGCCAACTTGGCGATGTGGTGCGCGAAGAACACGCCGACGATCGGCTTGAGATCGAGAACGCCAGTCCCGAAGCTGAAGAGGCTGAGGCGGACGAGGCGACGGGTTTTCTGGAAGAGATCAGCGAAGAGGAACTTGACGAAGAAGACCAGAATGGCGAACAGGCACCGGCTGCAGATGGCGCAGCTCCAGCGCGCGAGCGCGGAGGCGACCGCCGCGGGCGCGGCAGGGAACGCCGTGGAGGAGGCCGGCTCGGGCAGCGACGGGGACGCGGACCGCATCGCGCCTCGGCGCAGACGATGGATCTGCCGATCATCAGCGACCTGCTGAAGCAAGGGCAGGAAATTCTTCTCCAGATTGCCAAGGAACCGATTGCGAAAAAGGGCGCGCGCGTCACCAGCCACATCGCGCTGCCGGGACGCTTCCTCGTGTTTATGCCTACGGTGAATCATGTGGGCGTCTCGCGGAAAATTTCCTCGGATGGAGAACGGCTGCGGCTGAAGCGGATTCTGATCAGCGAAAAGGGCGAAGCTTCGGGCGGATTCATTGTCCGCACGGCCGCTGACGGAGCGAGCGAAGAAGAGCTGCGCGCCGACCTGCGCTTCCTTATCAGCCTGTGGAACGACATTAAGCAGCGCGAGGAAAGCAGCAAGGCTCCGGCGCTTATCTACCATGACCTGAACCTTGTGGAGCGCGTGCTGCGTGACCAGGTGAGCGACAACTTCTCGACCATCTGGGTGGACAGCGAGTCCGAGTACGAGCGGATTGTGCGGTTCCTCAACCGCTTCCAGCCCTCGCTGGTGCGGCGCGTGAAGCTCTACACAAAGGAGACGCCGCTCTTCGAGCAGTTCGGCATTCAGGACGAGATCACCAAGGCCCTGAAGTCGAAGGTGTGGCTCAAGTCGGGCGGGTCGATTGTCATCAACCAGACGGAAGCGCTGGTGGCGATTGACATCAACACCGGCAAGTATGTGGGCAAAACGGCGCGGCTTGAGGACACGATTCTCAGGACGAACCTTGACGCCATTCCGGAGATCGTGCGGCAGATTCGGCTGCGCGACCTCGGCGGCATCATCGTGATCGACTTTATCGACATGGATGAGCGCCGCAATCGCCACAAGGTAATGGCCGCGCTGGAAGAAGCCCTGAAGGCCGACCGCGCGCCGTCGAAGGTGCTGCAGTTCAACGATTTTGGACTCGTGGCAATCACGCGCAAGCGCGTCAAGCAGTCGCTGGAGCGGACCCTGAGCGTCCCCTGCCCGGTTTGCACGGGCACGGGAATGGTCAAGGGCCCGACGACCGTCGCCAACGAAATCTACATCGAGTTGCGTAAGATGCAGAAGCACCTAGAGCGCGGCGATGTGATGCTGCGGGTGAATCCCGAAGTGGTGAAGGTGCTGAAGGCCGGCAATGCGCGCTGGCTGAATGAGCTTGAGGAGATGTCCGGCAGGACGATTATTGTGAAGAGCGACCCGGCGCTTCATCCCGAGCAGTTCGACATTCACTAAAGGAAGTTGCGTCAGCGCAATCCGCTCGCGTTCTTCAGAAGGGCACGGCTTCACGGTCGTGCCCTTTTCCATCTGACCGGAAGAATACTCACCCTCCAGACCGGAACCGCTCAACGAACGCTGGCGAACTGGGTGGCTTTGCACACCTTGGGATCGGCGAAGGTGATGAAGGAAGCGTCGGGCAGCGTCTTCACGGTGAAGGCACCATCTCCAAAATCCATGTAGGGCGTTTCGCCGTTGGAGCCGATGCGTGACCACCCGGAGCCGTTCATGAGGTTGGGGTCGCCGGTGCGGGCGAATTGTAGCCAGACGGTCATCATTTTGTCCGAGAGGCGATGGTCGAGCGGCTTGAAGGTGGCGCCGGGGCGGTGCGTGCGTCCGAAGACATAGGCGAGTTCAGAGCTATGAAACACGCCGAGTCCGTGCGCCGCCGCGTAGGGGCTGACGTGGGTGAAGCGGTAGAGATAGCCATGCGTATCGCGCGCGAAGAGAAATGCGTTGTGCAGAAAAATGGCGTCGGTGATGAGGCGGCCGGCGGCGGCGTTCGCATCGGGTGGAGATTTGGGGCCGTAGTAGGCGAGCACGGTTTTGCCGCAGGGCGCAAATTGCTCATTGACCCAGGCGGTGAAGCTCGCGGTGCTGGTAGGGTGATAGCGAGTCAGAAATACGCTGCCCTCGTTGGCATTGGTCCCGGCCATGGTGGGGATGTGGAGGAAGCGGTTCTGCGCGTAGAGCTTTGCCGGCTGGTCGGGGATCACGTAGCCATCGACGATAGGTGCCCAGGGAAGTTGCACGCGCGTCGGGTCATTCAGCGTGGTTTCGGGCCGTAGGCGGGTGTGTCCCGTACCTCCGGGGCCGAGGAGCTTTTCGGCGGTGGCGTTGGCGCTTGCCATCAACTCAGCGCTGCTCATGTTCTTCAGGTCGGAGATGTGCGGAGCGACGGCGAGGCCGACGGCTTCCATGCTGGTAATGCCGTTGTGGTCCTTGCTTAATTCAGGCGCGGAGGTAAAGAGCAGGCTGGAGCTTTCGAGGATGGCGCGGTCGAAGAGTCCGGCGGCGAGGGGCGAGACCATGAGGTAGCCGACGCTGGTGGCTCCCGCGGATTCTCCAAAGACGGTGACGTTGCGGGGATTGCCTCCGAAGGCGGCAATGTTCTGGCGCACCCAGCGCAGGGCGGCCATTTGATCGAGCAGGCCGTAGTTGCCTGAGGCGTGATGGGGCGAGGCGCCGGTGAGGTCGGGATGGGCGAAGAATCCGAAGACGCCGAGGCGGTAGTTGAGGGTGACGACGACAGCTCCGCGCATGGCGAGGCTGGTTCCGTCATAAGCGGGCAGGGCACCGGTGCCGGCAGTAAAGGCCCCACCGTGAATGTAGACCATGACCGGCGCGGAGGCGTCGGGATGCAGGTTGGCGGTCCAGATGTTGAGATAGAGGCAGTCCTCGCTCATGGCCGTGGCTGGAATGGTGCGCGAGGGGTGCTGCATGCAGGAGGCGCCGAAATGGGTCGCGTCCCGAACGCCTTTCCACGGGGCGGGCGGCTGCGGAGCGTGCCAGCGGAGCGCGCCGGTGGGCGGGGCGGCGTAAGGGATTCCTTCAAAGACATAGGGGCCCATGGTAGTGACGGTGCCGGCGAGTTCTCCCTGGGCGACGCGGACATGCGGTGCGGGCGGCTGCGCGAAGAGGGCGACGGGAGCGAAGAGAAGCAGCAGGCAAAACGAGAATAGGGTTCGCATAGGCGATTTTTTTGGATGCGCTTTCATGGTAAATCGGCGGTGGCTGCTAAAGTAGCGTTGAGCGATACGAGCGATGTTTGCAAAGGCGCAGCGGATACATTTCATCGGAATTGGCGGTATCGGCATGAGCGGCATTGCCGAGATTCTGCTGAACCTTGGCAACGCGGTCAGCGGGTCGGATTTGCGGCGGACGGCGGTGACGGAGCGGCTGGTGTCGCTGGGGGCCACGGTGTTTGAAGGCCATGCGGCGGCCAACGTGATTGGCGCGGACGTGGTGGTGACGAGCTCAGCGGTGAATGAGCGAAACGCCG
>JAICYR010000108.1 GCA_025934135.1 Acidobacteriaceae bacterium | reverse complement strand
GGTCTTGTTGACCTTGTCGAGCAGTCGTTTGCGTTCCAGAGCCGTATACTTCAGCTCGCGCACGATGCGCGAGACATACACCTTCTCGCGCGCAATCAGCCAGCGCGTCTTGCGCAACTCCCGTTGGCTCGTCTTGCTATTCGCTGTCGCTAACTTCTCTTCAAGCTGCGCAATCTTCTTCTGGTGCTTCACCAGCGCGTCGATGCGGCCCACGGTCGAACGCACGCGCGCCTGCACAACGTCTTCGGTCAGCTCTTCTTCGTCGAAGATCACGACTTCTTTCACGTTGCGAACGCCGCGCCTCAGGTCTTCGCCCAGCGCTACGATCTCGCGAATCACGATCGACGAACGCGAAATGGCCTTCATCACGCGCAGCTGCCCGCGCTCGATGCGCTTGGCGATTTCAACCTCGCCTTCGCGCGTCAGCAGCGGAACGGTGCCCATTTCGCGCAGGTACATGCGCACGGGGTCATTGGTTTTTTCCAGGGTGCCGGGCGTCAGGTCCAGCTCGACGTCTTCGCCTTCCTCGCTCTCAGCTTCAAAACCCTCGGCCTTGGGGCTTTCCAGCAGGTCAATGCCCTGCGTGCCGATCGTGGTAATCAGATCATCGAGGTCGTCGGTCGAATGGATGTCGCCGGGGAGCAGGTCGTTCACCTCGCCATAGGTGAGGTAGCCCTTCTCCTTGCCCGTTTCAATTAATTTATCCAGTTCTTCTTCGTACTTGTCTTCAATTGCCAAGCGCGTATCTCCCGCATGCTAAATTCAGACGTAGACGTATTTTCGACGTACACGCTTCTTCGGATTTGTCTGCTGCCTGGGCCGGACAAGTGCGATTGAAGCCATAAAGGCGTATCCCCAAAACGGACGCATAGAAGCGAATTCCATGGGGTCGGTAGGCGCACGTCCACCAAAGACTTTTAGAATAGCACGGTTTTCCCGCCAATTTCACGAAAATTCAGGCGTTTCGGCCCAGTTCGTGGAGCGGATGACCTGTTTCCATCCGGTTCCGAGCCCCCTTCTCAGCCCCAAATCCCTATATCTTTAGATGTGGAAAACTGATTTTCGTTTCATTTGCAAGGGCGTGAAACTGGCCGGAACGGGTACTACAAAATGTACCGCGAGAGGTCATGATCCTTCACGATGGTCGAGACCATCTGGCGGACGTATTCGGGGTCGATGACGGCCACCTTTTCCTTGCCGGCGGGAGTTTCGCGCTCGCTGATAGGCAGCGGGACGGTGGCCCCAAAATCGGTGGAAGCGGCAAGCTGAAGGCCGCTCTCGTCCTTTTTCGGCGAGGATTTGGTCAGGTCGGGGGCGAGGAAGCTGATCTCGTCCAGCACCCGCTCCATAATGGTGTGGAGGCGGCGCGCGCCAATGTTTTCCGTGGTTTCGTTCACGCGGAAGGCGAACTGCGCCATTTCCTGAAGCGCCTCCGGGGTGAACTCCAGCTTGAGGCCCTCGGTTTCGAGCAGAGCGATGTACTGGCGGGTGAGCGAGGATTTTGGCTCGGTCAGGATGCGGACAAAGTCCTCTACCGTGAGCGACTTAAGCTCCACCCGGATGGGGAAGCGGCCCTGTAGTTCAGGGATAAGGTCGCTGGGTTTGGAGACATGGAACGCTCCGGCGGCAATAAAAAGAATGTAGTCCGTCCGAACCATGCCGTAGCGGGTATTGACGGTTGTTCCCTCAACGATAGGCAGGATGTCGCGCTGGACGCCTTCGCGGGAAACATCGGGCCCGTGGCCGCCCTCGCGGCCTGCAATCTTGTCGATTTCATCGAGGAACACAATGCCGGAATTCTCCACGCGCTCGACGGCTGCCCGCGTCACCTGATCCATGTCGATCAGGCGGCCTTCCTCTTCCTGAATCAGGTACTCGAAGGCCTCGGAGACCTTCATTTTCCGCTTTTTGGTGCGCTGGCCAAAGATGTTGGGCAGGACATCCTTAATGTTGATGTCCATCTCCTCAACGCCCTGGTTGGAGAGAATCTCGAAGCTGGGCATGTTTCGCTCGCGCACATCGATTTCCACGATGCGGTCGTCGAGCTTGCCTTCGCGGAACTGCTGGCGGAGCTTTTCCCGGGTCCTCTGGTGGGATTCGTTGGCCGCGCCGGAAGGGAAGACGAGGGTGTTGGTGTTGCCCTCAACCACCTGTGGGCCGGAAAACCCGGTGGCCTGAGCGCCAGGTGCGGCTGCGGGCGCTGGAGTGGACGGCGGCAGCAGCAGGTCAAGAATGCGGTCCTCGGCATTCAACTCGGCTTTGTCTTCAACTTCTTCTAGCTTTTCCTCACGCACCATATCGATGGAGATTTCCACCAGATCGCGGACCATGGATTCGACATCGCGGCCGACGTAGCCGACCTCGGTAAATTTGGAGGCTTCGACCTTGAGAAACGGCGAATTGGTGAGTTTGGCCAGACGGCGCGCGATTTCAGTTTTTCCAACGCCGGTGGGGCCGATCATGATGATGTTTTTCGGCATGATCTCGTCGGCGATATCAGACGTGAGCTTCTGCCGCCTCATGCGATTGCGCAGGGCGATGGCGACGGCGCGCTTGGCGGCGTTCTGGCCCACAACGTACTTGTCGAGCTCGGCGACGATTTCGCGCGGAGTCAGGTCTTCGAGCGCGAGTTCCTGGTCTTCCGCGGTTCCGGGTAAATAAATGGCCATGCTTGCCGGCCTCCTTTGGGCCGGCGCGCGGCTGCGCCTATTTCGGTTGCTCGGCGCGCAGCTCTTCGATTGTGATCTGGTCGTTGGTGTAAATGCAGATTTGTCCGGCAATGCGCAACGATTTTTCGGCGATGTCGTGGGCGGACAATTCCGTGTTCTGGAGCAGGGCGCGGGCGGCGGCGAGCGCGTAGGAGCCTCCGCTGCCGATGGCGGCAATGCCCTCGTCCGGCTCGATCACGTCGCCGGAGCCGCTGAGCAGAAACGTCTGCTGCAGGTCGGAGACGATAAGCAGGGCTTCGAGGTTCCGCAGCATCTTGTCGGTGCGCCAGTCCTTGGCCAGCTCGACGGCGGCACGACCCAGGTTTCCGGCGTACTGCTCCAGCTTGCCTTCAAAGCGGCTGAAGAGCGAGAAAGCATCGGCGGTGGACCCGGCGAACCCGGCCAGAATTTTATCCTGATAGAGGCGGCGGATCTTCTTCGCAGAACGCTTGAAGACCGCCTCACCCATCGTGACCTGGCCGTCGGCGGCCATCACAACGCTGCCGTTGCGGCGCACGCACACCACCGTGGTGGAGCGAATACGCGGGCGATTAACGGAAGAAGTGGATTCGGCGGGAAGCGGGCCGCGAGAATTTCGCATCGACATGCTGGCTTTAGTATATCGTGCGCGGAATTCCCGCGGCGCTCGTGAGATGGTGTTCCAGGCCTTTAGACGCCCGCCTGCTTGGCGGCGAAAGCGCCGATGAAGGGCAGCTTGAAGAATTCTCCTTTGCTGGCCTTAATGAGAGCGATGAGCCAGCCGGCGATGAAGGCAACGGCCACAGCAAGATCCAGCAGCAGGAAAAGAATCCCGACGAACGGAATGAAGTGCAGGGCAAGGCTGACGACGGTAAGGCCGATATACACGATGACCCAGGCAACGGCGAGCGCGATGTTCTGGATGGAGTGGAATTTAACCAGCTTCATGTTCTTGTACGGTTCCAGTACAAGAAAAATGATGGACGGAATAATGGTGAGGTAGGAAATGGCCGCGGCAGTAATGGGGGAGAGTCCGGTGGATGCGACGGACATGGGGGTGGAGCCTCCGCCGGCAGTCGCGCCCGCGAGGGTCGCTCCACAGAAATTGCAGAAAGCGCCGGAGGTTTCCTGGCTACAAGAGGGGCATTGCATGGCTTTTTCTCCTATGACGTGGGTTCGTTTCCGGGAATCGTAATCATCCGGCCCGGAATTGCACAACAGAATACGCCACGGAGGGTGCGTTTGTGGGAGAATTCTGGCAAGCTGACCGAAAATACGAATGAGGGTTTTTCAGGATACGGAATCGCTTTTGGCGGCCCCGCATCCATTCAGCAGAGGGAAGCGGAAGCGGAGAAAATGAGCGGAATTTCATTGCGTGATCCCCAAGTGCTCGGAGCACTGGCGGCGGCAGGTTTGTGCGCGGGCGGAGTGGTGGCGTGGGTGCGGATGCGCAAGCGCCCGACCGAAGAGGAACTGGAGCGGCAGCGGCGGCAGTATCTGGTAAAGGCGGGCCGCATTATGGACGGCACGATCCTCGATACGTCCGAAGTGGAGCCAGGCGAAGACGAACACGCCGAAGGCCTGCATCTGATCCTGTATCAGTACGAGCTTGCGGGCGTGGTGTACGAGTGTTCGCAGGACGTGACGCACCTCAAGGACTACGTGAACATCCGCGACTGCCGGCTGTCGTTTCCTTGTTCGGTGCGATACGACCCGAGGCAGCCGGGAAACAGCATCGTGGTGGCGGAGAACTGGAGCGGGCTGAGGGACACGGCGAATTCAGTCCCGATTCACCCCCTGCCGCGCAGACCGGCACACCCGCTGCCGTCGGTCCCGAGTTAAAGCCGGGTGGCGTCCGGTTTGATTTGATATGCATACCCATGCACCTCCAACGGCGATAATGCGACGCGTGCTGCAATTTTCCCTTGCGGCCACGCTGGCTTATGTCGGTATAACGCTGTTGGCCGGTCTGCGGGCGAATTCGCTCGCGCTGATCTCGGAAGCCGGGCATAACGCCTCAGACGCGCTGGCCCTGCTGCTGTCGTTTGTAGCGGTGCATTTCCAGGCGCTTCCGGCGACGGAGCGCAAGACATTCGGCTACCGGCGCGCGGGCGTGCTGGCGGCATTTTTGAATGCGCTTACGCTGATCGTCATCAGTATCTGGATCGCGGTAACGGCGGTTGGCCATTTCGCGCGGCCAGTGCATTCCAGCCCGGACACCATGATCGTGGTGGCGGCGATTGGCATGGTCATGAACGGCGTAATCGCCGCGATGCTGTGGCGCGTGAGTCACGACCTGAACATGCGCAGCGCGTTCCTGCACATGCTTGGCGACGCGCTCTCGACAGCGGCGGTCATTGTGGGCGGCGCGGTCATTTATTTCACGGACAGCAGGTGGGTCGATCCGGCGCTCTCGCTTGTCATCGCCGCCTTTATCCTGTGGTCTTCAATCGGGATTGTGCGCGAGACGCTGAACATTTTGCTGGAAGGCACGCCGCGCGGACTTTCACTCAGCGACATTCGCGCGACGATGCGGGAAGTGGAAGGGGTGGAGGACGTGCATGATCTGCACGTGTGGAGCCTCGGCGCGCAGACGCACGCGCTGTCCAGCCACGTGACCATCGCGGATATTCCACCATCGGAGAGCGCGCGAATTCTGGATGAACTCAACGGCGTGCTGCTGAGGAGTTTTCATATTCATCACACAACAATTCAGTTCGAGCATGTGGGCTGCCTGGTGGCGCATGGCTGCGTCATGCCGGTGGAAGAAGTGGCCGCGCACCAGCATCATCATTGAAGCCCGCGTTGTACCCTCGTTCCTGATGTCTTATAGTCAGCCATATGCTTCCGCTTCGGCCCGTGTGGGTGGAGTCGGGTATTTGTTTCCTCTTGCCGAAGCACGCATGGTTATCTTGTTGTGACTCTGACGCTTGCAAATTTTTTCGGTCTGCTCGGAGGGCTGCTGGTATTGGCGTATGTGGCCAACCGGCTGTCGCGGCGGACTCGCGTGCCGGACGTGGTCGTGTTGCTGGCTTCGGGAATCATTCTGGGCCCGGTGCTGCACTGGATCAACGCCGACCACTTTCCACAGGTGATTCGCGGAGTCGGCACACTGGCGCTGATTCTGATCCTGTTCGCGGCGGGCTTGGAACTCGATCTGCGGGCGTGGCGGCAGTTTATTTCCGGAACCGTGCTGGCCATCCTGAGCTACGCACTCACCATGATCGGCGTGGAACTGTTCTGCACGCACGTGCTGGCCATGCCGCGCATGGCCGCCCTGCTGGTCTCGGCGGCGATGGCCTGCATGAGCGGATCAATCGTGCTGCCCATTCTCGACCAGCTTGATCTGCGCAGAGACCTCAAAACGACACTGGTGATTGAAGCCTCCTTCGGCGACGGTCTTGGTGCGCTGGTCGTGGGCGTGCTCATCGGGCTGGCAAGCGGCGTCACAACCAAAACGAGCGGCGGAGAAATTTTCGGCGGCGTGGTCGCGCTGTTCGTCTTCCGGTTCCTGCTGGGGTTTGTGATTGCCGTGGTCGCGGGCTTTTTGTGGGCACGGCTGCTGCCGCATATTTCAAGCAAGCAGTTCTGGCAGGTGCTAACGTTTGCAGCCGTGCTGATTGTTTACTCCGGTACACACGCCGTCGGCGGCAGCGACCTGTTCGCCGTCATGGTCTTTGGAGCGACGCTGGCCAGCCTGCTCGATCCGAAGAGCTTTTTGCAGGACTTCGGCTTCGAGATTCTGACCACCAGCCAGAGCACCCAAATTCACTCCTTCCACTCTGAACTGGCGTTCCTGGTGCGGAGCTTCTTCTTCGTGCTGCTGGGGGCCATGATCCAGTTCAAGGGCCTGCAGGAGCAGCTTCTGCCCAGCCTGGGAATTCTATGCGTCTTCCTGATCGCGCGCTACATTGCCGTCACCGGCAGCCGCGTCGCGTGGCGTAACGCCTCATCGCGCGAGCGCGAGCTTGCCTGCGTGCTTATTCCGCGCGGCCTGATTACCGCCGTTCTGGCCCTGGAAGTCATTGTGGCCATGCCGAAGGAATTGGAATTCCTGCCCGCGCTCACCTTCGCGCTCATTCTGTTTACAAATTTCCTGGTGCTGATCGCGTCTATCCGCGCCAAGGCGCTGGCGGTTAAAGCGGAAGAGGGAATCCCCGTGGCGGCCCTGCCGCAAAGGTAGACGGCCGCTGCCGGAATCCTTTAGGCGTGTGCTACCTGGTTCATCGGTCTTATCCGCTTGATCTCCGGAGCCTTCGTATTACGAGCCTGCGCCAACTCATACTGCTTCTGCAAATCGAGCCAAAACTCTCCGGGATTCCCAAAGAGCTTCTCCAGCCGCAACGCCATCCCAGCAGAAATTCCCGCGTGACCATTCAAAATCTGGGACAGAGTCGTGCGCGTTACCATGAGATGGTTGGCGGCTTCGGTGACGTTAATCTCACCAAGCGCGGCCTTCAGTATGATTCCCGGATGTACCGGATTCTTCATCCTCATAAATTCCCCTTTCAGTGGTAATCAATGTAATCGACCCAAAAAAGCGGCCAGCATAACGCTGACCGCTTCTTAGCTGACCGAATTCTTGCTGGCCGTCTTACCGCTATTCCCCCACACAAGCAAAAGCGGCTGGTGTGGCCACCTACCTTTAGTTCCCGACCGAAGGGAGGATCACGGAAGCGGAATTTGGGACTGCGCCGAAGGCGCGCCCGCCCGTGCGGCCAGCACTAACTTGCTGTCAGCTCCGCTGCGACCTTCTCGGTTACGAAGGCCTCGACGGTGTCGCCAACCTGGATGTCGCCGTAGTTGAGGCCCACGCCGCACTCCATTCCGTTGGTGACTTCACGCGCGTCGTCCTTGAAGCGCTTGAGCGAACTGAGCTTGCCCTTGAAGACCTGCTCGCCGTCGCGGGTGAGGCGGATGTCGGCGTCGCGGCGCAGGACACCGTCGGTGACGCGGCATCCGGCGATAGTGCCAACCTTCGGAATCCTGAAGACATTGAGCACTTCGGCGCGGCCCAGGTGGGTTTCCTTGAAGACCGGCTCCAGCAGGCCCAGCATGGCTTTGCGAATCTCGTCCTGTAGCTCGTAGATGATTGAGTGCAGGCGAATTTCAACGTTGTCCTGATCGGCTAGATCGGCGGCCTTGCGTTCGGGCCGCACGTTGAAGCCGATGATGATGGCGTTCGAGGCCGAAGCCAGCAGGACATCGCTCTCCGTAATGGCGCCCACGCCGGAGTGGATGACCTTGATGCGCACCTTTTCGGTGGACATCTTCTGGAGCGAGTCGGCCAGCACCTGCACGGAGCCCTGCACGTCGCCCTTGAGGATGAGCGGCAGTTCCTTGACTCCGGCCTGCTTGATCTGCTCAGCGAGTCCTTCGAGCGAAACGCGGGAGGACTTGGCGAGTTGCGACTCGCGCTCCTTCATCTTGCGGTACTGCGCGATGTTCTTGGCCTTGTCGCGGTCGGCGGTGACGAGCATGGTATCGCCCGCGTCGGGAATGCTTTCGAGGCCCAGAATTTCGACCGGCGTCGAAGGGCCAGCTTCTTCAATGGCGCGCCCGCGGTCGTCGAACATGGCGCGGATTTTTCCGAAGGTGTTGCCGACGATAAAGCTGTCCTGATTGCGGAGCGTTCCGTTCTGCACCAGCACCGAGGCTACTGCGCCGCGACCACGGTCAAGGCGGGCTTCAATAACTGTGCCCACGGCGGAGCGTCCCGGCGTGGCCTTCAGGTCGCCGAGGTCGGCGACGAGGCAGACCATTTCCATCAGCAGGTCAAGATTGGTGCGTTGCTTCGCGGAGACATCGACGAAAACGGTGTTGCCGCCCCAGGCTTCGGGAACGAGTCCGCGATCGCCCAACTGTTGCTTCACGCGGTCGGGCTGGGCGTCGGGCTTGTCGATCTTATTTACCGCTACAATGATCGGCACATTGGCCGCGCGGGCGTGGTCGATGGCCTCAATGGTCTGCGGCATTACGCCGTCGTCAGCGGCCACCACGATGATGACGATATCGGTGATCTTAGCTCCGCGCGCTCGCATACGGGTGAAGGCCTCGTGGCCTGGCGTATCGAGAAACACGATCTCGCGGCCAAAGGCGGGCGAGTCAGCTTTGTTGATGCGAACCTTGTAGGCCCCGATGTGCTGGGTGATGCCTCCGGCCTCGCCTCCGGCAACGTCGGTCTCGCGAATGGCGTCGAGCAGAGACGTCTTGCCGTGGTCCACATGGCCCATGACCGTGACGACTGGCGGACGTGTGACTTCGTGCTCGTCGGGGTTTTCCTGCAAAAGAAGGTTCTCCAGCGCCTCGTTGGCCATCTGGTCCTCAAAGGTAACCACCTGAGTGTCGGCGCCGAATTGGCGGGCGACGTCCTTCACCAACTCGGTGTCGAGCGACTGGTTCACCGTGACCAGCACGCCGCGCATCAGCAGGCTGGCGATGAGATCTTTGCCGCGAACTTCGAGCTTTTCCGCGAGGTCCTTGACGCTGATGCCTTCCGTCACAGTGATGGTGCGGGTGATGGGCAGCGGCTCGGAGGGAACCTGTGCTCCGCCAAAACGTGACGGCGGGGCGAAGCCCTTCATCGGGCCTTCTTTGCTCTTGGGATATTGCTGATGGCCGCGGCGCGAATTGGCGCCCGGGCGCTGTGCGCGAGGCGCTTCGCCGGGAGGCGGCATGAGTCCGGGAGCTCCGGGACGCTGGCCAAAACCGGGGCGTCCGCCCATTCCGGGACGTTGGCCGAAGCCGGGACGAGCGCCGGGCGCTCCGCTGGGAGCGCTGCGCGTGGGGTGCATGGGACGGCGAGCGCCGGGGGCTCCGGCAGCTCCGGGCGCGCCGGACTGAGGCCGCTGGCCAGGTCCTCCAGGACGGCGGTCGAAAATGGGGCGTCCCCGCTGGAGTCCTCCAGTGGATCCTGTCCCGGTGGTGGTGGGGCGCTGCGAAACCGGAATCGAAGGAGCGGTGTAGACGGGGCGCGGTCCGGTCTGCGGCATAATCACGCGGCGCGGAGCGGTGGTTGGCTGCGGAGCGGCGGGAGTTTCCATCGCTGGCGCGGGAGACGCGGATTGCGCCGTGGGGGCAGACTCCGCGGCTGGAGCGGCAACCTGGGCCGCGGGAGGATGCGTCGGGACGGGGGGCCTGGCGACAACTGGCCCAGCGGGCGGCGCGGTGGCAATGGCCGGACGCGGTTCGGCAGTCGGCGCGGCGGCGCCTACTGGAGGCTTGACCACGACGGGGCCGGCGGGCGGCTTGGCCGCGATGGCTGGAGTTTGCGGCGGCCTGCTGACAATGGGCGCTGCCGCGCGAGGCTGCGGAACAATCCTGCGCGGGGCCGGTTTTGCTGCTTCCGGTTCTGGGGCTGGAACAGCGGTGGCCTGTGGAGCGGGCGCAGCGGCGGGCTTTGCCGGAGCCGGGGCGGAGGGGCGCGGCCTTGCGGCGGCTGCGGTCTCCTGCTCCTTCTTCTGTAGGATGGCCTTCAGAACATCGCCCGGCTTGGATACTTTCGACAGGTCGATCTTGGGTTTGGGCGCGGCTTCGGCGCGCGAGCCGCCGCCAGACGCGGCCCTTCCGCGCTGGAGATGGGTGCGCACACGCGCGGCCTCGTCTTCTTCAAGCGAACTGGAGTGTGTCTTCTTCTCGGTAACGCCAACAGCTTCGAGAACATCGAGAATGGCCCTGCTCTTTACTTCCAGTTCACGTGCTAAATCGTTGATTCGAACTTTACTCATCCGCCCCTTTTGTACTTGCCCCTGACCTTTAGCTGCGCATTGCGAACTCCTGGCAGTGGGTTATGACGCTAGTCTTATTATGGCCCGAAACAGCGCGCTGTGCGCGGCCTGTCGCGTGCCGAAGTAGTCGTACGCGGCGCATTTTTACGCGCCGCCCTCTGGATTCCTATCGCTTTCCTCGCGAAGCTCGGCTGTCTGCGCGAGGTCTTCGTCCGGCACTGCGTTTTCTTCAATCTTCTCGCTGGTGTCCTGCCGTCCCGGCACCAGCGGCTCCGCGCCTTCATCTTCAATCGCCGGGCCAGATTCGGTGATTTCTTCAATCTGCTCCTCGGCGATTTCATCCTTGATGTTGCCCGTGCCGTCCTCCGCCGGTGGCTCTTCACCCTCCTGCGTAAGATCCTGCCTGAGCGCGTCCTCCTCCTCGGCGAGACTTGCTTCTTCTTTCGCCTCGTTCGCCGCGGCTTCTGATTCGCCGGGCCCGGCCTCGCTGGCAACGGGCGCGGGGCGCTCCTCGCCCGGCTCGTACTGACCGAAGTAGTGCCGGACGGCGACGCTGATCTTCTCCAGCGTTTTTTCGCCGATGCCGGGTATTTCCTCCAACTGCTCCGGAGTCATGTCCGCAAGGGCTTCGACCGTGGTAATGCCGGCGGTGACTAGCTTCTGGATGATGCCCTCGCCCAGCTCGGAGACCTGCTCGATAGGCGTGGTGGTCGCCGCGCCAAAGCCCTGCATCTGCTGCTCGACCTCCTGCCGCTTCTCCTCTTCGCTCTTAATGTCGATCTTCCATCCGAGGAGCTTCGCGGCCAGCCGCACGTTCTGCCCCTTCTTGCCGATGGCCAGCGAGAGTTGCGTGTCATCAACGATGACCTCAAGCTGCTTTTCGCTGAGATCGGTGATGCTGACGCGGCTCACCTTGGCGGGCTGCAACGCCTTTTCGGCGAAGGTCGTGACTTCCTCGCTGAACTCGATAATGTCAATCTTCTCGCCGCGCAGCTCGCGAATGATGGACTGCACGCGCATGCCCTTCATGCCCACGCAGGCCCCGACCGGGTCCACGTCCTTGTCGCGCGACATGACGGCGATCTTGGTGCGCTCGCCGGCCTCGCGCGCGATGGCGCGGATTGTAACGGTGCTGTCGTAAATCTCCGGGACCTCGCTCTGGAATAGGTTCTGCACCAGTTCCGGCGCGGCGCGGGAGACAATGACCTGGGGCCCCTTGGCGGCGCGGTCCACGCGCAGCAGCACCACGCGCACGCGCTCGCCCACGGCGAACTGCTCCAGCCGCGACTGTTCGCGACGCGGCATGCGGGCTTCGGCCTTGCCCAGGTCAAAGATCACGTCCTGCGGCTCAACGCGCTTGACTGTCGCGGTGAGGATTTCATTGGTGCGGTGGTTGTATTCGTTAAATACGGTATCGCGCTCGGCCTCGCGGACCTTCTGGAAGATGACCTGCTTCGCCGTCTGCGCGGCGATCCGCCCCAGCACCTCGGTGGGTTTGGGAAATTCCATCTCGTCCCCGAGCTCGATGCTGTTGATCACATCGTCGCCGT
>JAICYR010000274.1 GCA_025934135.1 Acidobacteriaceae bacterium | reverse complement strand
CAGCGTGCCGCAGCCTGTTCCAGCCAACTACTCCGCCCAGCGGCTGGGCGAGGATGTGCTGGCCGTGATGCACCAGCTCAAGCTCCAAAAGCCAAGCCTGGCCGGCCACTCGCTTGCCGGAGAGGAGCTAAGTTACATCGGCACCACTCACCCCGAGGAGGTGGCCGGGCTGATCTATCTCGACGCCGGATACTCATACGCCTACTACGACGCTGTCCGCGGCGACCAGTCTGTCGATGCCGTGCAGGTGCAGCACGATATCGATCAGCTCACGCCATTCCTCGCCGCTGCCGATGCCAGGAAGCTGATCGACCAGATGCTGACGACAGACCTGCCGGCGCTCGAGCGGGATCTGAAGAACAGCCGGAAGCGGCTCGACAGCGTGCCACAGCCGCCGCCTCCGCCTGACTCGCCAGAGACGCAAGTAGTTTCGGCGATCATTCACGGATTAGCCAAATTCTCCACCGTCCATTGCCCCGTTCTTGCCATCTTCGCCTTGCCGCACGATCTTGGGCCCGCGGCGGCGAGCCTGAACCCGCAACAGCGCGCCGCGGCGGAAGCCGAAGACGTGGACACGAACGGCGCGCAGATTGCGGCGTTCGAGAAGGGCAATCCGAACGCGAAGGTGATTGTGCTGCCGCACGCGAATCATGCAGTCTTCAATTCCAACGAAGCCGAGGTGTTGAAGGCGATGACGCAGTTCGCAGGTACCTTGAAATAATCTGGACGGCGCCGAAATTCCCCGCTACCGCACCGGCCCGCCTAACCGCGCCCGAAGGGCATCACCATACTCGCAGAACAAGCCATAGCACGATACAAGCGATAACAACGCCGATCCCAACCCCCTTAAGAATGTCTCCATTAGAACCGGGCGAAGCTCCCTTGCCAGCCGCTATCAACACAAGCAGGTAATGATCTTCCTTACCGAGTGTCCGAACCGCTTCGTTCCAGGCGTCAAGTTCCTCCTGGTTGTCCTTGCGAGCCTCTGCGCAGAAATTATGTGCGAGCATTCCGATTTTCTGCTCATATTCAGCCATGTCATAGTCGCGATCGAAGGCGTCGCTAATTTCCTTGATGTCCGGCAACGTCCAGGCGGTTTCGGAGAAGTACAACATCTTCCTCTCTACTTCGGACAGCGAAATGCCTTCGCGTTTGGCTTCGGCCATTAGCTTGGAAACGAGGAACTCCTTTGCATCCCGGGCATCAGAAAATGTTTGCACCGGATAATCATAGCGGGGGGCCCGGCCTCGTTCTCTCGCCACACCCACAACTCCGCTTTAAGTTACGCTCTCCACTATGCTCACTCGCTGCGCCGCTCTGCTGATCTGCGCCGGGATCGCCGCCTCTTGCGCACTGCAGGCCCAATCTGCCAAGCCGCTGCAATGGGACATCACCTCCGTCAAGCCCATCTCGCCTGAAAGTTGTCCCGCCAACAGCGGCGGCGTAGGTTACTTGCCCGATGGCATCACCGCCTCCTGCGTTCCCATAGCCCTCGTCGTACAAGTCGCATACCACTTGATGGACCAGGCCCACATCCTCGGACTTCCCGAATGGACCAAAGACCCGCAGCGCCTCTACTCCATTCAAGCTCGTGTCAGCGGCGACGATGCGGCAGCTTTTAACCAGCTCAGCCGTCCGGAAAAATCCTCGATGCTGCAGCCCCTTCTGGCCGAGCGTTACCAGATGAAGGCCCACATGGAGGCGCGCGAGATATCCGCATACGACCTGGTGGTCGCAAAAAGCGGCTCGAAGTTGAAGCAGCCGCAATCGGACGAACGTGCCACCTCGCAGTTCGGAGCGCCCAATGGAAACGTGAAATGGGTCAATGCTCCGCTCACCAACCTCACGTTTCTTCTGGGCAGAGAAACCGGCCGTCCGGTCGTTGATAAAACCAACCTGACCGGCAAATACGACTTCACCCTCGAATACGCGCCTGCCGCTCGCGCAGCCGCCGACGAAACCGGCAAGCCATCCGTCTTCACCGCGCTTGAAGAGCAGCTAGGGCTCAAGCTCGTGCCGTCCAAAGAACCCGTCGACGTCCTCGTCATCGACTCCATCGAGCCACCCACCGCGAATTAACCCTCCACACCCGTGTCCGCCCGCGCGGAGATCATCGCGGTAGATAAATCTCAGCACTGGACGTAGGGCTGGTCCCCCCCGCTGGAGTGCCACCGGTAATCAGTACCGTGTTATCGAGCAGTGCAGTCGCTGTATTCGCGGTGCGGGGATTGATCATGTCACCCGCATACAGGGACGTATTGTTGCTCGGTAAAAAGACGTTGGCGCTGGAACCGACTCCGCCACCGGCAAACAGAACCGTTCCATCGGCAAGGCGGACTGCGGGGATAGCCGTATGAATCGGAAGATCGCCTGTAAGGGTGCTGAACGTCCCTGCTGTGCTGTCGTAGATTTCCACGTCACCTCCCGAAATACCGTCTGTACCTTCAAACAGGACCCTGCCGTCGCCGGTTAACACCGCGATGTACCCGGAATCGGGAGAGTACTTGGCCTGCATCGGCCCGGTCGCAATGAAAGTCCCTGTCTGTGGGTCGAACAGTTCGGTTGCATTGTTCACATCCGTCAACAGAACCTTGTTGCTGGGGAGCAGAGTGACGGTAAACCAGAACGACGTGCCAGTAGCCAGATATGGTCCCGTAAAGCGGAAAGTGCCGCTCTGCGGATCGTAGATCTGCGCACGATTCTCGGTTGCCACAAAGACCGTCCCATCCGGAAGCAATGGCTGCGCCCCAATCGACACCAGCAGGTACGGAACGGCTCCGCCAGCCGGGTCCAGACTCCCGGCTGCCGTAAACGTTCCCGCCACAGGAT
>JAICYR010000006.1 GCA_025934135.1 Acidobacteriaceae bacterium | reverse complement strand
TGCCGCTCGGCTTCACCGCATAACTGGTGGCTGCGCCCACCACCAGCGCAATTCCGATGCCCACCGGAAATGCGACCGCAAGACCAGCGATATCGATCGCCGCGACCAGCAGCAGGTTGGCGACGTTGAACAAAGCGCCGCCCGCCAGAGCCAGCAGGAAATGCCGCCCATCCGCGTGAAACAGATCTGCCCAGAACGGCCGTCCCGTACTTCCGGCGCTTCCCATGGAGAATCCCCACACGAGCGCGCCCAAAAGGAGCCCCCAAACATAGTCCCAATAAAAAAGCTGAAACCGATATCCCGGACACAGCTTGACCGTGTTGGCCCACGATCCCCAGCAAAGCATGCTGACAACCATGAACGCGAGCGCGATGGCATAAGTTTCCGGCTGAAACAACTTTCTTTCTCCTCGTCCCCGTCAGTCCGTCTGTTCCAGTCCTGATCCTGTGGTTCGTACAACAGGTACACGCGTACCGCACCCGAATCGCAAATTTCGATATGGGCGACGTTGTCGCCTGTCTGGCTTCTCTCTCGCTAACGGCGCATCATTGTGACGCGGGTACCCGCTGTTTTCTACCTTGGGTCTGGGTAGCTGCCGAATTGCGAATGACTGAATTCCGCCGGATCAACTCCGTTTCCAGAGTGATCTCCCGAGAAGCGTCGTTCAAACCGGTGATCCGCTGAACCAGCAACTCCGTAGCCGTTGATCCCAGCCGATAAACCGGTTGTTGCACCGAGGTCAACGACGGCTGCAGCAACTCGGAAACTTCCAGGTTGTCGAACCCGACAATCGAAACATCCTCAGGACAACGTAAGCCTAGTTCGCGAACCGCCAGCAGCGCGCCCATTGCCATCAGGTCGTTCCCGGCAAAGATCGCGGTTGGCCGTGACGGAGGACGCAGCAGGCGAAGCGCGGCTTCCAGACCGCTTTTGCGGTCGAATTGGCCGTGCACCACATATTCCGGCGGAAGCCGCACCCCAGCCTCCTTCAGAGCACATCGGAATCCGCTGAGCCGTTCCTGTGCGTTCGTCAGGTGCTGCGGCCCCGCTATGGTTGCAATCCTGCGGTGCCCATGGTCGATCAGGTGCTGGGTCGCCGCGTAGGCTCCTCCCTCGTTGTCCGCTCGCACCATGTCACCCTTCCAACCCTCGGGTTTGCGGTCAATGCACACCATCGGAGTGGGCCGTCCATTTCGAACCGGCTGTTCACGCAGCCCGCTTCCCGCAGCCGGAATCACGAGCAGCCCCGCAGGCAGGTACGACTGCAGTTCGCTCATGTAAAAGCCTTCCTTCTGTGGATCGTTGTCGCTGTTGCAGAGCACCAGCCGATATAGATGCGAATACGCGACATCTTCCGCGGCCCGTACCAGCGCCGGAAAGAATGGGTTGGTAATGTCGGGGATAATCATCCCGATCATGTTTGTGTAGTCTCGCCGCAGCCCGCGCGCAAGCTGGCTCGGCTGATAGCCCAGGCTATTGATCGCTTCAAGCACCCGCTGCCGCAGGGGTTCCCTTACGGCTGCCGACCCGTTGATCACGTGGGAAACTGTTCCCAGCGATACCTTGGCCCGCTTTGCGATGTGGTGCATGTTGACGCGTGCGCTCATAACTCCAACTTGCGGCTAAAACCGCCGAAATAATCTTACGCGAGATTTGCCGCTTATCCAGCGGATACTCTGAGCGCTATGGCGGGCGGCCCGGAGCGGGGTGGTTGCCCCACTCCCGCGATCCCGCCCGGTTGGTTAGAACTGGAAGCGTGCGCCGATCTGGCCTGTGCGATTGCCAGACACGCCCGTGACATGCCCAAAGTACGGGCTGGACATATCCATGTTGGGCCCGCCCCAGTAGTGGCGGTTGAAGACGTCGAAGAAGTCCGCCCGGATGCTGGCCGAATAACGCTCGCTTTCTCCAAATGTGAACCGCTTGGTGATACTGGCATTTTCGGTCGGCGTCGCCCAGCCTCTCCAGTTCTGGAAGACCTTCGGGCTGTTACCAAGTTGTCCAAACTGCGGATTGGAGAAGTTGGAGGTATCAACAAACAGGCTGTTGGAATCGGCCCCGTCGGTAAGCGGGTTCCAAGCCGGGTTCAGAGTCTTGAACCTATTCTTGAAGTCCGCGCCTTGTTTTACGTTCGCCCAGACTCCCGGCCACCAGCCTGGATAGCCCATCCTGCGTAGCCTGGTAGACCACCTGTCCGTGCCGAATCGAAATGGAAAATGCGATATGCCCATCCGGGCTCTTCAATTCAAGCGAGCGTTTTGCAGCCTTCGCCTGCGGCAACATAAGAACGGCCACACAGCTGCCCACGGCAATCCATCCAATCAGCTTCCTCATCTTCACTTCGCTTCCGGAGTCAGATCGAACGTGTGCGGCTTCGGCGTGGCGGCGCGATACTCTCCACGAATCATCTGCTGGTCCAGCCGGTCCAGTTCCTCAACGGCTTCCTGCTGATGTGCGTCCGGCTTGCGCTCGGTCAGCAGATCGAATCGCGTGCCGCTCAGCTTGGTGCGGTCGTCGGCTGTCCAGTCAATCGCCTGCGCCTGCTGTTCCATCGGCGTCTCATACATCGCCAGATTCACTCCGCCGCTCAACTCATCCCGCGTGAAGGACCCAATCTTCTTCCCATCAATGGAAAGCTCATAATGAGGGGCGGTCAGCCCCGTTATCCGCAGCACCTGCTGGTCAAATGCGGCCAGATCCGACACTTTGAACAAGAACTGCGTCGTCGGGTCTTCAAGCACCAGCGGTAGCGGGACCGCCTGATCCAGTTGGCTCCATGAAAGCGCCCCATTGGGGGCATGCAATTGGCTCACCGTCGTGCGCGCCTGCTCCGTAACGATTGCATTTTTGCCGTCGATCGTCACGCTGCTAATCAGCAGATTCGCATTCCATCCCTTCGCCAGAGCCGCCGCCATAATCCAATGTCCCGCTGGCGAAGGATGAATCAATCCCGGAAGCAGCGTCCCCGCCATCGCCGGATTGATCCCCATTCCGGCGCGAATCGCATCCATCATCGGCTCATTGAAGTCAATCACCGGAATGCGCTCCTGCCGGCCCAACGCCACAACAAACTGCCCGTATCGCAGCATCACCGTGTTGTAGCCGGGAATCAGCGAATTGTGCGCGACCTCGTCATAGGGCGAGGGGCAGATGAGGAACAGCCGAACACCCGGAATCTGCTCCCGCAGCGCGGCAATCAATTTGCGGTAGCCCGAAGCATAATCCTCAAAGTTCTTCTGGTAGACAGTCGTATACCGTCCGTCGTTCATCCCCAGCATGATCGTCACGACCGTGGGGTGAAACGGCAGAACATCGCGTTTGATCCGAGTTTCCATATCACCGGAGTACCCGCCCTCGACGGTATCCCCGCTGACGCCGGCGTTATAGAAGCTGATGTGAAGTGCCGGATAACGGGAGACGATGAACTCCTCGGCGAATCGCGTATAGAGCCGCTGCGCGGTAATGCTGTCGCCGTAGAAAACTACGCGGTCGCCGTTTTTCAGAGCGAAGAAGTTGTCAGATGACTGCGCCATCGCCGGAGCGCACAGCAGCAGCGCAAGCATTGAAACAAAACAGAACTTTCCCCTCAAAGCTCACGACTCCCTCATTTGAAAGGATTCAAACTGCTACCCATGCTAAGCAGGGCGGCACAGCGCTGTCAAACGGAATTCACGCCGGACTGTGTGCGGTTGCACGGAGTGATTGCAGTTCCGGAGATCGGAGGGTAATCAACGACCTGGCACTTGGGAACAACATGCATCAGAACTGACAAATAGCTCGGTTTCGCACTTCAACCTCTAATTCCGCAGAAGAAAGGCTGTATCAATGAGTGCTCACCTGATTGTTTATGAATCGGAGGCTTTGTATGAGCCATAGCTGCTTGCTCCGTTTTTATAAAGCAATGTCCATATCGGATATTCCACGAGCAACCCGGACTGGAACTTGGGACAGGAGATACAGTTGATTGATCTGCGCAGTACGACGCGAGCCGCGAAGATGACGATAGTGGCCGGGGCTATCGTTTGGCTGATTTTTAGCGTGGCACGTCCAACTGCTAATGCGCAGGAGGGTTCCACCTCGCTTTCCCAGGGAAGCTCTCTTCCGAATGCGCCGCAACCTCCACAGGCTACTAGTCAATCTGCACAGACGGGCTCACAGCCCATCGAGACCGCAAATATCTCCGGTACGGTAATCGATACTAATGGGGATGTCGTGGTGGGGGCGACTGTGACCCTTGCCGGAACGCCGGGCGCCAACACCCGGTCCATGCAGTCCGGCAACAATGGGCAGTTCGCATTCTCAGGCTTACCGGCGGGTGTTTACACAGTTACTGTGACCAGGCCCGGCATGAGCCGTTTTACCTCCTCGCATATTTCATTGAACGACGGCGAAGTTCGCTCACTACCTCCGATAACCCTCTCAGTTTCTGGCGGCAGTACCACTGTGACTGTCAGTGGAAACAAGGAGGAATTAGCTGAGAAACAGGTACAGATTGCGGTGCATCAACGTATTGCTGGGATCATCCCAAACTTTTACAGCTCGTACGACTGGAACGCGCCGCCAATGGAAGCGAAACAGAAGTTTCAATTGAGCATCCGGTCCATGTTCGATCCGGTTTCATTCTTAACCGTGGCAGGCATTGCCGGAGCAGAGCAATACAAAGGAATTTTTCCGGCCTACGGAAGCGGAATTGAAGGGTATGGAAAACGATACGGCGCTGCGTTCGCGAATCACGTTTCGGGCACCCTCCTGGGCAGAGCTGTGTATCCTTCACTTTTCCACCAGGATCCACGCTACTTCTATAAGGGAAGGGGAAGCATCCGGTCGCGCGCACTTTATGCGATATCTGCTGCCGTAATTGCCAGGGGCGATGATGGACGCTGGGAACCGAACTACTCGAAGGTTCTCGGAAGCTTCTCCGCGGCGGCCATGTCGAATCTTTACTATCCCGCTTCCGATCGCGGAGCATCGTTGGTTGTATTCAATGGATTGGCGGACATTGGCGCTGATGCCGCAGCGAATCTGATCCGCGAGTTTGTTCTGAAAGGGATCACAAAACACATCCCGAAGGGCGCTAACGGCCAGCCATGAATGAAGCTGCATTGAGCAATTACTATGAAACTCGTTGGCCGCAGTTTCGCTGATTTGAGTCGTGCGCGCTCCTGCGCACGATCGATTCTGCGAACACTGCTGTGCATGTAATTTGGAACTTCGATGAACATGCGAAAGATTAAAGAAGCACAGCTTCGAGAACTTCTGTTCCGCATCAGCGTTTTGCTGAAGGGGCTAGACGCGGCTTTGGAGATCGCCGGCGGCATTGCGCTGTGGGTGGTCAGCCCGGGATTGATCATTCGCGGGGTGGGGTTGCTCACGCAAGACGAATCTCCGAAGATCCCCGTGATTTCACAATCATCTTCGCCACGCTGCAAGCGATTTCTCGCTCGCCAGTCAATACGAGTCGATCACCTAAGCTTTCCCTGAGCGCGGCGGGACTCTTCGCGCTTCAGCGTCCGTTCTTTCAACATGACGAAGAAGATGGGTACAAGGATCAGCACATTGATCGTCGAGGTAATCATTCCTCCGACGATGGGGGCTGCGATCGGCTTCATTACATCCGAGCCGATGCCCGTTTCCCACAGAATCGGCGCAAGGCTTGCCAGCACCGCGCAAACGGTCATCAGTTTGGGACGCAGGCGCAGCACGGCCCCTTCAATAGCCGCCGCTTCCAGATCGGCATTCGTGAGAGGTCTACCCGCCTTCAATTTATGATCAAGGGCTTCATGCAGATAAACCACCATGACTACGCCGGTCTCGACCGCAATTCCAAAGAGCGCAATATAGCCAACCGCGACAGCCACGCTGAAGTTGTAGTGCAGCATCCATTGGAGCAGCAGTCCGCCGCTCAAGGCATACATTGTGGGGAAGATGAGGATAAGCGACTCCGCCACTGAATGAAAGATTAAGTAGAGAAGCACAAAAATCAGGAAGAATACGACAGGCAGAATCAATTTGAGCCGCTGTTTCGCCCGTAGCTCGAATTCGTACTCGCCCGACCAGTGGTAGGTGTAGTTTGCAGGTAGCTTCAGCTTTTGGTGGAGCAGCCCGTTCGCCTGATCGACGAATCCGCCATAGTTCGCGTTCTTCAGGTCGAGGTAAATATACCCTGTCAAAGCGCCATCTTCGTCCCGAATCATCGCCGGGCCGCGTGAGAAGGAAATCTTCGCAACCTGACCCAGCGGGATCTGTGCGCCAGACGGCGTTCCAATCAGCACACGTTCCATCTGCTCGGGGTTGTCGCGGAAGGCGCGTTGGTAACGGACATTGATGGGATAGCGCTCGCGTCCTTCGATGTTTTCGGCTATATCTTTGCCTCCGATCCCCGACGCGACCGCCGCCTGAATATCCGCAATGCTCAGTCCGTAGCGGGCAGCTTCCGCGCGGTTCGGCTCCACGTTCACGTAGAAACCCTGCGCGACCTTTTCCGCGAAGATGGAGCGCACCTGCGGCATGGTGGAAAGAATGCTCTGGATTTCGGCGGCGACGTTCTGTATGCCATCGACTGTTGTCCCCTGGACTTTGAGTCCGACAGGCGTCTTGATTCCGGTCAGTTCCATGTCAAGCCGATTTTCTACCGGCATCGTCCAGGTATTCGAGAGGCCCGGAAGCTGGAGCTTCGCATCCATCTGCTGAATGAGCTTGTCGTAGGTCACACCGGCGGGCCACTGACTGCGTGGCTTCAACATGATGGTAGTGTCGAACATATTGAGCGGAGCATTGTCGGTTGCGCTGTCGGAGCGCCCAACCGTGCCGAAGACGCTCAGCGTTTCCGGAAAGCTGCGCAGGATTCGGTCCTGCTCCTGAAGCAGAACTTTGGCCTGTTCGATGGAGATGCCGGGAAGCGCGGTGGGCATATAGAGTGCGGAGCCTTCAAACAGCGGCGGCATGAACTGACTTCCGAGATGCAGCGCCAGCGGTATCGTCACGATCAGGAAGATAAGGTTGAGCGCAATGGTAAGCCAGCGATGGTGGAGGCACCATCGCAGAATGGGCAGGTAAATCGCCTGCGTGACACGTGAAACGGGGTTGGCGCTTTCCGGGCGAAGGCGTCCACGAATCAAAACGACCATCAGGACTGGAACAAGCGTGATGGCCAGGATGGACGCGCAGGCCTCGGAAAGAGTCTTGGTCCATGCCAGGGGACGAAACATCCGGCCGGACTGCGCCTGAAGCATGAAGATCGGCAGAAAGGAAACGATGATGATGAGCAGCGAGAAGAATAGCGCGGGGCCGACCTGCTTTGCGGCATCAATAAGGATGCGCCTGCGCTCCGCGTCGGAGATGGATTTGGATTGGTCCTGCTGCCGCTCGGATAAATGCCGGTAGCCGTTCTCGATCATCACGATGGAGGCATCCACCAGAACGCCGATGGCGAGTGCGAGACCGCCAAGCGACATGATGTTGGAACTCACTCCGAGAAAGTAGAGGGGAATGAACGAGATCAGCACTGCGATAGGCAACGCCAGAATTGCAATCAGAGCGGAGCGGAAGTGGAAGAGAAAAAAGATGACGACCAAGCTGACAATCACAATTTCTTCCAGCAGGTCGCGTTGCAGCGTGTGAATCGAGGCGTCGATCAGGCCGGAGCGGTCGTAGCCCGGCATGATTTCGACGCCTGCTGGAAGTGACGGAGCGATCTCGCGCAGCTTTCGCTTTACGCCGTTGATGACGTTCAGCGCGCTTTCGCCCTGCCGCATGATGACAATGCCGCCCACGGTCTCGCCTTTGCCATCCCATTCGGCAACGCCCTCGCGGATGTCAGGGCCGAAGCTGACCGTACCCAGATCGCGCAACAGCACAGGCGTACCGTTATGGCTGCCGACCGCCACTTGGGTCAGATCATTCAGCGAATGCAGATAGCCCAGGCCGCGAATCATGTATCGCGCTCCGTTCATATCCAGTTCGCGTCCGCCGACTTCATTAGTGCTGGCTTTTACGCGATCGATCACGGTTGAAAGCGGAATGCCGTAGGCGAGCAGCTTGTTGGGATCGAGCTGTATCTGGTACTGCTTCACATATCCGCCGATGCTGGCGACCTCTGCTACACCCGGAACGGTCTCAAGGGCATAACGCAAATGCCAGTCCTGCAACGTACGCAAATCGGCCAGGCTCTGCCGATGGCTTGTATCAACGATTGCGTATTCATAAACCCAGCCTGCTCCGGTTGCGTCGGGGCCAATCACTGGATGCACGTCAGCGGGCAACCTGCCGCTGATTTCCTGCAAGTATTCGAGCACTCGCGAGCGGGCCCAATAGAGGTCCGTGCGGTCTTGGAAAACCACGTAGACATATGAGTCGCCGAACATGGTCTGCGCTCGAACGGCCTTCACATGCGGGGCCGCGAGCATGCTGGTGACGATGGGATACGTGACCTGATCCTCGATCACGTCCGGCGGCTCGCCCGCCCAGGTCGTGTGAATGATCACCTGCACGTCGGAGATGTCCGGCAGCGCATCAACGGGAATATGCTTGAGGGACCAAACGCCTGCGAGCGTAAGAAACACCGCTGCGGTGAAGACGAGAAAGCGATTGTGAGCGCAGATTTCGATAATGCGGGAGATCATCTACATGCCTCCCGTTGTGCTTATGGACAGCTGCTTTTCTGCTATCGCCTGGCCATTTTTCTTAGCCAAGATCGTCACTTGCCATGTTCCGCCTGAGCCGAGCGAGCCCGCGCCTTCGTACATTCCCGCGCCTTTATCGTTCAGCTTCACGGTGGTATTCATCGGCCCCATGCCCATCGCGGGCATCGCAGGCATATC
The DNA here is from genome assembly GCA_025934135.1 of Acidobacteriaceae bacterium. Lineage (GTDB taxonomy): Bacteria > Acidobacteriota > Terriglobia > Terriglobales > Acidobacteriaceae > Silvibacterium. The sequence goes on along the minus strand of JAICYR010000006.1, from coordinate 33,428 downwards.
GAAGGTCACCGTGACGGTGGCACCGCCAACAGGTGTATTTCCGGGGCCGGTCAGCTTTACTCGAAAGATGTTCGATCCCTTGCGCGGCGGATTCGGATCTGTGGTGAAGTCGATATTGACTTGAGAAGCAGGTTTGGCCGGAGCTTGCGTGCCGCCTGCTCCCGATGGTGGAGGCGTGAACGAGCCCGCCGCCGACTGCAATTGGCTCTCCGAATCGATAAGAAAGTTGGCGGAGGTGACGATACGCTGATGTCGCTTCAACCCGCTCAGAACGATGAAATCATCGCCAGCGCGCGAACCCAGTTCGACAGCTTTCGGCGTCAGGGTGCCATCGCTCTGATAAAGAAAAACGATCGATTGCGTGCCCGTTTGCAGAACCGCCGAAGCAGGAACAGCGAGTTGCCGTCCCATCGGAGCTTTCATGTCCACGTTGACGAACATGCCTGGCTTGAGCTTCAGACCTGGATTATCGATTACCAGCCGGACGCGCACCGTACGAGTCGCCAGATCCACCTGCGGCAGAATCTGGTCGATGCGACCTGAGAAAGTGCGGCTTGGATAGGAGTCCACTGTAATCTGCGCCGGATCGCCTGGCTTCAGCCTGCCGACGTCATCCTGAAACACCTGCGCGTAGACCCAGACACGCGAAAGATCGGCGACGGTATAGAGCCGCGTCGACGGCTGAACATACATATTCGGCAGCGCGTTGTATTCGGTGATGTACCCGGAAACTGGTGAGTTGATGGTGAGATCGGTGATCGGCTTGCCAGTGGCTTTGAGTTTGTTCAACTCACCCGGCGGCACCTCCCACTGTTCCAGCCGCTGTTGCGCCGCATTCGCGAGCGCGGCTGCTCCGGACGCTACGCCATCCACTGTACTCGTGCTCAGGGCCTTCTGATGTTGCCTCGCCAGCAGATACTCCTGCTCGGTCGCCACAAGGTCGGGGCTGTACACCGTGAACAAGGGTTCGCCCTTCCGCACATATTGATAAACGGCATTGGCAAAGACTTGGCGGATATATCCGGGGAAGCGAACCTGCACGTAGGAGACCAGGCGCTGGTCGATGTCGACATTGCCCGTGGCACGAATATCACTGCTGATCTGCTTGAACTCCACCGTTCCGGTTGTTACTCCAATGCTCTGCATGCGCTGCGGCGTCAATTGAATCGGAGCGAGAGCGGTCTGCGCGTTTTGAGCGGGAGTGGCTGACGGCAATTTCGCAGTTGCAGCCGATGGACCAACTGCCGCTGGCGCTACGGTTCCCGGCGCTTCGGCGGCAACGGAATTTGCACGCGTCTCCTTCTGCATCTTTGTCCGCGAATGGTAATAAAAAGCCGCGCCCGCCGCGACGATCACTGCAATCCATACGAGAGAGGTTCTTAGAATGTACTTGTTCATCGCAGGGTCGCTCCTGTCAGGGTTTCGAGATGGGCCAGCGCAATTTCGTGTTCGGCCAGCACCTGGGCTTCGTCGAGTTTCAGATTCAGGACATTCACAAAGTAGAGAAGCACGTGCGTGAACTGTTCCCGGTTCGCGGCATATGCATTAAGCGTGGATCGATACGCCGCATCCGACTGCGGAATCAGTCCCTGGCTGTATTCCTTCAAAAGATCGCCGTCACTGGAGGCTGTCACGTATTCCTGCTTCACTTGAGCAAGCTCCTGTTGAAGGTGAGCATCGAGCGCCTCTTTGGACTGAGCGAGCTTGTCCGCAGCTTGGGCAACTTCCGCCTTTACTCGGGCTTTGCGCGGCAGCCGGATGTTCAGGGAGAACATGTAATAGTCGCGGTACTTCCTGTCCGTGTTCTGGTACATGTAGGCCACACTGAAGTCCGGCTTGCCTTCGCGTTTGGCCGAGGCCAGCGCCGCGTTCTCTTTGCTAACCGAGCTGGCGTCCACCTGAATCTGCGGATTCTGGCCGCGCACCATTTGCAGCAGTTGAGCCGAGGTGTAGCGCAGCGGGCTTTCCTGCAAGGGTTCTGTCACGATATCTGGGGAGTCCTGGTCCCGATGCAACAGGTTCTTCAGATCGGCCTCGAGCCGTCCCATCTGCTCATGATGCATTGTGGTTTCGCGAACGATCTTCGTCCGCTCCACCTGGGCCTGCAAAACATCTGCCTGCAAGCCTTGACCAACTTCGTAATGGGCCATCGCGCCCTTGATGAGTTGCTCGACGACTCGCTCGTTCTCCTGCAAAATGCCGAGCGTCATTTGCAAATACGCGAGTTGCAGGTAATCGGATTTCACGGCATCGGCAACACTCGCCCTGGTAGCGTCTACTTCAGATCCCTTCACATCCGCCGCTCCCTGTGCCACCTCGCCACGCAATCGGAGTTTGCCCGGAAAGGGAAGCTCCTGTGACGCGCCGATTCCGACGTAAGCAAAGTCGCTGTTCGTATACCCGGCAAAGGGTTTTGGGCTGCCCACGCTGAACTGTTGATACGTGAATGTGGGATCAGGCAGCGACGACACCTGGCGTGGTAACTCTTTTGCGGCTTGCCAGCTATCGTCTGCGGCAGCAATTTGCGAATTGTTGGCATTCGCCTCAGCCAGAAGTTCAGAAAGTGGGGTGGGCGCGGCTTGTTGTCCAAGCGCGGCAAGTGTGGTCGTGCATACCAACACAGTGGTCATAAACCGGACCACGTTCATACGGTCTCCAATCTCAAAAGCGCTTCGATGAATCCATGGCACGAGCAGGCGCACACGCGCCGTGTCCGGCCAGAGCGGAGATTGAAAACTTCTAGATACGGAGGATGGAGATTACAACAGGCGGAGATTGCGGCAGTGCAAGGCTGTGCTGCCATACCTCGCCCGGCAACCGCGATGGAAGCAGCAAACTAGCGTCAAGGAGAAGATCGGCTGAAGCGCTCAACCTGGCACTCGCATGCGTGGTTGGAAGCTGCGCCACATTCCACTGGGTCGTTAGCGGCGCTTCCTTCTGGCAACAGTCCTGCGCGGAGGGCATTTCCATATGGCCGCACTTGCTTGCCATCTGCTTGCAGCAGGCGCGTTCCGCAGAGGTCAGATTCGCGCCCGGAACAACGCAGGCCATCGCCGGAGCCACGAGCGGCAGCAGGACCGCTACGATCAACGCGAATTGGCGCATGGCTTTCATCCGACGTTCTGTACAGATATTACCCTATGGAGTCAGCGCGATGCTCAATCCAATCGTAGAGACCGCGCTCTTCTGAAGACCGGTCGCTTACGCTCCGCGATGTGGATCTCGGAAATCCGGATTCGCTCGATCGGTCGCGCGGCAACGATATGTCCAGGTTCAGGCTCTCGTCGAAGCGAAGATGCCAGCGGTGATTGCCAGCCGGCGTCTCCCGGCATCTGGCAAGAATGAGCGAGGCACTGTATTCCGAATTGATCTTCATCAATGCGAACCAGCTTGCCGATGGACGGAAATTGCTTCGCGATTTGCGCTCCAAGGTTGTTAACTCCCCAGGAGCGGAGCCGACTGATTTCGGTGTTTGCCCAGGCGTTCTCCGTCGGGTAAAGCTTCGAGATGTTGTCGAAGTAAGGATGAACCGCTGTCCCGCGGACCGCGTCTCCCAAATGCGAAACATTGTCCACACCAGCGGAAATCATAAGCTGGCCGGACGGACTGACAAGCCACCATACCCCGTCCCGCTGCTCCACTCGATAGTAGTTCCCGGCGGCCATAAGCCGCGCCGGCAAGAGAAAAAGACAAACTACGCCCACCGCCAATGCCAGGTGTTTCAGCTTCACGAAGTCAACCTCATTTCGAGTGATTTCTGAACAATTAATACACTTCTTCACAGATGGTTCGTCTCAGAGATTCATCTGTCCATAAATATGGATGGGATTTCGCGATTTCTGGAGCTACTGGAGAAGTACTGGCCCGCTCACCGGTCCTCAAGTCGCCGCCGGATCTGATCGAGCCCTCCATCCACGGCATCCCAAACGCCCTGCTCGGTCATGATCTGAGCGAACCTCTCGTTGATGCCGCCGGGCGTCGCGTGCTCTTTCGCAAGCTGCTGAAAATCGGGATCGGCCGCTTGCAACGAGCCTGCGATCTCGCCGAACATCGCCGCGACATATTGCCGCGCCCCGAGCGAAGCGATCCCGCGCGCGGTAAGCCAATCACTGATGCGACCGAGATACGCGAAGTGCGCCGCGATGGTCGCTGTGGATGCCGAAAATAAATTGAAAGACGATTCATCGGCGACATCGACCACGGTTCCGAGGTGGGCGAACAACGAACGCGCAGGTTCGATGAAGGGATAAACGGGAGTGACGCCGCGCCTGGCGGCCACCGACGTGAGTGGAATGGCGCGCGCAATATTCTTGACCGGCCCCACGATATCGCCGAGTTCCCTGATAGAAATGCCCGCCATCACGCTGATGACGGAGGCATCTTTACTGAAGGGAAGGCCGCGCAGAAGTCCGGCATCCGATAGCCTCAAACAGAGCAGGACAACTGAGGATTCCCGGGCCACCGCCTCATTGCTCTCGGCGACTCGAACGCCAGGACAGTCCGCCGCCAGGGCCGCGGACTTCTTCGGGTTGCGAGGCGAAAGCAGAATGTCCCGAGGCCCCTCGTCCCGGCACAGACCGGAGACAATCGCGGATGCAATTGACCCAACTCCGATGACACCAAGAACCATTTCAACTCTCCTGACGAATCATTGGCCTCGTCAGAAGAGGCCCAGAAACTTGTGTCTTGCGGCGCAGCCCGGCAGGCGATACGCGCCGATGCGTGTGGAGTAATTTTCTTGGCCCTTTTGGTAATAGTCGCCGACATACCAGAAGGTGCAATCGTCGCTCGGGTCAATATCGAGCGTCGTATAGTCTTCCCATCGCATGGTATTCGTCTGCGAGGCCATTCCCTCCGCCACGACATTTTCCTGAAGGGTCATTTGCCCCTTCGCGTCCGCGGCGCGCCGGGCAACAAAACGTTGGCCGGGATAGTCGGATTTATCGCCGAACGAATAGCCGATACCGATGTCACCCTTCCGGTCCGTCGCGATGCTGGGGAGCCAACGATAGCCGCCGTCCGGAGCATACGTGCCCTGTTGGAACAATTGCGGCTGCCCCGCCCCGTCCAGTCGAAACTCATACCAGCGCACGCCGCCTCCGCCTGCCTTTGTATCGATGGACTGAGACGCCACAATGGATTGGTAATGGCCGAGGTTGCGATAGACGAGCCGCTGCATCAACTTGTCGCCCTGCGCATCCACGCGGACGTCTGTGCCCGGCTGGGGCACGCATTTGCTGAGTTGCCCGTTGCAGAGAAAATGGTATGGGGCCACGGTGATTTTTTCCGGGCCCGTCAAGCGCGTCTTGGCGGGGTCTTTCCAGTCCACATGGAACCGCCACACGTAGATGCCATCGTCTTCAAAGACCTGATGCAGTTGCGTGCCGCCCGCCGCCATCACGATCTCCGGCGTCCCCGCTGGAGGGAGGCGCTGGCCATCAAGGTCGGCGGGGTTAAGAAAGCTCACGCCGTCAATGACCTCGCACTGCTCATCGGTCTTGAGCCCGCGCAGCATCTTGCTCCGGTCCACCGCGCACACATGCTTTTGAATCACAGTGTCCCCGGTGCTGGTCGTCAGGTAATAGGCATCCGGCCAGACCGCGGGCCGAGGATAGTCGGGGAACAGCGGGCGGTTGAATTCGTAACGGTAATAGGCACCCATAGGGTCGGGGCCCTCGCTTATGGCATAGCACATGCCATAGGGAGCATTCGGCTGGTCCGCGGCGTGGCGAAAGATGGGCAGCACAAACAGCCAGCGGTTAGCGAGCTGATCGTAGCGGACCACCGCGTCTCCGCTGACCTGCGTCTCGCAGGGACCGCCAAAACCAACGAACAACGTGTTCGTTACGACGGGGCCAAACAAAGCTTTACCCGTCTCGGCGTACTTCGCGCCTTTCTTCGTGAAGATCGCCATCCGTGAATTCACAATCTGCACAATCTCATCGCGGCCGACGGCAAGGCTATTGTCCGACGGATTTCGTCCGGTGGACGTGCCCTGCGGGCCTTTAAATCCCGCGCCAAGTCCGTCGAAGCTTGCTACCTGCGTGGCTTGCGAACCGTTGCCCTGACTAACCTGCTCTACCGCCGCGCTTTTGGGGCCAATGATCGCCGGGGGTGGTGCTTCTGCGGGCTTGGCAACCGGGGCGGTCGTTGAAGGGCGACGGCCACGACGGCGCTGACGTGGAGGCGGAGGATGATACGCCGCCAGCAACTGCGGCAGCGGGGCGGAGTGATCGAACCTTACGGGAGGATTCACGATCGTGTGGCCCGGCTTCCAGGCCGATGCGTCTGGCGGGGCCGCAGCTTGCGCGGCTTGCACGGGGGCAGGTTGCTTAATCCCGTAAGCAAACGCCAGCGCCAGGGCAATGCCGATTGCCAGCCATATCTGTTGAGGGACCGCACGAGTCCGCAGGCATTTCAAGGCCTTCATTTCTTCCTTCCCGCACTTGGCTTTTATGCGTAGCAACTATACCCGATTGTCTACAAAATTGTATACAAGGGAATGATTCCGCGCGCTCAATTCACGTGGTCGAACTCGGCCATTGCAGGAAATAATTCTCCGCTGCGCCAGTCGGCCGCGCCGCGCCGCTGGTAAACAATCTTGCCTCCGACAATTGTGTAAAGCACGCGCGTCCGCATAATCTGGTCCGCGGGCATCTTCAGCAGGTCGCCCGAAAACACATCGAGATCAGCCAACTTGCCGGGGACGAGCGAGCCCAGCTCGCGCTCCTCGAAAATCGCATAGGCATTGTTCCAGGTATAGGAACGCAATTCCTGCATTCGCGTCTTGGCCTGCTCGGGAAAGAAGAGGGTCCCATTCCCCTCGCGCCGCGTCACGCCGCAATAAAAATTCGGAATCGGATTGGTGTCCTCGACCGGAGTGTCCGTCCCGTCCACCAATATCGCGCCGGTTTGAATAAGCGAATGCCACACGTAGGCCCCCTCGCGCGCGCGCTGCTCGCCGAGACGCGGGGCAACGAACGGCGCATCCGAGCACGCATGAATGGACTGCATGGACGCAATGACGCCAAGCTGGGCGAAGCGCAAAATGTCGGAAGGATTCAGGTGCTGCGCGTGCTCAATCCGCCACCGCAAGGCGTGCGCGGCAGGATCGTCCGTGAAGATCTTCTGGAACACATCCAGCGTTTCACGGTTCGCACGGTCGCCAATCGCATGGACTGAAAGCTGAAATCCATCCCGCGCCGCAATCTGCGAGATTTGCTGAATTGTGCTCATGGGAGTTACATTCTTGCCCGTAATATCAGGCGCGTCGCTGTACGGCTTGAGGAACCACGCGCTGCGCGTGCCGAGCGCGCCGTCGGAAATAATTTCTCCAATGCCTCGCACGGTAAAGTGATTGTTCGCATAACCAATGATGCGGTACTGAGCGAGGCGCTTGTCCAGTTCCGACACCGATTCGCCATTGATGTTGATGTACAGCCGCAGCGGCAGGCCCTTCGCCGCTTGCTGCTTCAGCCAGTCGATTGTCTGGAAATCCTCGCCCATGTCCACAAAGGTGGTAACGCCTTTGCTGATTTCATTTTGGAGCGCCACTTTCAGCGCCTGTTCGCGCCGCGCTTCAGCGGCCTGCGGCGGCAGGCTGGAAAGATAGCGGTTGTACGCGCGGTCCACCGGCTCCTGCGCTGTATCGCGCAGCATCCCAATCGCATTCCCCTGAGCATCGCGAACGATGCTTCCGCCGGGCGGGTCGGGCGTCTTGCTGTTAATCCCGGCGAGCTTCAGCGCCGCCGCATTCGCATAAGTAGCGTGCCCGCTCGCGTGCTCCAGTATCACCGGATTATTAGGCGACACCGCGTCCAGGCCCGCCGGCAACGGAAGTCCGTCAACATTCGGCTGCGGAACTTTGTTCCACTTGCTCTGCTGCCAGCCCGTGCCCACGATCCACTCGCCGGGTTTGGCCTTCGCCACGGCGGCTTTCACCAGCGACACGATTGCGTCCCAGTTAGGAGCCTTGCCAATGTTCAACTCCGTCAGTGATTGACCGGTCTGCATAAGATGACCATGTCCCTCGATGAACCCCGGAGTGACGAACGCGCCGCGCAGGTCAAGCACTTTGGTATTCGGTCCAACGTAATGCGAAATTGCCTCATTGCCGCCCATCGCTTCAATTCGCCCATCTCGAATCGCGAGCGCCGCCACTCGCGGTTGCAGCGGATCAAGTGTTTCGATCACTCCGTTCTGCAAGACCAGGTCCGCTGAAGGCAGTTGCGGCGGAAAACCCTCGACCGGCGCTGCGCAAGCAAATGCGCCGGAAAGCAGCAGAAGACCCGGTCCCACCACGCCAAACGCTCTCATCATCATTGTTCGCACTGTTCTTTTCCGCGCTCCATTCTCATATTTCCAGCATCGCCGGCTTCCGCTCGTCTCGCGGCCTTCATTGTGAAATCTTGCCAGCTTTACTCTTTCCATTCACAATCGAAGCAATCATGAAGGCACTACGTTCTATGCTGCCCAGCCGCTTACGCATGCTTCCTGTTGCCATCGCTTGCCTTTGCATGCCAAACATCATACCCGCACAGACGCTCTCGCCGAAGCTGTTCAGCGGGCTGCAGTGGCGACTTGTCGGGCCTTTCCGCGCAGGCCGAGTGGTCGCCGTTACCGGAGTTCCCGGCAGCGACAACACTTTTTATTTCGGCGGCGTCGATGGCGGCGTGTGGAAGACGACCGACGCGGGAACGGTGTGGAAGCCGATTTTCGATCATGAAACCGTCGCCTCCATTGGCGCGCTGGCGGTAGCTCCTTCCGACCCGACGGTGATTTACGCCGGCACCGGCGAGTCAGACATTCGCTCCGACCTTTCCTCCGGAGATGGCGTATATCGCAGCGATGACGCGGGGAAGACCTGGAAATTCATCGGACTGCGCGACTCGCGCCAGATCAGCCGGATCCTTGTCGATCCGTCCGACGCAAAGACGGTGTACGTCGGCGTGCTGGGACACGCGTACGGTCCGAGCGACGAGCGCGGAGTGTACAAGTCAACAGACGCGGGCGAACACTGGCAGCGAGTGCTGGATAAAGGGCCGGACGTCGGCATCGCCGACTTGGCCATGGCCACCGCGAAGCCTGACATCCTGATCGCTGCGACATGGAATGCGCATCGGCCACCCTGGAGCACCTATCCGCCGCTCGAGGGGCCGGGCAACGGACTCTATCGCTCAACAGACGGAGGCGCGCACTGGGAACAACTCTCTGGACACGGGCTGCCAGCCGGAGCATGGGCGCGCACCGGTGTTGCTGTCAGCGCGGACGGCCGGCGCGTCTACGCGACCATTGATACCCCGGGCCATTCCGGACTCTATCGCTCCGACGATGGAGGGGACACGTGGAAGCTGGTCAACAGCGATGCGCGCCTCACCAGCCGCGGATGGTACTTCAATTCGCTGGCGATTGATCCGACCAATCCCGATGTTCTCTACATTCCCAACGTCGCGCTTTATCGCACCGAAGACGGCGGCAAGACCATCCAGATTGTGCGCGGCGCGCCGGGCGGGGACGACTATCACCAGTTATGGATCGATCCGAAAAACCCAAGCCACCTTGTGCTGGGGGTCGATCAGGGCACGACCGTGAGCCTGGACTGCGGCAAGACCTGGACAACTTGGTACAACCAGCCCACGGCGCAGCTCTATCACGTCACCACCGACCACAAGTTTCCGTACTCTATTTATGGAGCGCAGCAGGACAGCGGATCCATTGCCGTCCACAGCCGCTCCGACCATGGACACATCGACACGCGGGACTGGTTCCTGCCCGGAGGCAGCGAGAGCGGATATATCGCGATTGATCCCAAAGACGAAGACATTATTTACCTCACCGACACCTACGGCACGCTGAAGCGATTTAATCTTCGCACCTCGTTCAGCCAAAACATCGCTCCATGGCCGCTCGATGGATTCGATACCCCGATCAACAAGCGCCGCTATCGCGACCCGTGGACTCCAGTGCTAGTGTTTTCTCCCGCCGATCATACGTCGCTCTATCTGGGCACGCAGTATGTGATGAAGACGACGGATGGCGGTCTGCACTGGCAACAGATCAGCCCGGACCTCACCGGCGCTGTCGCCGGCACGAGCGAGAGTGGGCCGACGACGCCCGCCAACGCCAAACAGCGAGGCTATGGCGTGGTCTACACCATCGCGCCGTCTCCGCTTAACGACGACGAAATCTGGGTCGGCAGCGATACGGGACTCATCCATCTGACCACTGACGGCGGTAAGACCTGGCGTGATGTCACACCGCCGGGACTTTCGTCATGGAGCAAGATTTCTCTCATCGAGGCGTCACATCTTGATCCTGCAACCGCGTATGCGGCCATCGACAGGCATCGGCTCGATGACCAGAAGCCCTACATCTACATCACGCACGATTTTGGCAAGACCTGGAAGCTGGCGGTCAACGGCATTCCCGCAAATTACTTTGTCCGCGCGGTGCGCGAGGATCCCGTGCAAAAGAATTTGCTATTTGCGGGAACCGAGCTTGGGATCTACGTCTCCTTCAATGGCGGAGACAACTGGCAGCCGCTTCAGCTCAACCTGCCTGTAGCATCGGTTCGCGACATGGATGTGCATGGCAACGACCTCATCGTGGCCACGCACGGGCGCTCCTTCTGGGTTCTCGATGATATTGCTCCGCTTCGGCAGGCCGCCTCCGCGCAGGACAAGCAGGCTTATCTCTACGCCCCGCCCACTGCCGTTCGCGTCGACAACGATGGATCTCTCGGTACTCCATTGCCGCCCGAGGAGCCGCAGGCGAAGAACCCACCGGATGGCGCAATCGTCGATTATTACCTTGGCGGCAACGCACAGAAGGTCTCGTTGCAGATACTGGATGGCCAGGGCCACGTCATTCGCCACTACTCGAGCGAGGACAAGACGACGGTGAAGCGTCCGCTTCTGCCGATCGCGGAGCGATGGTTCCCCAAGCCGCAGGTGCTTGAAACCAGCGCGGGAGAACACCGCTTTGTGTGGGACCTGCGCGTGGGAGGCTCCGGCACCTCAATGGGCGGCGACGATGACGCGAGCAGCGTTCCCGCGGGCCCCCGCGTCGCGCCCGGCACATACACGGTGCGGCTCTCAGTGGATGGAACGACTATGGAGCAGCCGCTGAAGGTCACAATGGACCCGCGCTCCGGCGCTACAGCCCAGGTGCTCGATGAGCAATTCACGCTGGCCGATTCCATCTACACGCAGACGCTCGCCAGCCGCAAAGCCATGGCGGAGTTGGAGAGCGTGGAGACCCAACTCAAGAAAGAGTCCGGTGAGAAAAATAATCCCGCCGAGTTGCAAGCGGCTCTCCACGATGCGCTGCGAAAACTGGACGAAATCAAGGGCGATGAGGACTCACAGAAGCCAGGGCTGGCGCAGGCCAATGCCGGACTCGGCGTCGCTCTGGGAATAGTGGAGAGCGGCGACCGCACCGCTCCGTCGCAGGCAATCGCCATCTTTAACCAGATGAGCAAAGCCGCTAACGCAGGCATCGAGGCGTGGAAGCAATACAAGGCATCGGACCTGAACCGGGTGAACGCCGCGCTTACACGCGCTCAACGCAAGCCGCTACAGATTTCCGCCATAGAGGAGCAGGTCCACTACGCAATGACTCGTTAAGGCTGCTCAGAAGTCCAACTGCACCGAAAATTGCATCTCGCGCGCCGGCAATTGGTTGGTGACACCGGCGAGCGGGTCCCCAAACCCGATACTGGGAGTGGCGCCGTTTCCGTAAGTGCCGCTGAAGCCGACGACGTTCCGGTGATTCAGCACATTGAATGCTTCGACGCGCAGGTTGGCGTGGACGCGCTCGCTCGCCAGCGCAATCCGCTTGCCCAGAAAAGGAGAAACATCGTAGATGGGCGTGCCGCGTCCGGTGTTGCGGCCAATCACTACGCCGTTGATGACGGGCCTGTCGGTGGTCGCGCCGGTATCGCCGCTGTTGCTAACGCCGGTGACGACGTTATACGGAAACCCGCTGGCCAGTGTCGCGATTCCGCCCGCTGTTATTCCAAACGGCGCAGCATACACGCCGCTCAGGACCAGGCGATGCCGCTGATCGAAAATCGCATTGCCCAATTCCGCCGCGCCAGTCATCAGCGCATCGTTGGGGTTCTGACCGGGCACGTCCGGGTCGACGGTATCGAGCGCATGCGAATAGGTATAGCTGGCCAGCAGCGCGGAGCCATTCGCGGCGTGATAGTTCAGGTTGGCATCCAGCGCCTGGTAATAGCCAACGCCATCGTTCACGTCGCTCTGAATCACGCTGTACGGCGGCGTCGGGCCGCTGGACTGCGCCTTTGTGGAGTCACAGGCAAGCCCATGCTGCGCGTACCAGGCAATCCAATATGGACGCGAGCAGTTCGCTGCCTGTGCGCTCCTTACCTTGCCCGGCTCCGTGCGAATGTACGAGGACGGCGAATCGACATCGAGCGGGCGAACAATCCTGAGCGTGTGCGAACCAACGTAGTCCGCGCTGAGCACCAACCGCGGAGCAAGCTGGCGCTCGATCCCCAGCGTCCACTGCTCGTTGTAGGGATTCAGCAACGCGTCCGGATAGCCGATCAGCGTGCTGGTTGGGAAGAACTGGTTGTAATAACTCGCGCGTCCGGGGCGCAGATAGAGGCTGCGCAGTGGCGCGACCGCTCCGGTTGGAAATGCCGGAAGCGGCACGTCCGCCACACTCGCGGGAAAGCCAACCTGTCCGGCCTGCGCGGTGTAGTTGAATACGCCGGTCGGCCCCGTCAGGGCGTAGTTCGCCTCTGAGTTGTCGACCACCTGCGCATGGTAAATGCCGAACCCTCCGCGGACCGTGGTGGTGCCGCGCCCCGCGACGTTATAAGCGAACCCGATGCGCGGAGCGAAATCGGCGCGCGAATCCGTAAAGGTCTGCAACTCGTATCGCAGACCCAGATTCAGGACAAGATTCGGAGTCGCTCTGTAATCATCTTGTGCGAATACGGCGGCAAGCGTGTCATTGACCACGTAATTCGCGTTTCCATAGCTTTGCGTATAGCTCTGCACGTTGTTGATGTCGCCCAGATAAGCCGGGCTTTCGCAAACCTCGACCGCCTCCGTGCAGGTTTTATAAACGAGCTGCCCGTCGTAGATCGGCCCTCCGAATTCCTTGCTGTCGCCGCCGTTTCGCGCGTGGATGACCTCAAAGCCAAGGTCGAGCGAATTCCGGCTCCAGCTTTTGGACAGCGTATCAACCGCCTCAAACTGCCGGTTGAGCAGCAGCGCCGATTGCGAAGTGCCCGAAGTAAACGTCCCTCCTGAAGAAATCGGCACCGTGTATTGCGTTCCGGAGAGGACGGGCGAAAACTGCGTAATCGGCGACGCCAACTGGAACTGAAGCCGCGCGTCGTTGACCGTCGAATTGCTCAACACGGCGGTGTCGCCAACCTCGGCTGTGTAAGTGCGGCGGTGGAAAACGCGGTCCACGCTGGGCAACGTGTTCCCGCCAACGGTGCCGTTCGGGTTCGTATCAAAGAAGCTGTCCACGCCCGCGTGAAAAAACACTCGCTGGCCCGCGCGGATCGTGTGGTCGATCCGCAGAAACCCAAGCCAGTCTCGATAATGTCCGACAAAGTTCCCAGGAGCAATCGGCGAGGTGACGGGCGACGTGCGGTTCTGGTAGCTGTACTCCGCCGAGCCAAGGAAGGAAGTGCGCCCGTTCTTCACCAGCGGTCCCGAAAGGGTAGCCGCGCCCTGTGCCAGAGTGTCGTTGGTAATGTCCTTGCCGCTGGTCGCGTTTGCCTCCGAGAAGCCTGAGAGCTTCGCCTCGGGCCCGGACGGCCGCCACATCGCGAGCACGTCGCCATGAAAAACATCGCTGCCGCTGCGCGTCACAATGTTGACCACCGCACCCTCTCCAAAGCCGTAGTTGGCGGCGAAAGCATTGTCGAGGACCGTCATCTCGGCAACGGCATTGAGCGGAATATTTGTAAAGATGGTCTGCCGTCCCCACGTGTCGTTCGCGCTTGCGCCGTCCACTTCAAACCACGTCTGGCGGCGTCCCGAGCCGTTGGCGGTGAACAGGACTTGGTTCATAAAAATGTCGCCCTGGTTGATGGCCGGGCGGTTCGACGCATTCAGCAGCGGAAGCCCGGTGATTTGCCGGTTCAGCAGCGGCATACTACGCATTTGCTCCGGCGTCAGGCGAATTCCCAATTGCGGTTCATCGATGCGCACCTCGCCGGCTTCTCCGGTCACATGCACCTCGGCGCGAGCGGTGGCGATGCGCATGCTGAGTTGCAGGCTCGCCATTGAGCCGGAAGCCAGCACAATCGCGCCGGAGTGCACTTCCGCAAAGCCCGGATATGCGGCGGTGACGGCCAGAGCGGTTCCCGCCGGAAGATCGTTCGCGACAAAATCACCTTGCGCGCCGGTGCGTAATTCGCGGACCGGGCGGTGGTGCGCATCCTCTATGGTCAGCCGCACGCCCGCGAGCGGATGCCCATTCGGTCCGGTGATCACGCCGCGCAACGCCGCCGTATCCGGAGTTTGCGCCGCAGCGATAAGGGTCAAAGCAAAGCAGACCGCTCCAACCAACAACCCCCATCGCGATTCGAATCGCAAACTTCCAAAACCGCCGGCTCTACCCCGAAAAACCAAAATCCGTCCTTCCTCGCCCGCGCCACCAGAGCGCCCGGCCTCGTCCAATAACTGCATTCACGCTGTGTGCCACATTGTATTTCATTTGGTGTACAATCATCCCGCTTTCCTCACATCCATGCGGAGCGATTTGAAAATGCTGACTGCTGCCCGGCGCCTGTCCTTTTGTCTCTTGTGTCTCACCCTCATTTCCAGCCCATTGCTGGCGCAGCGGCGCTTCCGCGGTGGGTCCCGTGGCGAATTTGGGTTCCGCTTTCTTGGTCCGGCGGTCGGCAATCGCGTTGCCGCGGTCGCCGGCGTTCCCAGCGATCCCAATGTCTGGTACGCGGGAGCATCGTCCGGCGGTGTGTGGAAGTCGTCGGACGGCGGCAATCGCTGGACTCCCATCTTTGACAAGGAGCAGGTCGCGGCCATCGGCGCGCTGGCCGTGGCCCCTTCCGACCCCAACCTGGTGTGGGTGGGCACCGGAGAAGCCTGGGCCATTCGCGATATTGACGTCACCGGAGACGGCGTTTACAAATCCACTGATGCCGGCAAGACGTGGGAACACATGGGCCTCGATAACACGGCCCGCATCGGTCGCGTGGTGATCGATCCGCAAGACCCCAACCGCGTTTACGTGTGCGCGCTGGGAAATCTGACCGCCCCGCATGAGGACCGCGGCGTCTATCGCACCGAGGACGGCGGCAAGACATGGAAGCGCGTGCTCTTCGTTGACGGGAACACCGGCTGCTCGGGACTGAACATGGACCCGAATAATTCCAACACGCTGTTCGCGGGCATGTGGCAGGTGAAGATGAATACCTGGGGCGAGTACAGCGGCGGCCCGGGAAGCGGCCTCTACGTCTCGCACGATGGCGGCTCCACGTGGAAGCACATTGAGGGACACGGGCTGCCTCACTCGCCTATGGGCAAAATTGATGTTGCCGTCGCCCCCACCAACTCAAACCGCGTCTACGCTCTGATCGAGACAGACAAACAGGGCTCTGTGTGGCGCTCCGACGATGGCGGCAACAACTGGAGCGTGGTGAGTTGGGACCGGACTCTCATTGGCCGCGCGGGCTATTACATTCGAATTGCCGTTTCACCGGCGGACGAAAACAAGGTACTCGTCGCGAACAGCAGCTTCCTGGAGTCGATCGACGGCGGGCACACCTTTGAAGAGACCGGCTGGGGCGGCGACAACCACGATATCTGGTGGGACCCCAAAGATCCCAATCGCCTCGCCCTCACCGATGACGGAGGCGTCAACATCACCACGAACGGCGGCAAAGGATTCCACAATGTGAAGCTGCCCATCGGGCAGATGTATCACGTGGCCGTGGACGACCAGGTCCCCTACTACATTTACGGCAACATGCAGGACGATGGAACGATGCGCGGCCCCAGCGTGTCTATGGGGCGGGGCGATGCCGGTTGGGAGCACGGCTTGGGCGGATGCGAATCCGGCTTTACGCTGCCCGATCCGACGGACCCCAACATCGTGTGGTCGTCGTGCTATGGCGATGAAGTGACGCGCTGGGATGCGCGCACCCATCAGGCCCGCTCCGTGGCTCCGTGGATGCATATACTGGACTCCGCGCCCGACCAGACGAAGTACCGCTGCCACTGGACCCCGCCGCTGGCGATTGATCCGTTCGACCACAACACCGTCTACTACGGCTGCCAGGTCATCTTCAAAACCAGCAACGCCGGGCAAAGCTGGTCCGTCATCAGCCCCGACCTCACCACGCAGGACCCCGCCCACAACCAGTCATCGGGCGGCCTCATTGGAGACAACCTGGGTCAGTTCTATGGCGAGGTGGTCTTTGCCATCGCGCCTTCCACCGTGACCAAAGGCCTCATCTGGGCGGGCACCGACGACGGCAAGGTGTGGAACACACGTGACAGCGGCCAGCACTGGAACGACCTGACCAAGAACATCTCCGGGCTGCCGCCGCTCGGCGAAGTTACCAGCATTCAGCCGTCGTTTTTCGACGCGGGCACGGCGTATGTGAGTGTTGACCTGCACCTAGTCAATAATCGCGACCCTTATATCTACAAGACCACGGACTACGGCAAGACCTGGACGAGCGTCAGCAGCGACTTGCCCAAGGGCCCGCTGGCCTATGTTCGCAATGTTTCGGAAGACCCCAACTGCAAGGGGCTGCTCTTTGCCGGGACCGGCAACGCGCTCTACTACTCGCTCGATGACGGAGCCCATTGGACGCACCTCAATCAGGGTCTGCCGCCATCGCCCGTCACCCGGACCGTGGTGCAGAAGCGCTTCCACGATCTCGTCGTCTCCACTTACGGACGCGGTTACTACATCCTGGACGACATCACGCCGTTGGAACAGATGGCCAAGCAGCCCGCCACCGAAGCGGTGCGCTTCTTCACTCCGCGCTCCACTTACCGGATTCCGCGTGGCGAAAGCGTCTTCCTCAATTACGAGCTCAAGTCCGCGCCGAGAGGCCCTGTCGAGGTGGAGATTACCGACGCGCAGGGCAATGTAGTGCGCAAGCTGAGCTCGTCAGGACACCCGGGCCTGAATCGCGTTGCCTGGGACATGCACTACGACGGGGCGCGTATGGTGACGCTGCGGACCATTCCTCCGGAAGACCCGCACATCTTTGAAGAGGGACGTTTCCGCGGCAGGGATTCGCGGCCGGTCACGCACTGGGGCATGGGGCGCGCGCCCACACCCATGGCAGCGCCGGGCAAATATGAGGCGAAGCTCACCGTCAACGGAAAGACCTATACCCAGCCCATCACCATCCTGATGGATCCCAAGTGCCCCAGCACGCAGGCCGATCTGGAAGCTTCGGTGAAGCTGCAACTCCGCATCAACAGCGACATCAGCAAGGTCGCGGACATGATCAACAGCCTCGAGTGGATGCGTAAGCAGCTCGCGGACGTGGAAAAGATGTTCGCAAGCAATCCCGCCGACAGGCAGCGCGCGCAGGCCGCCCGGCAGATGGACCAGAAGATGCAGGACGTGGAGAACGAGATGATATCGGAGCCGCTGCGGGCGAGCGACGATAAAACCTACATCACCGCGTGGAAGATTTATTACAACCTGCTCTGGCTAAACGGACAAATTGGCTCAGGCGCGGGCGACGTGGCCGGCGGAACAGACTTCCGTCCAACGGACATGGAAGTAAAGCTCGCTGATAAGTTCGAAGGCGACCTGACCAAGGCCTCAGCGGACTACCATAACCTGATGACCAAGGAATTGCCCGCATTCAACAACACCTTGAAAGAGGCCAACGCGACGACCATTGCGGCGCCTGCTCCGGTGCGGGGCGAAAGCGAATAAAGGCACATACTCCACGCGGCAGCAGCAATGCCGCCGCGTGGAGGGCCTTGATCTGTTAGATCACCTGGCCCATCAGAGGATCAGTGTAGCTGGGCTTGCCCGTTTCGACATGCCCGGCAAACCGCTGCTCGAAGCCTTCTGCGCCGGGCACTCGCACACTGAAGTCGTACCAGCCATGCTGGTGAGCCAAATTCAGAACTGTTCTGACCGACCTTCCCGGATGAACTACCTTTGTAACCGGCTCCGCATGATAGGAGTTGTCGGTGATCTCTATCTTGTGAGCTCCGCCTGACTTATGACGAATGGTTAGCTCAATGTTACCGGTTAGCTTATTGCCGGCCCCCTTAGCAGGTTCATAGGCGCATCTTACTTCGATGGCTGGGTCGCTGCCGCCGCCGGTGAATTGCCGGTAAAACCCATTCGGTCCGTGGACAGCAATGTCATATCTTCCGGCGGAAAACATGGATAAGTCGAAAGATTCCTTCAGCGTGGTTCCAGCCTTGACCGCGTAGGTTGCGGAGATCATATTCGGCTGCGATTGCGTTGGAGCAGTGGAGGCCGTCGACTCGGTGGTTTCATAAAGATAGACATTGAAGGGGAAGCCCGCCGCACGCTCGCCGAAAACTCGGCTCCCCGCGCGCATTGTCAATTCAAAGCTCTTTCCGTCGGCGCTCAGATGGCCGTCCGCATAAGACTCATACGGCACGACGCATGACTGCCGCACACCCGGCTCCTGTACCGGGATCATTCCCGAACCGCGCGGATCGCGGTTGATGCGTGCTATCTCTTCCGCGTTCAGCGCCTTGTAGTTTGAGGGGACCTGCTTATAGCGAGCGTGCTGGATTGACTCAACATACTCATTGCGATTCAGATAGGGCAGCGACGGCTTTTTCCCGTCATACTGGCGAAACACCGAAGTGAGGTCGCCTGAGATGGCCCTTCGCCATGCGCTGATGTTACTTTCCTGTACTTTCTTCCTATACTTGCCTCCTACAAATCGTTCCAGAAACTGAAGGGTGGAAGTATGCTCGAACAACTGGGAATTCACCCATCCGCCGCGGCTCCACGGCGAAGCGATAATCATAGGCACACGAAACCCCAGTCCTATGGGGCCGGAGCGGGCTATCTTTTTCGGAATTCCGAATACTAACTCATCCGGAACGTAACTATATTCCAGCCCCGTATCAATCCCCTCTGATGCTCGTCCCGTGATCTTTCTCTTCGGATCAGCCGCGACAATCGAAGCCGCATGGTCAAAGTAACCATCGTTTTCGTCATAAGTCAGAATAAAGATCGTCTTCTTCCATACCTCTGGATTTTTTGTAAGTATGTCCATAACTTCCGACACATACCATACGCCATACCATGGCGCATAAGGATGATCGGAAAACTTACCCGGCGCGGACAGCCACGAAACCGCCGGCAAATTTCCCGTGCGCACATCCTCGCGAAATTGGTGAAGGATGTCGCCCTTCGGAACCTCCATCTGCTGAGTAAGAACTCCGTTCTGGAATTCCAGTGTTTCCAGTGTGTGGAAGTCCGGGTCTTTGTCGTTTGTAACAAACGCCCTCTCATTCAAGTCGCGCGCCATCGGCGGAAGCTGCGCAACTCCTCGCAGCGCATACTGGTAGTCCCTCTTCCACTTCTCCAAAAGGGCCTGCTGGTTCTTCAATTTATCCTGAAGGACCGCTGCGCCATTTTGCGCTGCTTCATCTTTTAGCTGCTGAATGTGGACAGCGAGGTGCGCCATCTTCTCCTTAAGTCGCTCTGGATTGCGCGGTGTCAATTCAACGTTGTATTTCGCAAAAAACTCCAGCACATTCGTTCCAAAATTTCCCAGCCATCCCACCTGCTCAGGAGTCATGCCGCCTGACTCGGTCAGGTCGTTCTGGTAATGCTTCCAGGAAACACCGGCTTTTTGCAGGCGTTCCGGAAAAGTGGTCCACGGCATGCCGCCAACCGCCACCTCCTGGTTCTGCATATAAACTTTGGAGTCCGTGCTCTGCCGGTCGCGCACCGTTCCCGTCATGAACGTAAGGCGATTGGGAGTTGTGCTGCTCATCACTCCGCAAAAATTCTGGTCGCAGACTGTAAATGCGTCGGCGAGCGCGTAGTAGAACGGCAGGTCCTCGCGCGTGTAGTGGCCCATGGTGAGCGGCACCGAGGCGTACTCAGCATCGCCCGATCGTTTGGCGTCGATCCAGTTGTTATAGTTTCCACCGTTCCACGCATCCACCTGGCTGTGGCGGCTGTGCGGAATCGAACCCATCCAGGTGGCGCACGTGTCTTTAATATCCAGCCGCCACGGAGCATAGGTTTCGCCCTTGGCGTTGGTTTGCAGAAAGACCGAGTTGCCGTTGGGCAGCCGGATGGCGCGCGGATCGTTGAACCCGCGCACGCCCTGCAACATTCCAAGCGCGTGGTCAAACGAGCGGTTTTCCTGCATCAGGATGACAATGTGCTCGGCGTCGAGCCATGAGCTGCCCGGATCGGGATCGATGGAGAACGCGCGCTCAATGGATTTGGGGACGCCGCCGGCGAACCCGGCAACTCCGAAAAGCATGGCCTGCTTCAGAAAATCTCGTCTTGAACTCATCGTTCTTTGCTGTCCTGTGGAAAGGATGTGGTCTCTTCACACTGTAATGCCTATTCGGCGAGTTGCGGAAAGGCGAATGTCTGAGGAAATGATATTTCCTTCACTGCCAGCCGAACGCGCCGCGAAACAGCGTGAATTCAGCCGACCTCCCGGCCTCAAAATAGATGGACAGGATATCGAAGCGCACCGGAACATCCCGGTCCGGCAATTGACGCAGATAATGATGCGCCATCTTGCGCAGCATCCGCTTCTTGTCCGTGTCCACGGCGGCTTCCGCGGGAGCCACGGCCCGCGTGGTCCGCGTCTTTACCTCGACAAAGCAAAGCACGTCGTTGTCCCACGCCACCAAGTCAAGATCTCCGTGCGCCTTGGGCGTGCGCCAGCCCTGCGCCGTCACCACAAACCCCAGCCGCCGCAGATGAAACAATGCCGCTCGCTCGCCGCGCCGTCCAGTTGCAAGATGCGATGGCTCCCGCCGCCGCCGAGCCGTGAGACGGTCCAGCCAGTCCAGAAAAGCTTCCAGCGACTTGATTCGGACTTTCTCAAACGGCGACATCCCTACCGATTCTCGCCCTGGCGGTCGCCGCTGGCTACGGCACTTTAGTCACCCTCAGCCATTAGCCGGACGATCTCCGCCTGCAAGCGCGTGGTAATTTCCTCCGCGCTCTCCTCTGGACCAAATTCCATCGGCTTGCCGACCACAACCTTCAGCTTTCCCGAACGGAACCATCGCTGCCGCCCTGACTTCATCGCTCCCAATCCAGCCATGGCCACCGGCAGCACAGGCGTCCGCGACTCCGCGACCAGCAGGCCAATGCCTGAACGGAACGGCTGCAACACGCCTTGCTCCGACCGGTGCCCCTCAGGAAAAACCAGTACGTTGTAGCCATTGTCCAGGGCCTCCCCCGCGTGCTCAAAACTGCGCCGAAAGCCCGCGCTCCTCGGGAGCGGAAACACATTGAACAGCGCCGTCACCAGCAGCCACATCGCCGGCCCCAACTGGTTCACAATCCAGGAACCCTGGTTCCGCCGCTTCCGCCAATCATCCAGAATGTCCGCCGCCATCGCCGACGCAACGCGCCGCCGCATCCACCCCGGCAGCGCATACAAAATCAGCGGAGCGTCATAGGTGCTCACATGATTCGCAATCAGCAGCAGCGGCTTGCCTTTCGTCAGCGCGGCCTCGCGATGAACCGAAGGCGCGGCCAGTGTCCACACAAAAGGCCGCACCACGCATTCAATAAAAGCCGCGCGTAGAGCCTGTACCGGCCACCACCAAGGCCAGCGCGGATACACATCTCTCCTTGCCTCCGTCGCCGGTCTATGAAATTCCCCAGCGACGGCCACAGACCCGCCCGCCTCGCTCGCTTCGACACGGTCAAAGCCCAGCACCCGCCGCAAATCGCCCAGTGTCTGGGCTTGCTCCAGAGCGGTATCACTCAACGTGAGCCCCAGCTTCTGCTCCAGCTCCGCCTGCAACTGCACGCGCCCCAGGCTGTCCAGTTGCAAATCTTCCTGTAAGCGCGCGTCGTCACTCGTCTTCTGCGGACTCGCCCTGGTAATCGAAAGAACCAACCCCAGCAGCGCGTCCTCACCTGCCTCGCCGGCGTGTTCCTCGGTTTTTTGCGAGTTCATCCACTCCGTAACTTTGCGTCGCTGAGTTTTGCCCGTCGAAGTTCGTGGAAAATCCAACTCCGGCCACACGCGCCACTGCCGCACACGCTGGAACTCCGCCAACTGCGCGTTCGCCGCAACCACCGCCTTCTGCGCGTCTTCCTGCGACCCGCGAAAGAGCAGAGCCGCCGCCGGTTCCGTTCCTCCCCCCTTCAGCAGCGGAACAACCGCAGAAGCTTCCACGCCAGCCTGCGCATCGAGCGCCGCTTCCACATCTTCCGGATGCACATTCAGTCCCGCCGGCGTTACGATCACCTGGCTCTTGCGCCCCAAAAAGTGCAGGCGGCCTTCCTCGTCCTTGCGCGCCAAGTCGCCCGTCGCCAGCCACGGAGACTCCGCCTCCCGCATGGCCCCATTCCGCCACGTCGCGGTTGAAACCATGTCTCCGCGCACCACGATTTCTCCGTCGTCGCGAATCTCGACCTCGCGCCCCGGCAGCACCTTGCCCAGCGTTCCCTTGCCAATCTTGAATGGATTGTTCAGCGAAATCAGGGCCGCCGTTTCCGTCATCCCATAGCCCTGCACCAGCGCGAACCCCAGCGCATTCCAGAAAGTTTCCAGGTCCTCCGGCAGCGACGCCCCGCCGCACACAAACGCCCAGAATTTGTACCCGAAACTGCGATGAATTTTTCGAAAGCGCCACCACCTCTTCCAGGCTTTCTCTCCGCGTGCCTTCTCAATCTCACCCGCCAGTTCTGGATGCCGCGCCATCAGCAAATCGCGCAGCAGGGCCAGTACCCGCGGGACCGCCGCCAGCACGGAAATGCGCTCGCGCCGTGCCGTTTCCATCAGCCGCTGCGCCTGCAAGCGCGACTCAAAATGCACTTCCGCGCCAAGCAGCGGAGGAATCCACAGCCCCATGAACTGCCCGAAAACATGACTCAGCGGAAGTGTATGCAGAAACCGCAGCGGATGCACCCATCGCTCATACTTCCGGTACTTCTCAATCTCGCGCTCGATGGGCGCCATGCTGGCCAGCACGTTGCGATGTGTATGCACAATGCCTTTCGGGTCCGCCGTCGTGCCTGACGTAAACAGAATCTGCACCGGGCTTTCCGCATTCACTGCCGGATCAACCGCAACCGGCTCCGCCGCCAGCGGCAGCGCGTTCGCAAAATCCTCAAAGGCTATTTTCGGAATCGACTCGTCAAGCTCCTTCAAAAGCTCCGCATCGCCAATCAGCAGTTTCGGCTGCGTCTCCGCGATCACGCGCTTGGCGAAATCCAGACTGCCCGCCGCATCCAGCGGAACGCAGATCACGCCCCTCACAACGCAACCGAAGAACGCGCCCACCCACTCCACGCTGTTCTGTCCCCACAGCGCGGCGCGCTCGCCTGCCGGAATCCCGCGTTCTATCAACAGCGTTGCAAAGCGGTCCACCAGCGCGGAAAGCTCCGCATAACTCGAAGCAATCCTGCGGTTCCCGCGATACGTCACAATCGCGGTATCGTTTCCGAATTTCCGGAAGTCCTCGACCAGAGTCGCCAGGTGGGGCCGCATCGCTGTACTCCCCAATTTGAGAAATCACGCTCGCGCGAAGTCGATATATCCGCGCTCCGGGTCCGTATGGATCAACTCCACATTCAGCCTGTCGCCCACATCCACGCCCTTTTCCCCGCGCACCAGCATTCCGTCCACATGCGGAGCCAGCGTCCGCACAAACGTCCCATGCGGTGTCACGCCCGTCACAATCGCGCGGAACTTCTCTCCAATCCGGTGCCGCATCGCCACTGCCGCAATTCGCTTCTGCATCAGCCGCTCCAGGTCGCGCTCCGCCGCCGACTTGGTCGTGCAGTTCAGCGCAATCGCCGACAATTCCTCATCCGAATACGGAGACGGCTTGCCCGCAATCATCGCCTTCAGCAGCCGCTGCGTAACCAAATCCGGATACCGCCGGTTCGGGGCCGTCGAGTGCGTGTAGTCCTCCACGGCCAGCCCAAAATGTCCCTGCGGGGCCTCGCCCGCGCGCTCCAGCACATACTCGCCCGGCCCCAACAGCTTCACAATCGCCAGCGATAAATCCGCGAAGTGGTCCGGATCATCCTTTTTCCGCTGCAACAGAAAATCATTCAGCGCCTTTGAATCCGGCGTCGCCGGAAGCTTCCACCCATCTCCGTCTGCCAGCGCCACAATGCGGTCCCACCGCTTCGGAGTCCGCACAATTCTCCGGATCGATGAAATCCCTTTCGCCTGCAGCGTCCGCGCGACCACGCCATTCGCCGCGATCATGAAGTCCTCAATTAGCTCTGTCGCGGAATTCTTGTGCTGCCCCTCAACTTCAATCGTCTTCCCTGCAAGAACCGCGTGCGTCTCAATCGTCTCAATGTTCAGTGCTCCGTGCTTGAAGCGCTCCGCCCGTAGCCGCTGCGCAATCTGGTCCTGCAGTTTCAGTTGATCCTGCAACGGTTTCGATGCCGCAACCTTCTCCGGGGCCTCGCCCTGGCCATCGAGCCACGCGCCCACGCCGTTATAGGCAAGCTGCGCCTTGTTGTTCACCAGCGCGCGATAAATCCTGCTCGAAGCCACGCAGGTATCCGTCTCGCACTGATCGTGGTCCAGAACAAACTCCGTCACCACGCACAGCCGGTCCTGTCCCTCAAGCAAAGAAGTCAGCCCTGTCGAAAGCTCCTCCGGCAGCATCGAAAAATTCCGCACGCCTGTATAGATCGTGACTGTCTCCACCGCCGCGTGCTTGTCAATTGCCGACCCCTTCGGCACATAAGCATCCACGTCCGCAATGCCGATCCGCACCCGCGTGCTCCCATCCGGAAGCGTATCTGCATACTCAATCTGGTCCAGATCGCGCGACGTGTCGTTGTCAATCGAAGACCAAAGCAGGTCGCGCAGGTCCTCAACCCCCTCCGGCAGTTTCGGCGGGTTCGTCTTGAGCGCAGCTACTTCCTGCCGCACCTCCGCCGGATAATCCGGCTCAAATCCATGTTCCTTCATCGACTGGCGTGCTGAGGCCTCAAGGTCAAACGGCGTGTGCGAACTCATAGAATTCCACCCTATAGCAACGCTCGCTCCATGTACACGTCCGGTCATTCTTCCCGGCGCATCCAACGCATCATGCCGCTGCCGAAGGTCAAGATCCCGACGCCAACTTCACAGCAAGGCTCCACCCAGCAGGACCTCGACCGGCCCACCGCAATCCAGATCTTCGAGCATGTGTCCCGCAATGGACGCCGCGAGCTGGCCCGCTCCAATACAACCCTCGCCATCTCCGGCATAGTCGGCGGCCTCACCATGGGGCTCACCGGCCTCAGCATCTCCGCCGTCACCGCGCAGCTTGGCTATTCGGCCTCCGCTCAGTTCATCGCTTTTCTGCTTTATCCCATGGGATTCATGGCCGTCATCCTCGGCCGGGGCCAGCTCTTTACCGAAAACACCCTCTACCCTGTCGCGCTTATCCTTGCCGAACGCCGTTATGTCGTCGCGACCCTGCGCCTCTGGGGGATCGTCTTCGTCACCAATGTTGCAGGAGCACTGCTGTTCGCGCTGCTCTGCGCCCGAACCAGCGCGCTCCGGCCCGACATCCTCGACGCGCTCAACCGCTACGGGACCGAGGCCGCCGCCCCCTCCGCAGTCCACATCTTCTGGAGCGGGGTCGTGGGCGGGTGGATCATCGCCATGGTCGCGTGGCTGGTCAGCGGCAGCCACTCCATCAGCGGCTCCGTTGCCATTATCTGGGTCCTTACTTTTGTTGTGGGACTCGGCCATTTCGCCCACTGCATCGCGTCCAGCGGAGAAATTCTGTCCGCCGTTCTCTCAGGACATGTCGCCACCCTCGCCTATCTCAAATGGCTGGGGCTCGCTACCTCCGGCAACATAAGCGGAGGCGTCGTCCTCGTCACGTTGCTCCAATACGGCCAGTCAAAACTCGAATAGCCGCGCGGCAGCTTCATGCCGGGGGGAAATCCAGATCAGGCGCGTTTCGAGGCTTCTCGAAGCGCAGTTTCCAGCAGCGCGTCGATTGAGCCTTGATGCCGCTCTGGAAAACAAAAGAAGTTTGTTGACTCCGCTGCGCAGTTCCTCGATAAATTATCCGCATCCACGATCTGATACCCATCCAGTCGGAGGCATTCCCGGTTTGGATGAGGGCACTCGACGAACAGAATTGGCTGATCGCGGGCAATTACCTGCTTCGCTCCCCGCAGCGTGACAGCTTCATAACCTTCAACATCAATCTTCATGAAATCGACCGGACCCTCTGAAAGCGAATCGAGCGAGACCACACGCACCCGGATGGATCTCGGAGCAACTCCAAAATGCCGCTCCTCGAATGTGGTTTGCTCATCTAACGACGAGGTCGCGCCGCCAATCTCGTCAGCATTTAGAATTCCTTCACCGGAATGGTCGCTAGCCCCAGCTTCGATCAACTTCACGTCAGAGAACCGGTTGCGCTGGAGTGTGGCCCGAATCAGCGCTGCGTTGTCGGGAAGTGGTTCGATGAGCACGATATTCAAATCCGGAGAAGCTGACTTTAGCAGCCACGAATAGTACCCGAAGTTTGCCCCTACATCCCAGAATGCCCGGAATCTGAAGTGCTTAAGGCATGCCATGGCAAGCACCTGAGGATTGCGCTCTTGGGAGCCGATCATGCCATAGGAAACTTTGTGTGTCAGAAGCTGGCCGCGAACCGGAAAATGAACAGAAGGTATGGAAATCCATGCCGGCCGATCCGCTGCGCGAATTATGACCCGGCCCAAGCGCGATTTTCGAGCGCGGTAAAGAGGATGGAACTTCTGGCGTATACCTCGAAGCAATTTGGCATTCACATTTTCCGTCTGCACAATGCCGAAAGCATACCAGAAGGGTCGCCAATGACTCTGAACAGGAAAAGAAGAAGGCGCCGGCACTGCCCCATCCTTTCGCGCAATGGGGTGCCCCAGGTCCCGTTTTTGGGACCTGGGCTAACAAGAGTTACGCGGCCTCCGCGCTCGCACTCACCGGAGCGGGCAGCGCATTCAGGCTCGCGACAACCGCATTCACGTAAGCCTCAATCTGGGCCTCCGTGGGTTCCGGAACGCCATCCGCCTTGAGCGCCGAGGCCGCGTACGGCAGCACCGCCGCAATCACCGCCGCCAGCTTCTGCGCGCCGGCCCCCTTGGCCCCCTCGGCTGCCGTCTCCGCCAGCGCGGCCTGCTGCACCGTAAAGTTGTAGAGGCTGGCCACGCCCGGAAACGCGATATCCACCACCGGCTCCGCGGCCTCCGCAACCTTGATCGCGCCCTTGAAAATCGACTTGAAGAAACTGCCCACATGCTGCAAAAACGTGTTCATTATTTGGTTCCTTTCAGGTTGAAGACCTACCGCTGCTTGTTCCATGCACGGTAAGCCAAAGTAATGTTGATCAGCCCCGTCAGCAGGGCCAGTGTCCAAGTGGGAAGGTGAAGCGCGTGCTGTAGCCCCGCAACCTCATCGCGAAACTCCTGGCTCCCAATCCAGAAGCCGACGATCAGGTTCCAGCCAACCAGCATGGAATGGACCCACGCGCTGTAGCGCGCGGCAAAAGTGCGAACCATCCTCTAACTCCTCCAAATGAAAAAGCCGCCCCAAAGAGCGGCCTGCTTCAACGCAAAAAAATACCGCCCTGAAGCGGTCTCCACAAAAATAAAAGGCGCAGCCGAAGCCGCGCCCTTCTCAGAAAAACATCTATACCTTAATTATACGGAATCCCAATAAATAACACGCAAATGTAAATCGCTGATTCCAAGTAGTTTATACGATTTACCCCTTGACAACTTTTTGGGATTGCCCCCGCTACGACTGCTTTTCCATCCCATGCAGCGCCGCCAGCACTTCCTGGCTGTGGTGCGCCGGATCAACCTTCGTCCACACCTTCACAATCTTTCCTTCGGGATTAATCAGGAACGTGTTCCGCTTGGCAATCTTGTACGGCCCATAGCTGCCCAGCGATCCGTATTCCGACACCACCTTCTTGTCCGTATCGCTCAGCAGCGTGAAGGTCAGGCTGTCCTTGGAGCAGAATTGCTGGTGGCTCTTCACCGAGTCCACGCTCACGCCCACAACCGCCGCGTTCACGGCCTTGTAGCGCGCGAGGTCCTGCTCAAAATTGTGCGCTTCGAGCGTGCAGCCCGGAGTCATGTCCTTGGGATAGAAGTACAGCACCACCCATTTGCCGCGATAACTACCCAGGTCTACCGGAGTGCCGCTCTGATTAGGCAGCGTGAAGTCCGGGGCCTTCTGTCCGACTTGCGGCATCGCACTGGCGCTGGCGCTGTTATCGGCAAAACTGCGAAAAGCAAATCCGCCGATGGCGACCACAACAACGGCGGCAACAATCAAACTGATCTTCGACATACGCATCGCTCCTGGCTCCGTTTCCGGAAACACTCCATTATCAATGTTCCAGAGCCACAACGGCAATTCCGGCGGCGTTCGCAATTGTCATTACATTGTCAGCGTCAAAAACCAGCGTCCGCCCCGCCTCAATCGCCAGACAGGTTGCGCCCGCCCGCCGCATCGTCTCAATCGTCTGCACGCCGATCACCGGGACATCAAACCGCATGTCCTGTTTCGGCTTTGCCACCTTAACTACAGTCAGCGACCGGTCCAGCGTCGAGGCTTTCTCCTCCAGCGATCCCATCAACTCGCCTGCTCGCTCAATCGCCGCGTCCGTACCTTCCATGGCTTCAATCGCCACGCATGCCTGGCTCGCGACAACCACCGTTTGCCCAATGTCGAAACCGGCCACAGCCTGTGCCACGTCACGCCCGTAAGCAATGTCCCGCTCTTCCTGTTCGGAAGGCTTGCGCGCGGTGAGCACTCCGGGCTTCGCCAGCAGCGGCTCAAGATAGCTGGTCGAGGAAATCAGCTCGATCCCCTCATCACCCAGCACCTTTGCCACCGCGCCCAGCAGCATATCGGTGTTTTTGGTTCTTAGGGAAAGCAGCAGCTTCGCGAGCCGCCAATCCGGACGGATACTCGAAAAAATTTGCTTATGCTTCACCTGCCCGGCCATTACCGCCTGAGTCACGCCTTCGCGCTGGAAGGTCTCAATCAGCCGCGAAAGCTCGCCCAGTGATAGCCAATAGACGCGAACGCCAGCATCCGCCGCGGCCCTCGCGTCCATCTCCTTGTCAGTCTCTTCCTTGATCGCAGCGACCACAACTTCCGCGCCATGCGCCCGCGCCGCGTCCAGCAGCAGAAAAGGAAAGCGCCCGTTGCCCGCAATCAATCCGAGCTTCATAGGCCCTACTTCAGAACTCCGCGCTCCGAGCTTTCGACAAACCGCACCAGATAGGCCACGTCTTCCGTCGCAATCCCTTCCTCTTTCAGCGTGGCAATCGCCTGCGACGTGTTCATCTTGCCCGATTGCAGCAGCCGATACGCATGTTGAATGGCCCGCAGCCGCGCGCTGTCAAACCCTTTCCGCTCCAGCCCTACCTTATTAAGTCCATAAGCCCGCGTCTCGCGCTTCGCTGAAGTCAGCGAGTACGGCAGCACGTCCTGCGTCACGGTCGTGCCCCCGCCCGTGTAGGCGTATTTCCCAATTCGGCAGTACTGATGCACCTGGTTCAGCGCGCCCACCGTCGCATAGTCTTCCACAATCACGTGCCCCGCCAGCGTCGCGCTGTTCGCCAGAATGCACCCGTCGCCGACAACGCTGTCGTGCCCAATATGCGAGTACGCCATAATAAGGCAGCCGTTGCCCACGCGAGTCGTGCCGCCGCCGCCCACCGTCCCGCGAGAAATCGTAACGCACTCGCGAATCACATTGTCATCGCCCAGCGCTGCGCCCGTCGGCTCACCTTTATATTTCAGGTCCTGCGGAGCCACGCCCACGCACGCGAACGAGAAAAACCTGTTCCGCGCGCCCACCTTCAAATGCCCATCCAGAACCACGTGTGAGACCAGCTCGCACTCCTCGCCCAGCACCACATGCGGCCCAATCGTCGAGTAGGGCCCTACCGTGCACGACGCGGGAATCACTGCCCCTTTCGCAACGATCGCCGTCGGATGGATACTCACTCGGCGCTCACCGCTTCCGTTGCGGGTTCAGTCGGGGCCTGCGCCGTGCGCGGAACAAGCTGGCACATCACCGTTGCTTCGCACGCCAGCTTGCCTTCGACGGTCACGTGACCTTGCATCTTCACGGCCCTCGGACGCCAGTTGATCACATTCACTTCAATGCGAAGCTGGTCTCCGGGCACCACCGGCCTGCGAAACTTCGCGCGCTCAATGCTGGTGAAAACCATCAGCTTGTTCTCGCGGTCGGGAATCTCCGTCAGCAGCAGCGCGCCGCCCGCCTGCGCGATGGACTCAACAATCAGCACGCCCGGCATGATCGGAAAATTCGGAAAGTGTCCCGCAAAAAACGGCTCGTTGATCGTCACGTTCTTCAGCGCCACAATGCGCTTCTTGCGCTCAATCTCCATCAGCCGGTCGATCAGCAGAAAAGGAAATCGGTGCGGCAGAATGGCCATAATGTCGCCAATCTCCAGCACCTGCTTGCCATCCAGAATAGGGTTCGGAGTATCCATAGTCGCCAGCCCATTATAGAAGAACTGTTTGGGAGCAACCGTTCCCCATACGAGATCGCCACACCAGGACGGGACTAGCTCTGATTTGCGAGACCTTTCGCAACGAGCCGTGCCTGTTGCGATACATATTGATCGTGATCATTAACAAACCGCTCAATGAGTGAACGATACCGACTCTGACCCACTGCACCTACGTAGTGAATAATCGCAAGCTTCACAGTTCTGTCTGGAGACCGAGCCAACTCCTCGAGTTGAGACTCATCCAGCGGCTGCCGCCATTCAGACAGCACATCGAGGGCCGCCGATTGATAGTGGGGATTTTTACTTAAGAGGAAATCGTGAATACTTTTCCGTGCCTCTGGTGACTTTTCAAATTTGGCCAACGCCCTAAATCCCTCTTGCATGTCGCCGATCGCGATAATCTTTTTTAGCTCGGGGATAACAAGTGGAGTATCCATGCTTGTTAATGCCTCGACAGCGCTACGGCTTTCGGAACCACTCAGAGCCTTGTCATAGATAGCAATAACTTCGCGAATTTGTTGCGGGGTACTTGGCAATACCTGGAAGGAAAAGGTGCCGCTGGACAGAGGGGACGGTCCAACTTTGCAATACACCGTCATTTGGAACTTTATGGTATAGGTTCCCACTGGCGGACTTTCCAAATAAGTCTGCAACACAATTGGAACAGACCACTTCTGTCCCGGCTCAAGACTCCGCATGCGACCAATCCCACCACGACGGCCTATCTGCATTTTCGCCAGGCTATCGTTCAGATCGTTAAACTGTAGATCATCATAAAATGAAGGCTTTTCCACTAAGACCTGACTCTCAGTCGATCCACGATTCACGTACTTTAGTGCCAGACGGATTGGCTCGTCTTTGAGATAAGTCTTTTTCGCGGGGGTGATGCTCGCCCCAACATCACATGCTCTTTGAGAAGACGATGCCAGGGCGTTGAAAAATAGGCTCACAATCACTACGCCTAAAAGACGTGCTGTGCTAACTCTTCTGCACATCATCAGAAGCGTCCTCCCATTTGATTAGTATCGAACGAAAGTCCGGGTGCCCCATCCTTTCGCGCAGCTTTATCGCGCAAAGGGTGGGAGTTCACCTCAGTCCCCCAACGCCAGCCCCGGGTCCGCCGTCACTGTCTCGGCCGCAAATTCTCCCGTCGCGAACTTCGGCCACGCCGCCGCCGCAATCATCGCCGCATTGTCGGTCGAAAGCGCCAGCGACGGAAACGCCACCGGAATCCCCCTCTCGATTGCTTCTGACGTAAACCTCACCCGCAACTCCCTGTTCGCCGCCACTCCGCCCGAAACCAGCAGGCTCGCCGCGCCAAAATTCTCCGCCGCCCGAAACGTCTTCCGCAGCAAGTCCCCCACCACCGCATGCTGGAACGACGCAATCAGGTCCAGCGTCTGCTTGTCGAAAAACTCCAGAGCCTCCGCCGGACGAATCCCCGGCCGCTCCGCCAGCCGCTTCCGTCGCTCTTCAATCGCAGCGCCCATCTCATGGACCTGCGTATACCGCAGCACCGCCGTCTTGATGCCGCTGAAGGAAAACAGCGTCTTCGCCGCCACCGCCTCCGCGCTGCCCTTGCGATGCGCCTTCGCCTTCACCTGCGCAAACGAAAACGGAACCGCATCCGCGTTCCCATGCGGAGCCCGCGCGTCAATCCACGGCCCTCCCGGATACCCCAGCCCCAGCAGCTTCGCCACCTTATCGAAGGCCTCGCCCGCCGCATCGTCCACCGTGCGGCCCACGTTGCGATACGCCCAACCCTCGCCCCGCCGCCGCGCTATATATAGATGCGTGTGCCCGCCCGAAACCACCAGCGCCAGCGCCGGAAACTCCAGGTCCTCGCCCTTCAGCTCCCGCTGTTCCAGCAGCACCGCATGAATATGCCCTTCCAAATGATTCACCGCCACCAGCGGCTTCCCCAGCGCAAACGCCAGCGCCTTCGCATAGCTGATGCCCACCAGCAGCGCGCCCGCCAGCCCCGGACCTTCCGTCACGGCAATTGCGTCCAGGTCCGCGAACCCAACCCCGGCCTCCGCCAGCGCCGCGCGCACAACGGGAACAATGTTCCTCAGGTGCTCCCTTGAGGCCAGCTCCGGAACCACTCCCCCATACGGCGAATGCGTCGCAATCTGCGACGCCACCACGTTGGCCAGCGTCTCCTCGCCGCGCCGCACCACCGCCGCCGCCGTCTCGTCACACGAGCTCTCAATCCCCAGAATCAGCCCGGAACCCGAATCCCCACGCATCACATTCTCTATAGTAGACACGTGGAGAAGCCTCTCGCCCAACTCGCCGCTGAACGTATCGTCGAGCGCCTCCGCGCCGAGGGCCACGAGGCTTATTTCGCCGGCGGATGCGTCCGCGATCTCCTGCTCGGCCACTCACCCTCCGACTTCGACGTGGCCACCTCTGCCCACCCTGACTCCGTCCTCCAGCTCTTCCCCCGAACCTTCGCCGTCGGCGCGCACTTCGGAGTCATCCTCGTCGCCGACGAACTTGACGGCCAGCAGATCGTCACCGAAGTCGCCACCTTCCGCAGCGACGGAGCCTACTCCGACGGCCGCCGCCCCGACTCCGTACGCTTCTCCGACCGCCCCGAAGAAGACGTACTCCGCCGCGACTTCACCATCAACGGAATGTTGCTCGATCCCCAATCCGGCCAGGTCCTCGACTTCGTCGGTGGACGCGCCGACCTCGACGCCCGCATC
>JAICYR010000253.1 GCA_025934135.1 Acidobacteriaceae bacterium | reverse complement strand
TCGGGGGAGCTGGCCGGAAGCACGACTAGCGCCAGGAACAGGCTGGCCAGAAGAGGAAGTACATGGCGAGGATTCATCTGCCTTTTTGTAGCACAAAGGGCTCTCTTCCCATCCAATAGAATATCCATGTAGCTGGCCGGCGAACTTGGGATGACACTTGGTTTGCCGGCGCCGTTCCGTATTCCAATGGACTTGCTCGCGAAAATTCGGACTATTCCCACTGAAGCCGGCGTGTACCTATACAAGAACGCCGAGGGGGAGGTCATCTACGTGGGCAAGGCCAAGAACCTGCGGAGCCGCGTCTCCAGCTACTTCCACGAGGGGCGCTGGGAGGATGCCAAGACCGGGACCCTGGTTCGCGAGGCAGTCGACGTCGACTACATCGTCGTAGCCAATAACAAAGAAGCGCTGGCGCTGGAGAACAACCTCATCAAGCAGCGCAAGCCGCGCTTCAATATCCTGCTGCGCGATGACAAGACTTACCCCTATGTGAAGCTGACGCAAGGCGAGAAGTGGCCGAGGGTGTACGTGACCCGGCGGCTGCGGAAAGATGGCAGCGCGTACTTCGGGCCGTACTTCCCTGCCAACCTGGCGTACCGCATCGTCGAGCTGATCCACCGCACCTTCCTGATTCCCGGCTGCAAGATCGATCTGTCGCACTACTACGCGCGGCCCTGCCTGCAGTTCTACCTCAAGCGCTGCCTCGGCCCCTGCGTCGAAGGACTCACCACGCCGGAGGCCTACAAAGAGGCCGTCCGCGATACCCAGATGTTTCTGGAAGGTCACACCGCCGACCTGGAAAAATCTCTCCACCAACGCATGGACGAAGCCGCTCAGTCGGAAAACTACGAGCGCGCCGCCAAGTTCCGCGACCTGCTCATCACCATCAGTCAGTTGCGGGAGAAGCAGCGCATCGCCTCCACGGAAAACGACGACGCCGATGTCTTCGGCTACCACTATGAAAATGGAATGCTGGCCGTGAACCTCTTCCACATGCGCGCAGGAAAAATCGTCGACCGCCGCGAGTTCTTCTGGGAAGACCTGAACGAACTGCTGATCGAGACCGACGAAGCGAAGCCTGAGGAGCAAAATCCTCCCCCGCCCTTCCACGCCGGAGCATTTTTCTCCGCTCTGCTCAAGCAGCTTTATATCGATCAGCAGTACGTCCCGCGCGTCATCTACCTGCCTGTGGACTTTCCCGACCGCGACACTCTCGCCGCGCTCCTCTCCGAGCGGCGCGGCCACCGGGTTGAGATCACCGTGCCGCAGCGCGGAGACAAGCGCTCGCTCGTCGATCTTGCCGGCCAGAACGCACGCCAGAGCTTCGACCAGCGCTTCCGTGTCATGCAGCCGTCGCAACGCGCCATCCAAGAAGCGCTTCAGGACACGCTCACCCTGCCCGACCTGCCGCGCCGCATTGAGTGCTTCGACATCTCGCACATTCAGGGCACGGAAACCGTCGCATCCATGGTCGTGTGGGAAAACGGCGCGATGAAGAAATCCGATTACCGCAAATTTCGGATCAAGACTGTAGGAGGAGTGGACGACTTCGCCTCCATGCGCGAGGTGGTCACGCGCCGTTACCGCCGTATCGCCGAAGAAAAGCAGCCCATGCCCAGTCTCATCCTTATTGACGGCGGACTCGGCCAGTTGCACGCCGCCGCGCAGGCGCTCGAAGAACTCGGCCTCACCTCCCAGCCGCTCGCGTCCATCGCAAAGCGCGAGGAGCTGATCTACCTCTATGGGCAGAAAGACGACCCCATCGTTCTGGAGCGGCGCTCGCCCGTCCTGCACCTCATTCAGAAAATCCGCAACGAGTCGCACCGCTTCGCCATCACCTATCACCGCAAGCGCCGCGAAATGCGCGACCGCGACTCCGAACTGCTCGCCATTCCAGGAGTCGGCGCGCGCACCCGCACCCGCCTGCTCCAGCACTTCGGAAGCCTCCGAGGCATCGAGCAAGCCGGCGTCGAGGCCCTCAAGGCCGTGGTACCCCGCAAAACTGCGGAAATGATTCATGCGCATTTCCACGCGAGCGCGCCTTCTCCGAGTTCCGCACAGGACGACCAGAGTACCTATAGAGGCAGCGTGTAAACGTCCGCATCCTCGTCATCGGAACGAACCCAACGGACAAACGCCTCCGCACCACCGTGCTCGGCAATTTCCTCGCGCAGCAGCCCGCATAGGCTCTCCGTTAACCTGTAGGCGCGATCTTTAAAAGATTCGTTCTGATCGTCATTTCTTTTTGATTGCATATCGATTCCAGCGGTATCAGATCATATCAAAACCGTTACTACTCCCCGTTTGCTCCGCGCCTCACGCGAAGGCAATATCGGCTGAAGTATCATGGAACAGCCTTGCCGCCGGAGACCCAATCCCGCCTAAGCCCCACGCAGCCGGTCACGCGCGACCTGCCTCGCGTTCTTGGCACTTCGCACGCCACCGCCGTCGTCGTTGGGACCATCATCGGCAGCGGGATCTTTCTTGTCCCGCATGAAATGATGCAGGCGACCGGCTCATCCAGCATGGTCTATCTTGCCTGGATCGCCGGAGGACTACTCTCGCTCTTTGGCGCCATGACTTACGCCGAACTCAGCGCCATCATGCCCTACACCGGCGGCGAATACGTCTACCTCCGCCGCGCTTATGGCGACCTCACCGCCTTCCTCTATATGTGGACATGGTTCGCCGTCGCCAAGCCCGCCTCCATCGGAAGCGTCACCATGGGGCTGGTCCGCACGCTTGCCATCTTCGGCTCACTCGCCTGGCTCGACCACGCCGCCTTCCACGCGCCCTTCACCGTCTCCTGGGGACAGCTCTTCGCCATCGCCGTCGCCTGGCTCATCACCGGACTCAACTACCTCGGCATCAACAAGGCCGCCGACTTCCAGCTTGTCTTCACATGGCTCAAGGTCCTGCTCATCCTCGTTATCGTCGGCTTTTGCTTCGCCGCAGCCACCGGGCAATGGAGCAACTTCACCACTCTCTATCCCCACGCTCACGGCGGCTTCACCGGATTCATGATCGCCCTCATCGCCGCCCTCTGGGCCTACGACGGATGGAACGACCTCACCATGGTCTCCGGCGAAGTCCGCAACCCCGAGCGCAATCTCCCCATCGCCCTCATCGCCGGACTCTTCATCGTCGCCGCCCTCTACATCGCCACCAACGCCGCCATCCAGTACATCCTGCCCGCCTCGGCCATCGCCGCTTCGCCTCGCCCCGCCGTCGATGCCCTCGCCGCCGTCACCGGCCCCTGGGGGGCCGCGCTGGTTTCCGGAGTCATGGCTCTCAGCATCCTCGTCACTCTCAACGGAACCACCATGTCCGGCGCGCGCGTCCCCTTCGCCGCCGCCCGCGACCGGCTCTTCTTCCGCCGCATGGCCGACGTTCATCCCCGCTTCCAAAGCCCTTCCACCGCGCTCATCGTACAGGCCATCCTCAGCACCGGACTGCTGCTCGCCGTGGGACACTTCCAGCAGCTCTTTGAACTGGCCATTTTCGCCGAGTGGCTCTTCTATC
>JAICYR010000007.1 GCA_025934135.1 Acidobacteriaceae bacterium | reverse complement strand
GGGAAGCAGGCCACCCCGGTACGCAAGGGAAACCTTGAAACCTGGGTCAAGCCGCTGGCCGATGGAAGCGTCGCGGTGGGGGTCGTGAATTTCGGCTCGGACACGGCCAGCGCAACCATTCCGGCGAGCGAGCTGCACTTGAGCGGCGACGTTGCGCACGCCCGCGACCTCTGGGCGCATAAGGACGTGGAGTTCCAGAACGGTGAGTACTCGGCGGACGTCCCGGCGCATGGCACCCTCATGCTGCGGGTAAGCGCGAAGTAAGTGGACGAGCGGTGACTCTAAGGAAAGCGGGTTAGAACGCGCCAACTTCAGAGTCACCCTTATCCCTGGGTTCCAAAATGGGGCGCTCTTCCGCTTTTATTTGTCGCGCCATGCATCTGAATTTTCTCAGCTTGGTAGAATAGAAATAGAGAGTACAAAATCTGTGAAGGACCGCGCATCCACGCGGTCCTTTTTCTTTGAAGTGTGGGAGGCGAAACTGCGCTGGCATCAAATAGATGCCGAAAAGGCGAGGCCAATCAAAAACTTACAAACCACTCCGGGCTAAAGCCATTGAATTCAATCAACGGCTTGCAAACCACCTAGAGTCAAACACTTACAAAATAGCTATTTCGGAAGTGGCCTGGAATCAATCATGTATAAAAACGCTAAAAAAACGGAATTGCGAAAAAGTAGGCACTAACGGCGAAAAGATCGCTGGCCCGGGCTACGACGTCACAATGCCTTTACCTTCTTCAATCGTGATGTAGCGGTTAACCGGCAGCTTCGTCAGCACCTCGACCCGCGTGCTCGGCAGCGGCCAGTGGACTTCCAGCCTGTCCGCCACGCGACTTGTCCCAAGGCCCAGCACCATGCGCGGATCGGAGCTTGAAAGAAAGCTTCCGCCGCCGGTCTTCATCCTGTGCCGCTCCAGCCCGCCGGCCTGCCACTTCACACGCGCGCCAATCGCGTCCCGGTTGCACGTTTTGCCGACCAGATGGACGCCCAGCCAGTTGCGGCCCTGCGCCGCCTGGTTGCGGAGAAGCAGCGGCGCGCCATTGTTGACCGAGATCAGCACGTCCACCGAGCCGTCATTATCGAAGTCGCCCAGCGCAAGGCCTCGCGCGGCAAAGTCCTTCTGGAACACCGGCCCCGCCGAGGCGCTGATATCGGTGAGCGTTTTGCCGTCGTAGTGGAACAGGAGCAGCGGCTCGCGGTAAGTCACAACCGGCGAGATCAGCGAAATCTGGTCGTCAGGGTGCCCGTTCACGATGAACAGATCGAGGTTGCCATCATTGTCATAATCAAAAAAGCGCATTCCCCAACCGCTCATCTCTCGGGTGGACCGCCCCAGCGGGGTCTGCGTCGCCAGGTCCACAAATGTTCCGTCGTGGTGATTGCGATAGAGCGAATACATCTGGTGGTCGATGTTCGTGACGAACAGGTCCATCCAGCCGTCCTGATCGAAGTCTGCCGCGTCCACGCCCATGCCCGAGCGCGTCTGCCCGTCCGCGCTGTAGGCCACACCCGCCACCAGCCCCTGGTCCGTAAACTTGCCGCGGTTGTTCACGAACAGGAAGTTTTCCACGGTGTCATTCGCGACGAACAGGTCCATCCAGCCGTCGTTGTTGATGTCGGCGGCCACCACGCCCCATCCCTTGCCGAGCGAGCCTGCAACACCGCTCTCCTCGGAAACATCCGTAAAGGTTCCGTCGCCGTTGTTGTGAAACAACCAGCTTCGCGTAGGAGGATAGATGCTCGGAATGCAGTAGTGGCGCTGCTTGCTGACCGCGTCGCCGCAGAACTTGTTCATCTCGCGGTTGTATTTAACGAACTGGCAGACGTAAAGGTCGAGGTGCCCGTCATTGTCGTAATCGAACCAGGCCGCGCTTGTGGACCAGCCATCAAGATTCAGTCCGGCTTTCTTCGTCACGTCGGTGAAGGTGCCGTCTCCATTGTTGCGATACAGAAAGCAGCGGTTGTAGCCGGACACAAACATGTCCGGCAGGCCATCGCCGTTGTAGTCACCCACCGCGACGCCCATCCCGTAGCCGCCGCCCGCTACTCCGGCCTTCTCCGTCACGTCCGTGAACGTGCCGTTGCGATTGTTGCGGTAAAGCGCGTTCCGCAGCGGAGTCTGAGGAGTGTAGAAGTCGCACGCGCCGCTGTTGACCAGATAGATGTCCATCCAGCCGTCATTGTCGTAGTCAAGAAATGCGCACCCGGCGCCGGTGGTCTCCGGTAGATAGTAGTTGGGCGAGCGACCGCTGGTGTGGGTCCACATAATGCCGGAGCGGGACGCGGGGACCGGCACGAACAATGGCTTTGGCGATTGTGTCGCCACCGCACCGAACATTCGCGGCAGCACCATGCCCGGCGCGCACGCCGCCATCATCGCGAGCAGGCTTCTTCTCGATACGGTACTCAATGTTGCGTATCCTTCAACGCGACCTCGGGACGGGCTTCAATCACCAGCATCTCCTCGCGGTACTGCTCCTGGTTCTGCTGCTTGATCTCGCCGAAGCGCTTCTGCTGCGCGCCAAGCCTCGGGTCGCGCGTCTGAGCGTAGAGCTGCATAAGCGCGAAGTTCGCCACGTAGTTGTTCGAGTCCAGCGTGAGTGCATGATGAAGCTGCTCCTGCGCCTCAGGGTACTTCCGCTGCTGCAAATAGGTCTGCCCCAATTCCGCGAAAACAGCGGCGTTGCCGGGCTGCAATGCCGCCGCTTGCTTCAACTCCGTCAGCGCCTCGTCGAACTTCCCCTGCTGGCGAAGAATGCGCCCAAGGTAGTAATGCGCCTCAGCCGCGCTGCTCGCGTGGTTCGCGGCCTGCTTCAACCAGAGCGCCGCGTTCGCGTAATCATCGTCGCGGAAATACGCCGTCCCCAGCGCCAGAACGCCATCCGCATCGCCGGGTCGCATCTGATGGTACTTCTTCAAATACGGCAGGCCCGCCGAGGCATCCTGCGCATACGAGGACACGACGCCCATCGCGAAGTTGTACTCCGGCGAATCCGGCGCCAGCTTGACCGCCTCGCTCATGGCCCGGCGCGCTTCGCCCAGAAGGTTCAGCTTCAGGCAGATTCGGCCGTACTCGTACGCGAACGCCGCGTCATTGGGCTTGAGAGCGCGAGCGTGCGCCAGGTAGCCCAGCGCCTGCTTGTACTGCTTGCCGGCAAGCGCAATGCGCGTCAGGTCCGTCAACGGCGCAACGTTCGTTTCATCCTGCGCGAATGCGCGCTCGAGCGCCGCGGTTGCCTCCGCCGGCTTCCCTTCCGCTTCCTTTGCCAGACCAAGCACGCGCAGACCATAAGCGGAGAGCGGTTTCCGCTCGTTCGCCGCAGTGAAAATGGAGTCGATCAGGTCCGCGCGCCGTGCCGCGCGCAAAGCGGGCAGGACGAATACCGCATCCTGCTCGGTCAGGTCGGGGTTGGCGATCATCGCAGCGGCGGCTTGGTCCGTTGCGGCCTTATGCCCGAGGCCGGCCTCATCCGCGCATCGCAACGCCTCCACGCGAATCTGCCCGCGCATTGCCGCCCCCGCCTTCTCAAGGTGCGCCAGCGACGACGCATACTTCCCTTCCCACATGAGCAGCGTTGCCGCTTGGAAGTTGGCTTCCGCATTGGCCGGATCCAGTCCCAATACCTTCTGATAAAGTTGCAGCGCATTGGCCCTGTGCGCGGCATGGTCTCCCGCCTCCTGCATCTCAATGCGTCCCAGATTCAGATAAGCGCCAACGAGCTTCGGATCATGTTGAATGGCGGTGGAAAATGCTTGCCGGGCGGCATCCGTGTGGCCCTGCTCGGCCTGAACAACTCCCAGCAGATTTTCAAGCCCCGCATTAGATGGAAAGCTTTTGAGCGCCGCGCTGATGAGCCTTTGCGCATCTGCCAGGTGGCCTTGTTCAATCTGTTGCTGAATCTGCGCCACGGTATGCCGATACGAATCTGCTGCGGACTGCGCGCGAAGCTGTGGAGCGAGCAGCGCGAGCGCCACAAACAACGCGGGTAGAATCCGCAGTCGGACATCCGGCCTCAGGAATAGGCGTGAACCACTCGACACCCGCCGACCAACCTCCACTACAGCCGTTCCAGGAATGCTTTGTCTCGAAGCCACAACCTTCGAGTCGATGCGACCAACATGGTCGGGGCCCCCGCGAACAGGTCTTCGTTCGCGGGATGGAGCGAGCAGCGCCCCTGAAGGAATTCTAAAGTGAGCATGACTATTCGGGAAACGCTCTATATTGGCCCCAATTATACTGGTCAGAATAGCAGCGCGACCTATGAAGATGTCTTCGCAGCACCGCTCAATTCTTGCCCCGTGTGTGCTCGCGCTATTCATGCTGGAGCCTTCCATATTGAGCGCGAGGGCCTCCGCTCAGACGGCCTCGCCGGCGCAAAGCTTCTCGCAGGTCGACGCGCTGGCACTCCCGCCCGTCGCCGCATCGCAACTCAAACAGGCGCTCGAAGCCCACGACTATATCGCTGCGGAAAAGCTGCTTCTGGCCAAGATCAGCGACGCCCCGCATTCGCCCGAAGCCGCTCGCCTGCTCCAGTTCCTCGGCGGAGTTTATTTCCTCGATCACGATGCTTTCCACGCCGCGGTCGCCTGGAACAAAGCGAAGGCCATCGCGCCGCTTCCTCCTACGCTCGGCTTCTCGCTGGCCATGGCCTACATCCGCATTGGACACCCGGACTGGGCGCGCAAACAGCTCCAGGCGCTCGCCGAAGCGGACGGTAAAAACGCCCTCTATCCCTACTGGCTCGGTCGACTCGACTACGATGCTCATCATTACGACAGCGCGATTCTGCAATTCCAAAAAGCAATTCAGCTCGCTCCCGACATGGCCTCGGCCTATAACAATCTCGGCCTCTGTTATTACCGGCAGCGCCAGAACCGCCTCGCTGTTGTGAACTATCAAAAGGCGATTGACCTGAATCTTAAATCCAGCCACCCCGATGCGTGGCCGTACCTGAACCTCGCCATCACCGAACGCGCTCTCGATCAGCGGATCCAGGCTGAAGCCCACCTGCGCGAAGCCATTCGCCTTGACCCGAATCTTGCGCCTGCGCATTTCCAGTTGGGAAACATTCTCGAATACTCCGGGCAGATGACCGATGCCGTCAGCGAATTCGAGACCGCCGCCCGTCTCGATGCCGATTATGCCGAGCCGCATTACGCGCTGGCCCGCATCTATAAGAAGCTCGGCGATGCCGCCGCTTCAAAGCGGGAAGTAGAGACCTACATTCGCATCCACTCGCGCCCCAAAGAGCAGGCCTCCGGCCCATCGCTACCCTCGCATCCCTGATTCGATTACGCCGAAGCGAACCGCAATTTTCTGTCCCCCAAAAAATCTGGAACCGTCGCGTCCGGATTTGCTCGGGCGCGAACGGTTCCAAGGGGAGGACAGCGACAACACAGTTCAGAATTCGATACGTCCGGCCACCTGAATGTTGCGCGGGTTGCTGACGGTCCCGTTCCACTGCCCGAAGGAGTTGCCGGTACCGGCCACGTCCGTGTTGAATGCGTTGCCCGGACCATTACCCTGGTTAACGAAGTAGTGGTTGTTGAAGAGATTGAAGAAGTTCGCCGTGAACTTCAGGTTTACCCGTTCGGTAATCCTGGTGTTCTTGGAGAGGGCCACATCCCAATCCTGATAGGACGGACCGTAGACCGTGGAAACAGCCTTTCCATAACCGGTATAGCCGAAGGTGGAAAAGTCGCTTTCAAAGGCTAGCGGATTCAGGTATTGCGCGCCGTCCTTCCCCGGGTCAAAGCCATTCCGTCCGTGGAGGAACGGCTGCTGGCCAGGGAGGAGACCGGGAACGCAGGCTTGGTTGAAATACGGAGCAAGCGCAGCCGTTGGGCAGGTGGATGAAGAGAAGGACATGGGAATGCCCCACTCGTAGCGGTAAA
Organism: Acidobacteriaceae bacterium; assembly: GCA_025934135.1. Lineage (GTDB taxonomy): Bacteria > Acidobacteriota > Terriglobia > Terriglobales > Acidobacteriaceae > Silvibacterium. The sequence goes on along the minus strand of JAICYR010000007.1, from coordinate 34,775 downwards.
GCGGGCTGACCTGCCATCCGCCCACCAGAGCATTCAGCGGTCCTCCGGTGCTGAGGAATCTCTTATTGTGTCCGAAAGGAAGATCATACACAGCCGAGACTTGCCAGGTCACGGGTACGTTCGACGGCGACAAGGCCCACTCACGATTAGCCTCAAAAGGCGAGAAGCTGCCATTATTGCTCCCGGTGCCTCCGGACGCGGATTGGGTTGAAAACGCGCCGTTGGTGTACATCTTGGCCACGGTGAGGGAGGTAAGCAGATACAGCCCATTGTGCATGCGCCGCTGCACCTCGGCCTGGAAGGAGTTGTAGATGGAGTTGGCGTGCCCCTCGTTCAGCCCCGGAATCGTACCGCAGTACATTGGATACGGCAAGAGCGCCTGTCCGATGGTCGGGTCGCATCCGGACATCTGGTCGGCCCATCCGATATAAGGAACTGGCACGCCGTCGGCGGCGAAAGTTGCCGGCCCATTGGCCGAGTTGTAGCTCACATTAAGGTCTGATCCCAGACCGGCGATTTTCGAGTTAAATGGATTGAGGACGTTGAGCTGGCTCAGCGCTGAAGGAAGGTGTGTCCCCTTGGTGCCAACATAGGACAGCGTTACGCCAGTATTCCCAGGCAGTTCTTTGCCGATAGTGACGTTCCACTGGGAAGAATAAGGTCTCCGGTTTCCATCCAGTGGCCGGTACATGGGGGCACCCTGGCCATTGTCGAAGCTGGAAGATATATCCTGCGTGGGCCCCACAGCGTCTGGATTGATGCCGTTGACCAGATACAGAGCAGGAATCTTCAGTCCGCCGCTCGCGCCCTCGCTCACGCTATAGGTTTTATTGAAGCCGTCCAGGTTCATGCCGCCATTCCAGCCGGGATAGAACGCCTGGCCGAAGTAGATGCCGTAGCCGGCGCGAATGACTGTCGTCGGCGTTACGGCGTACGCGAAGCCCACACGCGGCGAGATTGCTTTCTTGAATGGGACTTCGGGATAAGGAGCGCCGTAGCTCGCGTCGCCGTACTTGTTCCCCGCAAAAGCCAGCCGCCCAGGCAATTCCGTCCCGTCGCTGGTTACAGCGCCAGGGTTTAGACCAGTCGGATCGAAGAAGGAGAGGTGGTTATACTTCTCCTTGAACGGTGTGATGTAATCCCAGCGCACGCTGTAGTTCAGCGTCAGCTTGGGGTTTAAGCGCCAGCTGTCACCCGCGAATACCGCATAGCCGTACTGTCTGGGGTATGTCGCCGGCACATTGTAGTAGCTGACATTTGCATTACCGACTGCACCGAGGTAAAAGGCGGCTGCGCCATTGCCTGGGCAGGGAGCGGTCGCAGGGCAGTTCTGATTGCCGGTCGTGTCCGCGTTGAATTGGAAGGTTCCGCCCTGATTTCCAGAGTTATTGATGGTGGTTCCCGCCATGTGCCACTGAAACCCCGCCGTGATGGTATGCGTCCCGGCGACCTTGGTAAACACATCATTGAAAGCCCAAGTGCCGCGGGTCGTGACGTTTGCAGCGGCATTAGGACCGGCTGTGTTGCCCAATTGGGTATAGCCATCCATGGTGAAGGTCGGCAAATAGGTGGCGTTGGCTGTCCCTGACACCTTGGGCAGGTCCGCCTTGCCGTTCAAGGCATAGTAGCCTTCGTTGCGATTCAGGTAACCCAGCGTCGCGTGGTTATTCATGCTGTTCGAGAAAATGTGCTCCCAATTCAGGCGCTGAATATTCGCGTTCTCCGGGTCGGCCGGCTGCGCGGTGGAAAGCGCGATAGGCAAATCACTTTGCGCGTTGACTGCCGCGCGTTGCCACCAGGTAGTGAAGTACAGGTGATCATTGTCGCCGACGTTGAAATCAACCCGCCCGAAGTAGACGTTCTCGCCGTTGGTCAGCGATCCCTGTCCGGACCTCGGAATGAAATAGTTGTTGACCTCGCCAGCGCTTGTCGGCGTCGGCAACGGCGCCATCCATGCCGTGGCGATCGGATCCGCATAGGCCGGATTGATCACGTTCTTCACGCCATTGTAGGCAATCGGCTGCCCCGCATCCGCACCGTATTTTGCCGGATCGTCCGGGTAATACAATTGCGTGGTCACACCGCTGAAGTTCCCGACGCGGTCGTTCAGCGAGGGAATGGTCATGGTGGCGGAGTTGACGCCGCCGGCTTCCTTAAAGGATTCCCAACTGAAGTAGAAAAAGCCCTTCAGGAATGAGTTCTGGCCGTGAACGCCAGGAATGGGGCCGCCAATGTTGGCGCCGTAATCGTTCTGGGTGTCTTCCGGTTTCGATGTCCCAGTAAAACCATACTGATACGCATTGAATATCCGGTTGCTGATGTAATCGTACGCCGCACCGTGGAACTGGCTGCCACCGGACCGAGTTTGAACAATGAGTTGTCCGGAGGTGGTATTGCCGTACTGAGCGGGGTAGTTGGCCGTCAGAACCGTTACTTCGCTGGTGATGTCCGGGGACATACCGAAGTCTGTCTCAAGGCTGACCATGCCGCTCTGGTTCATGAAGCCTTCCATCGCGGTGGCGCCATCCACCAGAGCCTCGTCGCCGCTCACCAGACCGCCGTTGGTCTGGGCGTTATAAGCATTGCCGGTGCCGCCGGTGCTGACGCCGGGCAGCATCAACGCCACAGTTACTGAGGAACGCGGCGCGCCGGAAATGATCAGCGGAAAATTCTGCAGCGTCTCCGGAGCAATGCCGCCGCCCAATTGCGCATTCGTGACGTTAATGGCGGAGCTCCCGCCCTGCACCGTCACCGTCTGCTCGGCTGCACCCGCGGGGAGCTGTACATTCACAGTTCCGGCCTGGCTGATCTGGAGCTGAATTCCCTTGTTGATGGTGGTTTTGAACCCCGATGCGATCACCGAAAGGTCATACTTTCCCGGCGTGATAGCAGTGATACTGTATCCGCCGGAGGCATCGGTTTTCGCCGTCCGGCTGATCCCAGTCGCCTCGTTTGTTAACGTTAAATTTGCGTTCGGAATTGCGGCACCGGTCGTGTCCGTCACAGTTCCGCTCAGAGAAGCGTCGTTGTTCTGTCCGTAGCACAAACCCGCTACAACGAAAAGCGCCAACGCAATACAAAGTCCAAACGACCTTGTGGCGATTCGCAGTTTCCTGCTCATGTCTCTTACCTCCTCAAAATCCCCAGTGTCTCGGGGAGTGCAATGTTTCGGCCCAGCCGATGGAATTCCTAAGCAGATTCCTTATAAGAGGCCTTCTGACACAAGGCCCATGATCGCTCAAACGTTTCGATACATAGCAAAACATACCGGATTCGATTAAGCAAGGTTGTTTTACCTTACGGTTCAGGCAATGTCAACCAAAACTTTTGGTTGACAAGGAGGCCGAGACAGGAGTCGGCCCATTAATAGTCTGCACCCCGCCCCGACCGTTCTGGCACTTGCCCGGAATCTTCTCCCAAATCCCCATAGAAGCCACCTGCCCCTGCCGTCGGCCGAGGAGAATCGAAGCAAAATCGATCCCAAATCCAACCGCCACTCGCTTCGTGGTATCTTATCGTTATTATTTTTCGCGCTTGCGCAACCCACTCATAAAGAAAGGGAATGATTGTATGCGGAGATCGACACAGGCTTTAACAGCGGCGCTGGTGGTTATATTGATGGGGGGCGGGGCCCTTGTTGCATTGCCGAACGCCAGGGCCGAGGACAATGGCATCGGGCGCACGCCCGTGCTCGGCTGGAGCAGTTGGAGCTTTCTTCGCAAGGAACCCACGGCGGCGAACGTCGAGGCCCAGGCGCAGGCCATGAAGCATTCCGGCCTGCAAAACCTCGGCTACGAATACATCAACATCGACGATTTCTGGTACGAATGCCCAGGCCCCCAGGGCCCCAATGTGGATCAGTATGGCCGCTGGGTGACGGACCCTTCTATATTTCCTCCCGAAGGTGAAGCCAACGGCATCAAGGTCGTTGCTGATTATGTTCACAGCCTCGGAATGAAGTTCGGAATCTACATGACTCCGGGCATTTCCATGCAGGCCGTGAAGAAGAACACGCAGATTAAAGGCACCCAGTACACCGCCGCCCAGATTGCCGAGCCGTCTGTCGAGGAAAGCAACTACAACTGCAAAGGCATGGTGGGCATTGACTACAACAAGCCGGGTGCCCAGGAGTACATCAACTCATTGGTGGACCGGATGGCGTCGTGGGGCGTCGACTACATCAAACTGGACGGTATGCACAACAAGAACGTGCCTGACATCGAGGCATGGTCGAAAGCGATTCGGCAAAGCGGGCGGCCAATGATTCTGAACATCACGCAGGGGCACTTTACTACGGAAATTGCCCCCGTGCTGATGAAGTATGCGAACCAATGGGAGTTCGCACCCGACCTGGAGTGCTATGGCTGCGACAAGCACGGCAGCTATCCGCTGACCAGTTGGCCCAGCATCAAGAACCGCTTCGACTATGTTGCCAAATGGCAGCCATACGCGGGCCCCGGAGGTTTCAACGACTACGACTCCGTTGAGGTGGGCAACGGAAAAAATAACGGAACCACTCCAGACGAGCGGAAAACCCAACTGAGTTTGTGGTCTCTTGGCGCGGCGCCCCTGATTCTCGGAGTTGATCTGACGCATCTTGATCCATACGACATGACGTTGCTGGAGAACAAGGCCGTGCTAGCCGTGGACCAGGACACGATCGCCGCCAAAAGGATCGTCAACGAGAGCGCCCGGCAGGTCTTCGCCAAAACGGAGCCAAACGGAGACGTAATCGTCGGCCTGTTCAACACGGGGGATCAAGAGCAGAAAGTCTCGGTGAAAGCTTCCGCGTTGGGTCTTTCCGCAAACCAAAACGGTTACTCTCTGGACGACCTGTGGACGGGCAAGACGACAAAAGCGGGCAGCACCATCACAGCTACTGTCCCGTCCCACGGAGTCGCCCTTTACCGCGTCAAGTCGCTTTGATCGGGATTTTGCCGGAGCGGAGAGGAAAGGCCTCATGGACCGAAGGAGCTTTCTAAAAGCCGGAGGTGTAGCCGCGGTCGCCGCAAGCCTCGCACCCACCGAGGCGCACGGAACCGTTGCCGCCCACAATTGGGGCAAATACGATTTTGGCTCCGGCCCCACGGTGACTGACCGGCTGAACCAGGGGCCTTTCCCGCAAGATTCTCCTGACGCCATTATTCCAGGCGACCAGGTGGTAATGACGACGACTCCATCGGACCAGCCCGTTCCCAACTACGGCAAAGGACTAGTCACCTACATCACGGCGGATATGGGCACGGAGGAAATTCAGTCCACCAACATTCCGCAGGCGATTGAGAAGCTGGTTCAGTTTCCGCTGGGCCAGCTTCTTTACGTCCGCCCCACATGGCGTGAGATTCAATCCAGTCCGGGACGCCTCGACTTTCCCGATTATTTGCGGCTCATATTCGATCTTGCGAAAAAGAACCAAAAGCGGATCGCGTTCCGTGTCCAGATGTCCGCTCCGGATTATTTCCACGCGCCGGCGCTGCCGGATTTTGTGCTCGATAAGGTCCCGATGGTGAAGTTGGTGGGCAACTGGAAATCCGATCAGCCACCCAACGTAAGGTATCTCAAAAATCCGCGGGCGCATTTCCAGCCTCGGTACGACAATCCATTTTTCCAGCAGGCATTCCGCGAACTGGTCGGGCTGCTGGCAGCTGAATTCAACGGCAATCCGGCGGTCGAGTGTATCGATACTTTCATGTACGGTTTCTGGGGAGAGGGCCACACCTGGCCGTTCGCCAGCAATCCTTTCCCTGATTACCAGACCGCCGAGCGGACCTGGGAAAACATGCTTCAGGTGCAACTGGAGCATTTTACAAAGACCCCGCTTGTCACCAACACCCAGCCCGACAGCAGCCGCGTTGGAAACTCAGAGGTACTCGACCGGACGGTCCGCAGCAATAACTGGATTCGCAGCGACACCATCTTTATCGAGAACGTGCAGATTGAGGCGCTCAGCAACCGTCCGCCATGGACCGCTGTTGCGTTGGAACAAGCCGTGCCTGGTAAATCTGCGTCGCTTCCCATGCACGAGGGCATCTCGCCCGCCGACAACATCATCGAGCATGTCATCGACATCGGCGCGAATTACTGGTCGCTATGGAATTTCCACGTCATCAGCGCGGAAAATCTCATGGCCTATTACCACGCATTCCCGGCCTCCTTCGACCGCATTAACCGGAAAATCGGCTATCGCGTGCGCCCATCTTTCATCTGGAGTTATGACGAAGCGGGCCGCGCCGGCTTAATCATCGGCTTCGCCAATGATGGAATCGCGGGCGTTCCGGGAGTGCTGCGGGTAACCGTGGAAGGACCCGACGGCGCTCCGCTGTCTAGCGGTTGTCTCGACCCCGGATACCCGCTCCCCGGCAAAATCCGCCAGGCGCAGTTGGTGCTGCCGAATGGAACAAAATGGCAGGGGCTGAAGCTGAAAGCAGAGATAGAAGTAAAGGGAATGCGCTATCCGGTGCGTTGGGCCTGCCACCAGAAACTGAATGAAGACGGCACACTGACGCTCCGCCCTAACGGCCGCTTTGACTCATAAATAAACCGGGGTGCCCCGACCGCACTATGCGAGCGAGCGCGCCCTGCGCCCGTGCAGCAGCCAGACAGCAATTCCGAACGCCGCCCATATGCTACCTACAACGATCGCCGCGTGGCTCAGATGAAGCCAGATGAAGAAACACACCGCGAAGCCGAGCAGCGAAATCGTAATCCAGAACCACTGCGAGCCGCGGCCCTCCCTCCAGCCCAGCACGGCGGACGAAACGTTGACGCCCATAAATGCGAGCAGCGCTCCGTAATTCAGCAGCTCCGCGCCGCGCTCATAGCTCATCAGCAGCGCGCCGACGAGGCAGATCCCGCCGATCATCAGCACGTTGTTGGCGGGAATGCGGTTCCGGCGCGAAACCGCCCCAAAAAATTTTCTGGGAATCGCGCCGTCCTGCCCCATGGCCAGCAGCAGCCGCGAGGCCCCAAGCTGCGAGGTCATGCCGCTGCCGATGGTGGCCAGCAGCAGCGCTCCGTTCACGATGGCGAACAGAATCGGCCCGCCGGCGTGACGGGCGATGTGGACGTAGGCCGTGTCGATTTCAGGAAAGGCCAGCCCACGCGGCCACACCAGTTGCGCCAAATACACTTCAATGAAAACCAACAGCCCCGTCAAGAGACAGGTGGAGACAATGGCGCGCGGAACGCTGCGGCCCGGGTCCCTGGCCTCGTCGGAGAGCGTGGAGATGCCGTCGAAGCCTATGTAGGCAAGCACGGCGATCGAAGTACCTCGGAACAGCGCGGACGAGGTGAACGTGTGGTTGTAAAACGGGTCGGTATAAAATGACGCCGACGAATCGTCCATGTGAAGGATGTAGCGCAGGAACACAACGATGACCAGCGCCACCACCACGAACAGAGCGGTGGCCATCATGGTGTTGATGCGCGCCGAGGTCTCCACGCCGTTCAGGTTAAGCATCGTAAACAGCAGCGCAAAGAAGATCGCCCAGACAACGTAAGGGACTCCGGGAACAAAATTCCCCGCCGCCTTGGAGCACCAGATGGTGCAGATCAGCGGATTCAGAATATAGTCCAGCGCCATGCACCATCCGGCCATGTAACCGAGCGCCGGATGCAGCTCGCGCCCCACATAGGTGTAGGCGGAGCCGCCCTCGGTATAGCGGCGCGACATACGTCCGTAGCTGATCGAGGTGAACAGCATGGCCACCAGCGCGCACAGCACCGCGCTGACCGCGAATCCGTCGGACTGCTTGTAAATGACCCCGAAGACGGGCATCGGCGCGGTGGGCTGGACAAGAATCAGGCCGTAGAGCACCAGGTCCCAATAGCGAAGACTGCGCTTTAAGGTTGGCTGGCCGGAAACAGCGGCGGGTTCTGCGGACATTCACATCCTCGATGCTAGAAAGACTACTATTTTGCGACAGCCCGCGTTCAGGCGTTCTTGGTAATTCCGGCATTCTCCGCAGCGCGGCTATGGACGAAAGGAAACCGATGCTGCTTTAGAAAGCGTTCGCGTTCTTCACTCCGCCGAAATGCCTCCGTGCCCCCCGGCCGGAGCGTGGAAAATGCTCCCGTAATATTGCCCGCACGCGCGCTCTCTTCCAAGCCGCATCCGGAAAGCCATGCGGCAAGAAAGCCGGCGTTGAAGCTATCACCCGCTCCGATGCTATCGACAGGCTCTACCGCGATCCCGGCGACACGCATCTGACGCTCTCGGTTCTGGACCACCGCGCCTTCCCTGCCGCATTTCACCGCAATCACCGGCACTATGGAAGATAGTTCGGCAAGCGCATCCTCCAGATTGTCGCGGCGCGTCATCCGGCACAGCTCGTCCCTGTTGGGCAGCAGAATATCTATATAAGGAAGAAGCTGCGCCAGCACTCCGTCCCACTTGTCTTCCGGATCATCGTTGGTATCGAGCGACAGCGTTAAGCCGCGAGACTTCAGTTCATTAAATAGGTCCGGCAAATCGGCCTGCAAACCACGATGAAGAAACAGCGACGACAGATGAAAGTGCCGCGCCGACGCCAGATATTCAACGTCCAGATCGGCCCGGGTCATCTCAAACATCGTGCCGGGATAGGTAAGGATGCGCCGCTCCCCACTGTGGTCGAGCAGCACCGTGACCCCGGTCTTGGTTCCATTGTCAGCCTTCACCACTTTGGATAGGTCAGCCCCACTCTCGGCGAGCCGTTTCAAGGCCATCTGGCCAAGCTCGTCGCGTCCCACCCGTGTGATAAATCCCGTAGCCATTCCCAGACAGGCAAGGTTATGAGTCAAAATTGCCGAGGAGCTGCCAAGCGTGGCTTCAAAGCCGGTAGCGAGAATTTCCCGCTCCACCGGGATCTCAACCGGCAGCCCGTGGAGGATCAGATCCAGATTGATTTCGCCGGCAATGGTTATGTCAAACGATGGCATCCGCCGAAAACCTCAGATCGCATTATATTTCGTATCATTACGTTTTATTATAATTTCTTATGTTCAAACAACCATGATCGAAATTCCAGCACATAAGCCCAAAGGAAAATCCGCTATGCCACAATCCGATCAGGACAAATTCGTCGCCATGGTAACGGCCAGCGCGAGCGTAAGTCTACCTTTGAGCGACTTCCATCCCCGATCCACGCTCGTGGCGGAGCAGCATGAGGTCACGAAGCCGCGCTTCCCGGTTATCGACTATCACAATCACCTCGATTCGATGGAACCCGCCGACGTGCTGCGCGTGATGGACGCCTGCGGCATCGAGCGCATCGTCAATATCACCATGAATACCGGCGATGAGGCATTTCGGATTCTCGACAAATTCCTTTCCGCCGACGCGAAGCGTTTCGCCGTCATCGCATGGATGGACTGGTCCGGCATCGAACGGGATGATTTCGCGCAGGTCAGCTGCGACCGTCTTGAGAAAATGGTTGAGCGCGGCGCGCAGGGCATCAAGTTCTGGAAAGACCTTGGGCTCAGCGTGCGCGACGCCAGTGGCGAACTGCTGCGCGTCGATGACGAACGGCTCGCGCCCATCTTCGACAAAGCCGCCGCTCTCGGTATTCCCGTCATGTTCCACATCGCCGACCCTGCCGCTTTTTTTCTGCCCATTGATGCCGAAAATGAGCGTTTTGAAGAGCTGGCGGCGCATCCGGACTGGAGCTTTTACGGAGCGAAGTATTCCAAGTGGGACCTGCTCGACCAGCGCGACCGGGTCATTGCCCGCCACTCGAACACAAAGTTCGTGCTGGCGCACATCGCGGAATGCAGTGAAAATCTTCCCCGCGTCACTCAGCTACTCCGGACCCATCCAAATGTTCTCGTCGACATCAGCGCCCGCGCGTCCGAGCTTGGCCGCCAGCCGTATTCGGCGCGCAAATTCTTCCTCGAATTTCCCGACCGCATTCTCTTCGGAGCAGACCTGCTGCCGGAAGTCGAAATGTACCGTCTCTACTATCGTTTTCTCGAAACCGCCGACGAATACTTCGAGTACCCCACACACGCGTCCCGTCAGGGCCGATGGAACATCTACGGACTCGATCTTCCGGACGACATCCTTCGCAAGGTATACCGCGAAAATGCTCTCCGCCTCCTCCGCTAGCACATTTGCCCGCGCTGGTGCGGCCCGTGAGAAGATTGCCTCTAGGGTTGAATCCATAAACGTGGAGTATGGACTACAACACTGTCCAGTTCTGAATGTGCGGCCGATACCAGCGCCGGTCCGATAAGCAGCGCATTGCGGAAGCATTCGCATTGGGCAATCTTGATGGCCTTGCGCTTGAGCTTGACCTGTCCCCGAATTACAACGTTGCGCCTCAAACAATGCAGCCTGTCATCATCTGGGATGAAGCCGTTGGAATGCGAACGCTTCAGATGATGTTCTGGCGTTTTCTCCCGCCGTTCTGCGCCGACCCCAAGACCTTCTCGAGTCAGGTGAATTCAACCGAACTCTGCCACCTCTCCGCCTGAAGTCCAAATTGGGGCTAGCCTGCCATTGAGTTCCATTTCTGCATATTATGACCGGATACCCTACAAAATAGTTACCTCGGTTATATAAACAAGTCGGCCAAATGGGTTAGCGTTGTCGCTAGTCTACCGCTTCTGTCTGAGGGGTAGGTTATCAAAGCCGAAATTGCATATCTGTGAATACTTTTCTGCCATACACTTCTCGAGGTGAGATATGAATCGGGCCGAACCTAAACATGGAGTGGCGCGTGCTGCGGTTCCTGCAGCGAGATTTCTGTACAAGCTATGCGGAAGCAGCCAGCCGTCCATCCTTCAGGCATCGGACGGAGCCTTCTACGTCGTCAAGTTCAACGGCTTTCCCGGCTCTCAGGCCCTCGCGAATGAGGTCGTCGGGACCGCGCTGATTCGCCGCGCCGGGCTGCCCGCACCCGACTGGATGCCGATCGAGGTCTCCAGCGACTTCCTCGACCAGAACCCCGCCCTCTGGTTCAGCAACGGAAATGCCCCCATTCGCCCGCGCCCCGGAATCCATTTCGGCTCCCGCCTCATCGAGGCCTCGGGCGAGCGGCGCACCTACCAGATGATTCCCCACTCCTGGATCAAGCGCGTCCAAAACCGCGCCGACTTCCTCGGAATGCTCGTCCTCGACCTCTGGGCCAACAACTGCGACCGCAGACAGGCCGTCTACCTCAGCACTGGACGCGGCCTTCAGGCCCGCTTCATCGATAACGACTTTATGTTCGGCGGCAAGTTCGGATACGAGCGCACATGCCCAAGACGGGCCATGGTGCACGATTTGTCCCTCTACAGCGGCTTGTGGAACGAGGATTCTGTGCAACAATGGCTAGAAAAGTTTGACGGAATTTCTGAGAACACCATCCGGCGGATTGTAGCAAGCGTGCCGGAGGAGTGGGCCACCGAGGAGTTGCGACGCCGCATCTTCAGTCAGTTGCTGACCCGCCGCTCCATCCTTCCTCGCCTGCTCAACGACGCCCGGCATGTCCTCGCCTCAGGCTATTCCGTCAGCTATCACCGGCCGCGCCATGCAACCGAACCTGCCCAGATTTGTGGAACTTCAGTTCTCCCGCTTCAATGATCAGGCGGTCAACCTGCTCGTCATCGCGCGGAGTGCCGCCGGCCTCGAAGTTTGGGTCCATCCCGACTGGGCGCAGCGCCTCGACGCGAAAGACCGCTCCTACCTGTCCGCCTTAATGGAAGAATGGAAATCCGCCCCGCCTGACGAAATCCCCACCCTCTTGGACGAGCTCTCCCGCCAGTCCCACGGCCCCCTCCGGGTCTCCAATTCCGGCACCCTTCACCCGGACGAATGCCAGGCCTTGATCGACCGCCTCCTCGCCCCCAAGCGATAAACTGCTTTCATACCGATGGAAGTCTCCATTACACAATTTCGCCGTGACTTGTTCGATCTGGTGGATCGGGCCATGAGCGGTGCCGAGGTTTGGGTAGTCCATAACGGACGGCGCTTCAAAATCGCTCCGGAAAACCCGCCGGGAAGCCGTTTAAGCCGCATTACTCCTCTTGAAGTCCTCAACCCCGAATCGCCGGGAATTGAGAAATCGCTCCGCGATGAGATGGAGCGTGCCTGGCAGGATGATTGGTCCACGTTGTGAACGATACGATCTTCCTGAACCCCATCCTTCCCGCCCTCCACACCCGTCAGCGGCGCTTCGCCCAGAACGCCGGAAGCGCCTGCAAATACCAGACCGACGTCGCACCCTTCGCCGCCGTTTCCGAATGCACTCCCGAAGCCATGCGCGACCTCCACTCGCTGCTCGCCCCCGGCGAAATCGTCTACATGATGGGCCCCCAGCCGCCGCTCCCGGCCCCCGGGATCCAGTTCCACAGCACCCACTCCGGCGTCCGGATGATCTTCCCCGAAGACGCCCCACTGCCCGAACTCCCGCCACACCCGCACGCCATCGAATCCCTCTCCTGCGCCAACGCAACGGAAATGCTCGCCCTCATCGAAGTTGCCTTTCCCGGATTCTTCCGCGTCCGCACCTGCGAGATGGGCCGCTATTATGGCATCCGCGCCGGGGGCCAACTCGTTGCCATGGCCGGCGAGCGCATGGCCTTCGACCGCTACGTCGAGGTCAGCGGCGTCTGCACGCACCCCGAACACCGGGGTCACGGCCACGCCGCCGCCCTCATCTCCCGCCTGCTCGCCGACCACCGCCGCGACGGCTCGCTCTCCTTCCTGCACACCGGCGCAACCAACCACCGTGCCATCGCCGTCTACGAACGGCTCGGCTTCGTCCTCTCCCACAACGTCTCCTTCCACCGCCTCCAGCGCAACTCATAGCCTCGCCCTCGCCGCCGATTCGATACAATCGTGGGTTCCGGGAAACATTTCCTAAAGGGCCCTTCATGACTTCACTCCCCCCGCTCACATCTCTCACAAAGGCGAAACGACTCTTGCAGAAATCAGCTACTTTGGCAGCAGCCGCCGCCATCGCGGTCGGCTCCGCGAACGGCCAGACCACCACTCCCTCCTTCAGCCCGGACAATCCTTTCTACGCACCCAGCACCCTGCCCTTCCACGCGCCCCCCTTCGACAAAATCAAGGACAGCGATTACCAGCCGGCCATTGAAGCCGGAATGGCCCAGCAGGTCAAGGAAGCCGAGGCCATCGCCGACAACCCGGCTGCGCCCACCTTCGAGAACACCTTGATCGCGCTCGAAAAATCCGGCCAGCTGCTCGACCGTGTCATGTCGGTTTTTGAGGGAGTCACCGGAGCCAACACCAACCCCGAACTGCAGAAGATCCAGACCATCGAGGCCCCCAAGCTCTCCGCCACGCAGGACGCCATCTATCTCAACTCCGGGCTCTTCGCCCGCATCAAGGCCGTATACGACCAGCGCGCCACCCTCCATCTCGACTCCGAGTCCCTGCGCCTCGTCGAGTGGCAATATAACGAATTCGTCCACAACGGCGCCGCGCTTTCCGACTCCGACAAGGCCAAACTCAAGAAGCTGAACGAAGAGGCATCCACCCTCTCCAACGACTTCATCGTCAAACTGCTCGCCGCCACCAAGGCCGCCGCTTACTCCACCACAGACAAGGCCGCCCTCGCTGGCCTCAATCCCGCGAAATTGGCCGCCGCCGCGCAGTCCGCCGACCAGCGCAAACAGCAGGGGTACGTTCTCCCGTTGCAAAACACCACCCAGCAGCCCGACCTCACCTATCTTCAGAACCGCGCCACCCGTAAGGCCCTCTTTGAAGATTCATGGAATCGCGCCGAGCGCAACGACGCTAACGACACCCGCTCCACCATCGCCCGCCTCGCGCAAATTCGCGCCGAAAAGGCCAAGCTGCTCGGCTTCCCCAACTACGCCGCCTGGAGACTCACGAACCAGATGGCCAAAACGCCCCAGGCCGCGTTCAAGTTCATGGACGCGCTCGTTCCCGCCTCCACCGCCAAGGCCGCCAGCGAGGCCAAAGACATTCAGGCCCTCATCGACTCGCAGCACGGCGGCTTCAAGCTCCAGCCGTGGGATTGGGAGTTCTACGCCGAGCAAGTCCGCAAGGCCAAATACGACATCGACGAAAGCGAAGTGAAGCCCTACTTCGAGCTGAACAACGTACTCGAGAATGGCGTCTTCTACGCCGCCACCAAACTCTACGGCATCACCTTCAAGGAGCGGCACGACCTGCCTGTCTACAACCCCGACGTGCGCGTCTTCGAGGTCTTCGACGCCAACAACAAGCCCATGGCGCTCTTCTATTGCGACTACTTCAAGCGCGACAACAAAAACGGCGGTGCGTGGATGAGTAGCTTCGTCCATCCTTCAAAGCTGATGGGCACGCTGCCCGTCGTCTACAACGTGGCCAACTTCACCAAGCCCGCTCCCGGCGAACCTGCGCTGCTCAGCTTTGATGACGTAACCACCATGTTCCACGAGTTCGGCCATGCGCTCCATGGCATGTTTGGCGACACCGAATATCCCAGCCTCTCCGGCACTTCTGTCCCGCATGACTTCGTCGAGTTCCCCTCGCAGTTCAATGAGCACTGGGCGCTCTACCCCGAGGTCTTCCAGCACTATGCGAAGAACTACAAAACCGGCGCTCCCATGCCCGCCGCGCTCTTCGCCAAAATCAAAAACGCGCGCACCTTCAATCAGGGATACAAACTGACTGAGCTACTCGCCGCCGCCGAACTCGACATGCAGTGGCACACGCTCCCCGCCAGCGCACCCATACAGAAGCCAGACGTCTTCGAGAAAGAGGCGCTCCAGAAGAAGCACCTGCTCATCTCCTATGTGCCGCCGCGCTATCGCTCCAGCTACTTCATGCACATCTGGGGCAACGGATACCAGGCCGGATACTACGCCTATCTCTGGACCGAAATGCTCGACGACGACGCCTTCCAGTGGTTCGAACACCACGGCGGCCTCACCCGCGCCAACGGCGACCGCTTCCGCAAGATGGTGCTCTCGCGCGGCAACACCGAGGACCTCGAAAAGATCTACGAAAGCTGGCTGGGCGCGAAACCCAGCGTCGAGCCAATGCTCAAATACCGAGGCCTGGTCGACGTAAGCACCAGCGCGAAAAAGTAGCCACAGCAGGTGCGGCTTCGGGTGCGGTTTTACCATAGCGGGTGCGGGTGCCATGTCTCGAAGAGACGCTGAACGCTCTCTGCCCCTCCTGGATGGGGTTGTTCGGAATCATGTGAGTTTTTAGTAAACACCGCCCCGTATACTGGGTTCTGGAGCACCCCTTGCATCTGGAACGCATTCTGGCAGCAACCCGAGCGACTGTGGCGGAGCGCAAGCAGCGTGTGCCTTTGGCCGGGCTGGAGCAGCGAGCCTCCTTGCACCAGCCTCGCGGATTCGCGCGCGCCCTCCGCGAGCGTGCAGGATCCGGGGCGGCCATTATAGCCGAGTTGAAGAAGGCCTCGCCCTCCAAGGGGCTGATCCGTCCGGATTTCGATGTGGCCGCGCTGGCCGAGTCGCTCAAGGCAGGAGGAGCCGCCGCCCTTTCCGTTCTGACCGACGCGCCCTACTTTCAAGGCAGTCTCCTGAACCTCGAAATTGCCTCTGAACGAAGCGGACTCCCCTGCCTGCGCAAGGACTTCATTGTCGATGAGTACCAGATCGTCGAGGCTCGGGCGCACCGCGCAGACGCGATTCTGCTGATCGTCGCTGCCCTCGCAGACCTCGAGCTCGCCCGCTTCGCGGCTTTCGCCCGTCAGCTCGAATTGGACACCCTCTGCGAAGTCCATACTGCCGAAGAACTGGCGCGGGCGCGCGACCTCGGCTGCGACTGCTACGGAGTGAACAATCGCAACCTCAGCACCTTCGACGTCTCGCTCGAAACCTCGTTGCGGCTGGCCGAATCATTGCCCAAAGGCGCGGTGCACGTCGCCGAAAGCGGCATCCATACTGCGGACGATATGGAGCAACTCCGCGCGGCCGGTTTCGACGCTTTCCTCATTGGCGAATCGCTCATGCGGAGGCCCGATCCCGGTGCCGCGCTGCGGGCCCTGCTTGCCGAAAAGGTCGCGCCATGTGGATAAAGGTTTGCGCGAACACCTCTCTTGAAGACGCTCTGCTCGCCGCCGAGTCGGGCGCGAATGCCGTTGGATTCGTCTTTGCTGAGAGCGCGCGGCGCGTCACTCCCGCGCAGGTCCGGGCCATCACGCCGCACTTGCCCGAGAGCGTGGAGAAAATAGGGGTGTTCGTCAATGCGGGCCTGAATGACCTGATCGCCGCGGTTCAGGACTGCGGACTGACCGGAGTCCAACTTCACTCCGGATGCGAATCCGATGCGGCCCCCCGGCTGCGCGAGCGCTTCTCTTCGCAACATCTGCATATTCTGAAAGTGGTCCATTTCCAGCAGGGGCTGGAGATGGAGTTGCGCATGGCGCGGGCCGACGGGGCGGTGGACGCGGTTCTTGTCGACTCACGTACCGCCACGCTGCTGGGCGGAACAGGGGTTCCGTTTGATTGGAAAGCGGCACGGGAAAAAGTTGCCGGCTCGCCGCTGCGGATCATCGTCGCTGGTGGTCTCAATCCCGAGAACGTGGGCGAGGCCATCACCGTACTCCGTCCCTGGGGCGTGGATGTCGCATCCGGCGTCGAGGCCGCTCCCGGCAAAAAAGACCCGGCGAAAGTCAGGGCCTTCATCGAGAACGCGCGCATTGCCGCCATGCGACTAGGAAACACCGGCGAAGTCAGCGCCTGAAAATTTCAGTTGCCGTTCCTCCCCGCTCCATGTATCTTGGATATCAAGATGAGTACGCATCCGCAGTTCTTCGCCTTTACGTACCGCTATTGGTTCTCAATAGCGGCTCTGGCGGACGTGCACATCTGAAGATTCAGCAACGAGATTCAGATTCTACGATTTTCCGAAAGAGCCGCGGCCGACAAAGGTCGCGGCTTTTTGATTGCCCCTGAAAGGACGGTTTGGTGAGCACCGCTGAAACAATATCGCAAGTCGCCGGGCGCTTCGGCCCCTATGGCGGCCGGTACGTGCCGGAGACGCTGGTGGCCGCGCTCGACGAACTCGAGCGCGCCTACGCCGAGGCGCAGGCCGATCCCACCTTTCACGCTCGACTCGATTCGCTGCTGCGCGACTACGCTGGCCGTCCCACTCCGCTCTATTTCGCCGAACGCCTGACTGGATCCCTTGGCGGCGCGAAGATCTACCTCAAGCGCGAAGATCTGCTGCACACCGGCGCGCACAAGATCAACAACTGCCTGGGCCAGGGACTGCTCGCCCAGCGCATGGGCAAACATCGCATCATTGCCGAAACCGGCGCGGGCCAGCACGGAGTGGCCACCGCCACCGTCTGCGCGCTGCTCGGCATGGAGTGCGTCGTCTACATGGGCGAAGAGGACATGCGTCGCCAGGAGCTGAACGTCTACCGCATGAGGCTGCTGGGCGCGGAGGTGCGCGGCGTCAGCTCCGGCTCAAAGACACTCAAGGATGCCATTAACGAGGCCATGCGTGACTGGGTCACCAATGTCCGCACCACGCACTACCTGCTCGGCAGCGTGCTCGGTGCGCATCCTTATCCGGCCATGGTGCGCGACTTCCACCGCGTCATCAGCCGTGAGGCGCGCCAGCAAATTCAGGAGAAGGAAGGTCGCCTGCCCACCGCCATCATTGCCTGCGTCGGCGGCGGATCGAACGCCATCGGCGCATTCTACGAATTCATTCCCGACAAGAACGTCCGCCTCATCGGCGTCGAAGCCGGAGGACGCGGCACCAAGCTCGGCGAACACGCAGCGCGCTTCCAGGGAGGAGCGCCGGGTGTGCTGCAAGGCACCTATTCTTATGTCCTACAGGACGACAACGGCCAGATCGCGTTGACGCATTCCGTTTCCGCCGGACTCGACTACGCCTCCATCGGTCCCGAGCATGCGGCCCTCCACGACACAGGGCGCGCCGAGTACGTCAGCGCCACGGACGAAGCCGCGCTGGACGCAACCGTGAAGCTGGCCCGCACCGAAGGAATCCTGCCCGCTCTCGAAAGTGCTCATGCCGTGGCCGAGTGCATTCGGCTCGCGCCCACGCTTCCGCGCCATGACATACTTGTAGTCAACCTCTCCGGACGCGGCGACAAAGACATGGGAATTCTTTCCCGCGAACTCAATCTAAAGGGAGCCTGAGCGATGCCGATTCAATTTGCCGGCAAGCCCGGCCTCGTTGCTTATCTCACGGCCGGCGATCCCGACCTCAAGACTACCCGCGCCATCGCGCTGGCCGCCATTGACGCGGGCGCGGACGTGATCGAGCTGGGCGTACCCTTCAGCGATCCTCTGGCCGATGGCCCCGTGATCCAGCGCGCCAGTGAACGCGCTGTGGCTCGCGGCACGAGCCTCGCCCATGTGCTCGCTCTCGCCAAAGACCTGCGCGCCGCGCGGCCGGAATCCGGCCTGGTCATCTTCTCCTACTTCAATCCCATCCTGCGCTTCGGCCTGGAAAAATTCTGTGCGGCCGCCGAGGCCGCCGGAGTGGATGGCGTACTCGTGACCGACATGATTGTCGAGGAGGCCGCCGACTACCTCGCCGCGCTCGAACGGCACCACCTCGCACCCATCTTTCTGGCCGCACCCACCAGCCCAGACGACCGCCTCGAACGAATCGCTGCCGTCTCCAAGGGCTTTGTCTACGCCATCTCGCGCATCGGCATCACCGGCACGCAGCAGTCGCTCGCGTCGGATGCCAAATCGCTGGTTAAGCGCCTGCGGCAATATACCGATCTGCCCATCGCGGTGGGATTCGGCGTATCCAATGCGGAGCATTTTGCTGCCGTGGGCCAGTTCGCCGACGCGGCTGTAATCGGAAGCGCGCTGGTGGCCATCATCGAGAAATCAGCCCCGGCGGAAGCGCCCAACTCCATCGCACGATTTATTCAGGGCCTGTACGCCCCGGCGCTGCAGGCCCGCTAAAATGACGGCCCGTGTACAGACTCAACACTCACCGGAACGCAACGGCGCTCCGAACGAAAGGAAGCAGGTATGGACATAGCGGACTGGCGACGGAAGATCGACGAAATCGACCGGCAGGTCGTCGCGCTGCTCAACCAGAGGGCCGCGGCGGCGCACGAGATCGGCAAGCTCAAGCGCTCCACCGACCTCCCCATTTACGAGCCGAACCGCGAGCGCGTCATCTTCGACAATGTCCGCGCGGCCAACAACGGACCGCTCCCGGACATTGAGCTGCAGCACATCTACGAGCGCATCATCGACGTGATGCGCGCGCTCCAGAAGGACGAGCTGGCCTCGGCCGGAGCGAATGGCAAAGATCAGTAAGAGAACAGAAAAGAGAGAACCAATGATTGTCGCAATGCAGGAAAACGCCACTGAAGAACAGATACAAACCGTAGTCGAGCGCATGGTCGCCATCGGCTTCAACGTCCACCGCACCACCGGGGCCTTGCAGACCATCCTGGCCGGAGTGGGCCGCCCGGCGCAGTTCGACCACAAGGATTTCGAGCTGCTGCCCGGCGTCTCCGAGGCTGTCCGCATCTCCTCGCCCTACAAGCTCGCCGGGCGCGGCTTCCGCCCCGAAGGCACCATCGTCCGCTTCCCCAACGGAGTGGAGATCGGAGGCAACGAGCTGGTCGTGATGGCCGGGCCGTGCTCGGTCGAAGGCCGCGACCAGATCTTCACCTGCGCCGCGCAGGTCAAAGCCGCCGGAGCCAAGTTCCTGCGTGGAGGCGCGTTCAAGCCGCGCAGTTCGCCCTACTCCTTCCAGGGAATGGGCCTCGAAGGCCTCAAGCTGCTGCGCGAAGTCGGCGACGCCACCGGGCTGCTCATCATCAGCGAGGTCATGGAGATCTCACAGATTGAGCTCATGCTGCCCTACGTCGATTGCTTCCAGGTGGGCGCGCGCAACATGCAGAACTTCAACCTGCTGCGCGAACTCGGGACCGTGCGCAAGCCCGTGCTGCTCAAGCGCGGCATCGCCGCTACCATCGAAGAGGTCCTGCTCTCGGCCGAATACATCCTCTCCGGCGGCAACTATGACGTGATCCTCTGCGAGCGCGGCATCCGCACCTACGAAACCTACACTCGCAATACCATGGACATTTCGGCGATTCCGGTCATCAAGCACCTCTCGCACCTGCCCATCGTCGGCGACCCGTCGCACGGCACCGGACGCCGCGACATGGTTGCGCCGATGGCTCGCGCCAGCGTGGCGGCGGGCGCGGACGGGCTGCTCATCGAGGTCCATCCCAACCCTGACAAGGCTGTCTCCGATGGGGCGCAGTCGCTCTTCCCCGAGCAGCTTGTCAGGCTCATGGATGAGCTGCGGCTCATCGCTCCGGCCGTCGGGCGCACCATCATGGAGCCGGCCGCGGCAGCCACGGTGGCCGTCTAAAGGCGATGAAGAGCCTCGCTATTCTGGGCACGGGTCTCATTGGGGCCTCAGTGGGCCTTGCGCTGAGCGCGCACGGCTTCACTGGAGAAATCTCCGGATGGGACCCCAACCCCAGCGAACTGGCACTTGCGCTGGAGCGCGGCTCGATCCACTCCGCCGCGGCCGATGGACTCTCCGCCGCGCAAGCCGCCGATGTGGTCCTGCTCTGCGGGCCGGTCCTCACCATTCTCGATTGGCTCGACCGCCTCGCTCCCGTGCTCAGACCCGGCCAGCTCGTGACCGATGTGGGCAGCGTCAAACGCGCGCTCGTCGATCAGGCACGCGGCCATTACAATCTTCCAGATAGCGCCGGGTTTCTTCCCGGGCATCCCATGGCCGGAAAGGAAGTAAGCGGCGCGGCCAATGCCGACGCCAACCTGTTTAATGGCGCAGCCTGGCTCTTTACCGAAACACCCGAGTCGCACGCCATGCACCCGGACTCCCGCGCACTCGCCGACGAGTGGCGCGATTGGACGGAAAAGCTCGGCTGCCGAGTACTCGATCTCGAGCCCGAGCGCCACGATGTGCTGTGCGCCTGGGTCAGCCATCTGCCGCAGTTCGTGTCTACAGCCCTGACCGCATTACTACAGGACGAGTTCGCCGCCAAGGACGAGGTGCTGCCCATCGGCGGACGCGCTCTGCGCGAAATGACGCGCCTCGGATCAAGCCCCTATTCCATGTGGCGCGACGTGGCCCACACGAATACTGAGGCCATCACCGCTACCCTGCTTGCTCTGGAACAGAGGCTGGCGCACCTCCGCGAAAACCTGAAGACCCCAGCCCTCCGCGAGGAATTTGAGCGGGCGAACCAGTTCCGTCCGGCATCCTCCGCGAAGAAATAGACGCCTGCGCGAATAATATGGGACTCATGCCCAGGATTCTGCTCGTGCTCGCCCTTTCTCTTTCCACCGTTTTCGCGTCCGCTCAGTCCGCAACAACATTGCTGGTGGACGTAGATCATCGGCCATCCATCAGCCTGGATGGGCCTTGGCGCATCATCGTCGATCCATATCGCGGTGGGTGGGGCTCCAGCACCGAGGTCCCCGGGGTGCGTGGATACGCGGCCAATCGGCACTACACACCGGGCGGTCAGCTGCTGGAATATGATTTTGCGAAGTCGCGCGTGCTTCAGGTTCCGGGTACCTGGAATACGCACAGCAACGAGCTTTCTTATTACGAAGGATTGCTGTGGTATGAGCGCGACTTTACATTTCACCGCAAGCCGCATTCGCGAGTGTTTCTGCATATCGGCGCGGCGAATTATGCGGCGCACGTCTTTGTGAATGATGTGCATATTTGTGACCACGAGGGCGGCTTCACCCCGTTTGACTGCGAGATCCCTCAGGCGGTGAAGGACGGCGGCAACTTCGTGGTGATCGCGGTGGACAACCGGCGCAAGCCCGACCGGGTGCCCGGAATCAAAACCGATTGGTGGAACTATGGCGGCCTGACACGCGATGTTTCCCTCGTGGAAGTCCCGGAGGCATTCATTGATGATGAGTCGCTGCACTTGAACGCCGACGGGAGCATCGCGGGCTACGCGCACGTGGAGGGAGCGGCGCCGGGAACCAAAGTCGCGTTGAGTATTCCGGACATGCACGAGTCGCTGAATGCGACAACAGGAGCGGATGGCCGCGCTGATTTTTCGTTCCATCCGAAGGATCTGGAGCGGTGGTCGCCGGAGCATCCGCGGCTCTACCACGTGGTCTTTTCGACGGGCGAGGACCGGCTCGCCGACGACGTTGGTTTTCGCACTATCGCGGTGCGTGGTGATGAGATTTTGCTGAACGGAAAGCCGATCTTCCTGCGCGGTGTGAGCATTCAGAACGATGCGCCTTACCGCGGGGGCCCAGCCCGATCGGATGCGGACGCCGAAACGTTATTGGGATGGGCGAAAGAACTGCATTGCAATTATGCGCGGCTGGTACATTTTCCGCATGATGAGCGCCAGATCCGGCTCGCCGACAAGATGGGCATCATGGTGTGGTCGGAAATTCCGGTTTATTGGGGCAATGACTGGACCAATCCGCACACGCTTGCCGTGGCCCAGCAGCAACTGCACGAGATGATTCGCCGGGACCGCAACCGAGCTTCGGTGATTCTTTGGTCCATGTCAAACGAGACACCGGATAGGCCGGACCGCACGGCCTTTATCGAGAAGCTGGTTGCGCAGGCCCGCAAGGATGACCCAACGCGCCTGATTACATCCGCCTTTGCGGAGTCCATCCACAATCAAACCGCCGTGCTGAGCGATCCGCTGATGAAGAGCCTGGACGTGATTGGCTACAACGAATACATCGGCTGGTATATTGATACTCCGTCGTCAGCCCCTTCCCACCACTTTGAAGACCCACTCCATAAGCCGGTGATTATGAGCGAATTTGGCGGAGGGGCGAAGGCCGGCATGCACGGTGCGGCAACCGAGCGATTTACCGAGGAGTACCAGGCGGCGCTTTACAGGAACCAGTTCCTGATGTTCCGAAAGATTCCTTTTCTGCGCGGCCTGTCGCCATGGGTCCTGATGGATTTCCGCTCTCCCACCCGGCAGTTGCCGGGAATTCAGGACGGCTACAACCGCAAGGGACTTGTCTCCAACACGGGCGAGAAGAAGAAGGCGTTCTTCGTTCTCCAAAAATATTACGCGGGGATGCAGCCATAGTTTCCGCGTGGTAGTTATGCCCCCACGTGTCCCAGCCCGACTCCGATGAAGTACGTGACCAGGCCCTCGACTGCGCCGACTGCCGTCATCTCGAATCCGCTGGCCCACCACGAGCGCACCGTGATGAGCGATTTGGCCGCCCCAACGGCGAAATGCGCGGCCAGCGAAACGATGCCGGAGACGATGATGGCCTCGTATCCGCGGAGGAAAAAGAACGGGATAATGGGGATGAACGCACCGACGGCGGTGGAGAGCGCGGCGGAGGACGCCGCGATCAGCGGCTTACGCAGCCCCTCTTCGCTGGTGCTGAAACGCTCGGAGGCAAGAGCGCGCAGGAACTGGTCCTTGTCTCGGGCGATGTGGTCGACGAAGCGATCGGCATCGTCCTCGGGCAGGCCCTTGACCTGATAGTAGAGCGAGAGCATCTCGCGGGCCTCGGGAGCGTTCATCTCAATGGCTTCGCGCTCGCGCTGGATCTCGGCTTCATAGATCTCCCGCTCGCTCTTCGCGCCAAGGTATGCGCCGGAGCCCATGGAGAGCGCACTGGCGATCATGCCGGCAATTCCGGCCAGCAGCACGTAGTGGCTGTTGCCGAGCGTTGCGCCGGAGACGCCGGAGACGATTCCGAAGATCGCGCCCAGCCCGTCGTTGACGCCGTAAATGGCATCGCCGATCCAGCCCGCCGCCTGCCGGCCCGAGTCGTGACGCTTGGCCAGCAGTTCTTCGAGCATGGCCCGCGGGTTGGCGCGTTGCTCCTCGACCGCGTGGCGCGGGTAGCGATGGCGAATGAGGTTGCTGAGCTCGTGGTAATGCTCGCGCTCCTCCTGGATGACCTGGCGCAGAATTTCGAGGCTCCGCTCGTCGTCCAGTTCGCGAAGCTGGCGGCTGTAGAGGGCGATGGCGCGGCTCTCGTCAATCTCCAGCCGGCGCAGCGCCATTCGTTCGCCGCCCAGGCGATTGGCGAGACTGTCCGCGTCGCCTGTGGACCTGCCGTGGTACTTCGGCACGTGCGCGCCAAGCTCGCGGATGCGTCCGGCCCACTGCTCGGCGTGCTGCCGCTCGGCCTCGGCCATCTGCCGGAGCGCCTCGGCGCGAATGGGATCGGAATCGCGCCGGGCGAGCTCCTGATATGTGTAGAAGCCGCTCATCTCGGTTTGCCAGTTGAGCTCAAGGGCGCGGAGCAGCTTGCGCCGCCGCTTCTGTTCGGACTTGCCGGACCGCATCAGTTCGCTTCGCCTCCAATTTGGTACGAAAAAGTGAACCGGCCGATCTGGATGAGCGAGCGGTCGGCCGGAGGCCAGATGCGGAACGACTCCACTCTCTTGATAGACGGGTTCAGCCGCGCTGTTACCGAGCCGAGCAGGCGTCCCGACGTGGCCTCGTAGAACCTGACATTGAGCAGGTCTTCTCCGTGTTCCCAGCCAATCAGGTATTGGCCAGGCGCAAGGTCGAAGTCTCCGATTTTGAGCGGCACCTGGGTCACAAAGAAGTGCGAATACTTGCCGTTGGCCGAGTATCCGGCGGTGATGAGCACCACCCCGGCGACGTATTTGCCCTTGCCGTCCGTGATGCCGGAGGCGGTGCGCATCTCCGTTTCGATGCGCTCGCGGACCACGGGCGCTCGCGGTGGAAGCAGCGCCTTCAGCTCCGCCGCTGTTGCCGGACGCCAGCTTTCATGCGCGGGCTGGGCCTGGCACAGAAGGCCGCAGCCGAGAAGCAAAATCGCAACCGCAATGAGTCTTCGCATTTGGAACTACTCCAGATACACAATGCCGCGCTGCAGCGCGCTGGTGGCGGCCTGCGTGCGGTCGCTGACGCCCAGCTTGCTGAGGATGCTGTTGATGTGGGTCTTGACCGTGGCTTCTGAGATGTGGAGGTCGCTGCCGATCTCCTTGTTGCTGCGGCCTGCGACGATGCGCTTCAGGACCTCAAGCTCGCGCGCGGTGAGCGCGGGGCCGCCCATGCGCCCGGCGAGCTTCTCCGCCACAACAGCCGGAATTTTCGACTTGCCCGCGTAGACAGCGCGAATGGCCTCGGTCAGCTCCTCCGCGTCCATGCCCTTGAGCAGGTAGCCTTTGGCCCCGGCCTGAAGGGCGCGAAAGATGTCCTCGTCGCCATCGAAGGTGGTGAGCACAATAATGCGGGCTGCGGGCTGCTCACGCCGGATGCGTGCGATGGCGTCGGCGCCGCTCATTTTCGGCAGGCGCAGGTCCATAAGCGTGACGTCGGGCTTGTGGGTGCGATGCGCCAGAATCGCCTCTTCGCCGTCCGAGGCTTCAGCGACGACGCGCAGGCCCTCGACCGTGTTCAGCAGCGCGACAAGACCTTTGCGGACGATGGCGTGATCGTCCACGACGAGGATTTTGATCGGCGCATCCTTATCTATGCGTGTTGGCTCGTTCATCGCGTTTCGCCTCCGGTCGGGACTTCCACCCGCACCCGGGTCCCTTCTCCCTCGCTGCTGGTTATCGTAACGGTTCCGCCAATCTGCTGCGCGCGCTCACTCATGCCTGTGAGGCCAAAATGGCCGTCAGGGACGGATGGAGCCGGGCCAGTGAATCCTCGTCCATTATCCGTGATCGTCATGCTAACGCGCCGCCGCGAGAACTTGAGCGTGATCTCCACGCTGCTGGCTCCGGAATGCCGGACGACGTTCGTGACCGCCTCCTGCGCGATGCGCAACAGTTCGCTCTCGGTGCGCTCGGAGAGGGGGCGGTAGGTTCCCTGGACTTCGACCTGTGGTTTGATCTGCGAGCCGTTCGTCACGCGCTCAGACATCTGGACGAGTTGCGATGCGAGGTCGCGGTTCTCCAAACCTTGCGAGCGCAGCTCCCAGATGGCGCGCCGCGCGTCATCAAGGCCGGTCTTCACCAGATTCTGCGCCTCGTCCAGAGACTCGCGTGCGTCCTCGCCCGAATGCGAAAGCAGTTGCCTTGCGAGCTGCAACTGAACGGAGACGGCGACGAAGCCCTGCGCCAGCGTGTCGTGGATTTCGCGGGCGATACGGTTGCGCTCGGCCAGCACCGCGTTGAAGCGCGATTCTACCTGGCGCACACGCCACAGGTACGCGAGGTAGCCAAGCAGCGCAGCGGAGACGATCAGCAGCACGTAAAACCAGATGGTCTGGTAGAAGTACGGCCGCAACTGAAACGAAAGCGTGGCCGGGGCCGCGCTCCATACGCCGTCGTTATTGCTGGCCATGACCTCGAACCGGTAGTGCCCCGGCGGAAGGTTGGTGTAGTACGCGCTGCGCTCGGAACCGGCGTCGATCCACTTGTGGTCGAAGCCGTCGAGCTTGTAGCGGAAGCGGGCCTTGTTGGGCGCGGAAAAGCTCATGGCGGCGTAATCGAAAGCGAAGCGGCGGCTGCCGACGGCGATCTTGAGCGGGCCGGAAGCGTCGTCCGGCGCGGGCTGGTCGTCCACGCTGAAGCTCACAATTGCCATAAGCGGAGGCAAGCGGTTGGTGTCCAGGTGCGCCGGGTCGACCGTGGCCACGCCCTTCAGAGTCGCGAACCAGAGCGCCCCGTTGCGCAGCCGCCACGCCGCCGGATGTCCGCCGCTGCTGGCCTCGCTGATCTTCATGCCGTCGGCGGTGCCGTAGCGCTGGACCGGAAGCGAAGCGGCCTTGCCATCGATGTAGCGGTTGAGCGCATCGCGGTCGACGCGGTCAATGCCCTCGTTGGAACTGATCCATAAATGGCCGCTGTCATCGGCGAGAATGCTGTAGATGTTCGCGGGCAGGTCCGCACCTTCGGGCCGCACGGACTTGAAGACGCCGTCGCGCCAACGGTTGAGCCCGCCGCCGTTCGTGCCGATCCAGAGCGTGCCATCGTCGTCCTCATGCAGCGCCGTGATGACTCGATTAGAGAGGCCGTCGCGGGTGGAGTAGTTTCGGAAATGGCCGTCCCGCATTCGCGTCAGGCCACCAAGCGTGGCGATCCAGAGGCCGTCGCCGCGCGCCTGCGCGATGGCCCCGACCAGGTCGCTGCCTAGGCCGTCGAGTGCGGTCCATGTAGTGAATTTGCCATTCTGAAACTGCGACAGGCCGCGCCGCGTGCCGATCCAGAGTGTGCCCTGGGTGTCAAAATAGAGCGACCGCACAAAGTCGTCCGCGAGGCCATCGGCAGACGTGAAGACCTTGACGATGCTGCCGTGCATACGGTCGAGACCGTCGGGAGTTCCGATCCAGAGGTCTCCGTTGGGCGCGGCAGCCAGCGACAGAATGACGTTGCTGGAAAGGCCGTTCGCAGTGGTTAGCGTGGAGAAGCCGTGTTGGTCAATCGCAGCTGGATTCGCGTAGTCCAGCCCTCCGCCATCAGTGCCCAGCCACACGGTCCCGGCACGGTCCTGCGTGACAGCGAGGATGTGGTCGTCGGAGATGCCGTCAGCCGCCGTGTAGGTGGTGAACTTGCGGTTGCGGAGAATGTCCACGCCGCCGGATTCGGTGCCCAGCCAGAGGTTCCCTTCGCGGTCCTCGGCGATGGAGAGGACGAGGTTGCTGGAGAAGCCCTCTCGCGGCGTGAACGACTCGATCTTCCCGTCGGCCAGCCGCGCAATGCCGGACGAGGTTCCGATCCAGAGCGCGCCTTCGCGATCGCGGAAGAGCAGGTTGACGCGAGCGGCGGGCAGGCCGTCTTTTTCCGAATAGCTTTGGATTTTCGATGGATGCGCCGGGTCATAGAACCAGAGCCCCGCGTCGCCGCCTATCCAGACCGCTCCGTTCGGCGCGGCGGCCAGCGCATGAACGCGCTTGTTGGCCAGAGCCGCAATGGACCCGCAGCTTGCCATATTGCAGACTTCCACACCGTTGCGGGTGCCCGCCCACACGCGCCCAGCCTCGTCGAGTGCGAGGGCCTCGACTGGCGATGGCGTTCCGGCCAGCGTGAAGTAGGTCGCGTTTCCGGGTGCGGCATGGAAGAGTCCCTCAGTGGTCGAGAGCCAGAGCGAGCCATCGCCGAGTTCCAGTAAGCGGCTGTGTTCATCGAGAGGCGGAACGCCGGGCACATTCACGAAGCGTGCGCCATCCTGCCGCGACAATCCCGAGGAGGTCGCCGCCCAGACGCGTCCATCGTGGTCCTCGAAGAGCGACCACACGATGCTGCCCGCCGTGTCGGGGAAACCGCGGAAAGCGCCATCGCTGTAGCGTACGATTCCGTTGGCGGTGCCGATCCAGAGCGCGCCCGCGCGGTCTTGCATGAGCGCGTAAATCAAATCGCCGGGAAGCTGCGGCGTAGTCTTGCGCGTGTAGACGCGGAACCGGACTGAATCGAAGCGGACCAGCCCCGCTTCGGTGCCGAACCACATGAATCCGTCGCGGCCCTGCACCACCGCGTGGACCGTGTTCTGCGGCAGCCCGTTGTCGGTTTGCCAGGATTGATAGCCGTAGTACCGCAGGTCCTGGTGGGGATCGAGCGCCCAACACGCCGCCGCGCACAACAGCAACGCAGCCATGAGCGAGCAGGCCGGGACGGCGGAGTAGAAACTTCGGCTGTGGGTTCGCATCCTTGCCTGAATCCTACATCTGGCGGCTTTCTACCCGCGCTTTTTCGCCACCACTTGCGGCACCGCTTGTGGCATTATCCACACCTTTTCCGCTGCCGGAGCGCCGATCGTCACCCGTCCCGAATCTGTCTCGATCGTCAGCGTCTGGTCGTAGTTCTTTCTGAGTACGCGGACCGCGCCGCCGGGGGCGATTCCGATCTCGTGCAGAAAGCGCAGCAGTTTGGGGTCGCGCTCGTAAAGGCTCGCGACGGTGTAGTCGGCCCGCTCCTCGCTCTCAGCCAGCGTCAGCAGGCCGCGGCGTGCGCGCCGGGCGGGGCTTTCCGGCAAGACCGAGTTGCCGTGGGGACACGTCCCCTGCTCGCCCAGCTTTTCGAGCAGCCGCGCCTCGAAGGCTGGGGAAACGGCGTGCTCCAGCCGCTCCGCCTCGTCATGGACTTCATACCACGGCATCCCGAACATCTCCGACAACATGCGCTCGATCAGGTGGTGCCGCAGCGCGGTGCGGCGCGCCACCTGGCGGCCTTTTGGAGTGAGCTTCACTATCCCGTCGGGCTTCACCTCTACATAACCGTCGCGCTTCAGTCGGCGCAGCGCCATGGAAACCGCGGGCGGCGAGACGCCAAGCCAGTGCGCCAGCGTGGCCGCGATCACGGTCTGGCCCTCGCACTCAGCCTCCAGCGCGGCCTTCAAATAGTCTTCCTTCGAAATGCTGATGCTGTTCTTCACGGCTTCTCCAGCATCGCGTGCGCGGGGGGAGTTGTAAAGGGGAGAGGAAAAGCGGTCAGCGTTCAGGCAAAAAAAGGGCCCCTCGAGTGAGGGGCCAATCTGCCTTGGTTCTCTCGTTGTGTGAGAGCTTGTTGCGTGCCTTTTTCTTCTAGTTATTAATGACCGCTGGCTGCGACGCAGCACCCTGAGGGGAGGGCTGCGCGGAAGACTGCTGCGTCGCACCAATCGGCGAACCGCCATCGGCTGAAGGCGTGTTCAAGGCCGCTAAACTGTTCTGCATAAGCATCACGTGCACCACCGTGCCGCGCGTGACGGGTTGGTTATCTATTTCGGTGTGTCCCATCGCAACTTGATGAATGCGATAGATGGGCACCTGATGTTCGGCCAGATAGCGGGCGACCGCATCGGCCATGTGCTGCGAGCTGCGGATCCCGGCCTGACCACGCAGGTGCGAGTATCCGGTGATTTCGATAATGTAGCCCTTCTGTCCCTGGACAGAAGAAGCAAGCTGGGAGAGGGCATCTTGTGCGCGCTGGTTGAGATGGGTCTGGCCGGGACGGAAACGGATTTCCGTGTCGTTGACCTTGTGATACTGGTCGAGATTGCTGACGGTCTCCCCCAACTGCTGGGTATGGTTGCTGGCCTGTTCGGCCATCTGGTTGGCTTGGTTCGCGGTGTTGTTGGCCGCGGTCGCCGTTTCGCTCGCTTCTCCGGCTTTGGCTTCGGCGCGGTGAATGCCAGCCTGGGCGCGGGAGTCTACATCCTTAATGTCGCGGGCGTTGCGGGCCTGAAGCTGATCCAGCTCATTGAGGCGGTCCTTGACGGGGTCAAGCTGCCTATGTACCCACTTTTTGCGGGCGAAGGGGTTCATATGGCCCCAGAAGCCTTCGTTAGACTTGGTCGGAAGGGGCTGCCCGGTGGCGTAAGTTTCATTGTCGGTGGTGTTCGCGCCAGTGGTTGCTCCGGTCTGCACTTGCGCCGGAGGGTTCTGCTGCGGTGGGGCTTGCTGCTGGGCGTACGCAGGTACTCCCAAGGCGGCCGCTACGCACAGTGCCGTGAATGCCGAGGGGATCGAAAGGTACGTCATTTTGCTCTTGGTTCTCATCGTCGTCATGAACTGCCTTCCTTGTATGTTCTTACCGAGCACACCGGAAGCTGCGCAGCGTCCTTATGCCCGGAATACAGCAGGTTGCGTGCCAAAAGGATGGAGTCACCAGAGAAATCGTAACTCGTTGATAAGATGTGGCAAACTTAATTTTGGTTGGGTGTAACCAATTGACTACGCCGTGTAAAAGTTACCGATGGATGACTTTTGGGGAGGGGAGAGGGAAAAAACTGCCCTGCGAGAGAAAGAATAGGGCGGCTACCGCGAGTTCGATCGGGCCAGAACCTCGGCCAGGTGCAGGGCGCGGCGGGGGGAGTTCTGGGCGATCTGCTCGCGGCAACTGAAGCCGTCGGTAACGAGGAGGGTTTCCGGTGCGGCGCTCCGGACGGCGGGCAAAAGGACCCGCTCCGCGAGGATCTGAGAAACCTCGAACTTCTCTCGCTCAAAGCCGAAAGGGCCGGCCATGCCGCAGCATCCGGAATCGAGCAGGGTGACGGCGGCCCCGGTGCGGCGAAGCAGATCCAGCTCGGAGTCCATTTTCATCAATGACTTATGGTGGCAATGGCCGTGGAGGACGATGGATTGTCCGGAGAGGTCGGGAGGCTGGTAGGCGGGCGCGCGCTGGGCAAGGAAGTCGCTCAATATATATGTCTGGTTGCGAAGGGCGGCGGCGCGGGCGTCCTTCGGGAAGAAATTGCGAAGCTCGTCACGGAAAACGCTGGCACAGGAGGGTTCGAGGAAAACGATGGGAGTTCCTGAGTCGATTTCAGCGCCGAGCGCCTGCATGGCGTGCTGAAGATATTTGCGGGCGGCGGTGAGGAACCCGAAATCGTAGAGCGGGCGTCCGCAGCAAATATGCTGACGGGGCACGGTGACGCCGCATCCGGCGGACTCAAGCACCTGCTGGGCGGCGGTAAGGGTCTGCGGATGGTAGTAGTTGTTCCAGGTATCGGGCCAGAGAATGACGCGGTTTTCCGACGATGCGGGCGTACCGCGATGGCGGCTCGTAAAGCTATAGGGCGCGAATTGCGGCAGCGTGCGCTGAGGCGCGACTCCGAGGATGGATTTGGCAATACCACTGACGCCGAAAACCTGGAGCGGCAGATTGGCGAGCCTAGGCGTAACGCCGGGGATTACAGATGCCAGGCGCGCCCACTTATCCATAAAGGCGAAGGCATAATCGCGAAGCGGGTGCCGGTGTTGCTGATAATAGTGGGCGAGGAACTCGGCCTTGTAGGTGGCGATGTCCACATTGACGGGGCACTCAGTTTTGCAGGCTTTGCAGGAGAGGCAGAGGTCGAGCGACTCCTTTACGGCTTCGCTCTGCCAGTCGTGGTTCAGGACATTCCCTTCGAGCATTTCCCATAGCAGGTGAGCGCGGCCGCGCGTGGAGTGCTTCTCCTCGCGGGTGGCCATGTAGCTGGGGCACATTGAACCGGCGTCAACCTTGCGACAAGCGCCGACGCCGACGCAGCGGAGCGAGGCCTCGGAGAGTGAGCCTTTGTCGTCGGGAAAGCGGAAGAAGGTGTTTTCGTGATGGGATTTGTAGCCCGCGCCGAGGCGAAGATTGTCGGTGGGGCTGTAGATTTCCGGGCCGGAGAGCTTGCCAGGATTCATGCGGTTTTCGGGGTCCCAGATGGCCTTGAATTCGCGAAAGGCCTGAATGAGCTCGGGACCGAACATTTTGGGCAGCAGCGCCGAGCGGGACTGGCCATCTCCATGCTCGCCGGAGAAGGAGCCTCCGTGAGCCACGACGATATCAGCGGCGTGGTCAATGAAGTCGCGGTATTTGGCGATGCCTTCAACGGTCTCAAGATCGAAGTTGATGCGGAGATGGACGCAGCCTTGTCCATAGTGGCCGTACATGGGGCCGCGATATTCATACCGCTCCATCAGCGCATGAAGCTGGCGCAGGTAGGAGCCCAGCTTGTCGGGAGGCACAGCGGAATCTTCCCATCCTTCCCATCCATGCGGCTCGCCGGGGACAAAGACCGTTGCCCCGAGGGCGGATTCGCGAACGAACCAGACCCGCTTCGCCTCGTCTGGTG
This sequence comes from Acidobacteriaceae bacterium, assembly GCA_025934135.1. Lineage (GTDB taxonomy): Bacteria > Acidobacteriota > Terriglobia > Terriglobales > Acidobacteriaceae > Silvibacterium. The sequence goes on along the minus strand of JAICYR010000007.1, from coordinate 2,394 downwards.
AATATTGGCGGACGGACGGCTTCGGCGAGAAGGACTGAGCGGCTGCCGCGAATTCGCTGGCTTGGCGGTCGGCGTCCTCGGGCGACCAGCCGCCGAATTCAATGAGCAGAAAACCTTTGCCTTCGGGCAGCAGCGGGATGTCGTCTTCGGCTAGGCTTTTGCGACGCATGAAGTCGATGAGCATGCCGTCGAAACCTTCGAGTCCGATGGGCTTGTGTTCAAGGACGGCGGGCACGCTGTCGGCGGCGGCGAAGGCGTCCGAGAAAGCAGCAACCACAAGGCGGCGATGCGGCGGACTGGGTTTCAAGTCGAGTTCGGCGGAGAGAACCGTGACGCAGGTGCCTTCGCTGCCGACGAGAGCACGGGCGACGTGGAAGCCATTTTCGGGAAGCAGTGCGTCGAGATTGTAACCGGAGACGCGGCGGGGAATTTTGGGAAAGCGCTCACGGATAAGTGGGGCGTAGCGGTCGCGAATGCCGGCAAGGGCGCGGTAGATCTCAGCGCGACGATCTCCGCCGGCGAGGATCGAGGCAAGCTCGTCGTCACTGGTCGCACCGACGGTGAGGCGGGTGCCGTCGTAAAGCAGCACGTCGAGGGACCGGATGTTGTCGTCAGTCTTGCCGCCCATGAGAGCGTGTACCCCGCAGGAGTTGTTGCCGATCATGCCGCCGATGGTGCAGCGCGAATGCGTCGCGGGATCGGGCGCGAAGGTGAGGTGGTGCTTCTCGGCGGCTTCCCGAACGCGGTCGAGGACGATTCCCGGCTCGACACAGGCCAGCTTGCGTTCAGGATCGAGCGAGTGAATGGAGCGCATGTACTTGGAGAAGTCGAGGACCACGGCCACATTGCAGCATTGTCCGGCGAGACTGGTGCCGCCTCCGCGCGAGAGGACCGGCGCGCCAAATTCGCGGCACGCGGCCACGGCGGCTTCGACGTCGGCTGCATCGCGAGGAAGAACCGCGCCGATGGGGACCTGGCGGTAATTGGACGAGTCAGTGGTGTAGAGCGCGCGGGAGCCTGAGTCGAAGCGGGCTTCTCCGCGAACTACGAATGCGAGACGGGCCTCAAGCTCGCGCGCGGCATGGAAGTCCGGAGTAGCGGAACGAGCGCTGCCGCGAATTGGAAGTGAAGAGTCCACAGGTCTGCATATAGTTTGATGAAAAGCTTGCGAAATTGCCAGCGTGCGGCGGACGTGGCCGGGCGGAGGTGTTCAGAATTCTGAACGGGGCACCGAGGCAGATCTGCGATTGTCCATCTACTGCGGGTATCATGCGTCGTTATGACACCGGCTTCATACGTGAGTTAACAGATGTTAGGGGGTTATCAAGTTAATCATATTACTTTTGGCATTTATATTTTCCCTGATTAGGGGTTAAGATAGTGCGAGCTTCAAACATAAGTTATAAAAATCTGCGATCCATGTCGAGCAGATACTTGTTCAGGCGTCGAATCCGTTGTGTTTTTTCCCGAGCTGCGACTTTAGGTAATCCGGAGAACGGCGATTTACGCAAGCCTGTGCGCAACTTATAGATATGCGCCGGGTTCATTTTGGGATACTGGGCCCAATCTGGAATTGCTTTGATCCATTGATGTTTCTAATGGATGAGTAGGATTGTGCCGACTGATATAAATCATAGGGCAGGAATAGATGAGCTGCGCGGACCGGTGAGTTTTCGCCGATGCCGGGCCGTCTAGCATTCCGATAACTTGGCCAAGCCTCCGATCATTGCGCCGGGGCGTGGCCGACAAAAAATCCGGAGACCTCGGGGAAAACCTCGGCCCGGAATGATAGCCAAATTTATAGCAGAGGACGTTTTTGGGGGATGGCCACACCTGAGATAGTTACAGCAGATCTTTCTTATAAAGAAGAGAATTTTCGAGCAGCGGGCTTTGCCGATCCAGCCTTTGAGGCGGCGATGCGTGGCCTGCCGGTTGCTTCCTTCCAGTACAACATGCTGAAGCCGGTGCTGGATCTCGTGCTGGTCATTCTGGCACTGCCCATCGCGCTTCCGCTGGGGCTGCTTGTGGCGGGCGTGATTCGACTCACATCCGACGGCTCGGTACTTTATCGCCATCGACGCATCGGGCAGTATCAGAAGCCGCTTGACGTCTGGAAGTTCCGGACGATGTATGAGGACAGCGACACGCTGCTGGATGAGTACCTGACAGCAAACGGCGAGGCGCGCGAAGAGTGGGTCCGGACACAGAAGCTGCGGGACGATCCGCGCGTGACTCCGATTGGACGGCTGCTGCGGAAGACGAGTCTGGATGAGATTCCGCAACTGCTGAACGTGCTGGCCGGAGACATGAGCCTTGTGGGCCCGCGTCCGATTGTAGATGAGGAGCGCGCGAAGTACGGCCAACACTTCAGGACCTACACCTACGCGCTGCCGG